>CAZJDL010000085.1:0-17524 GCA_964544755.1 uncultured Pseudomonadales bacterium | reverse complement strand
AAAACAAAACGAAAATTCTTCCCGAAATATACGATTTTGTCGGCCTGCAATATCGCAAGGAGTATTGCGAGCAGATACGTAGCGACAGCCTGAATAAAGCAGCGAGCTTATCAACTGTTGAATGCTCGGTTGTCGAGCAATTGTGTAATCCTGTCTATGAGCAGCTGAAGAGTGGTCATTATGCTTTTGCTGGCAAGCGTTGAACTAAGGACATTTGCGTTAATTAATTTGAGATTTGGGTTGAGTTGTTCTTGAAAACGGTGACAGATAATAGAAAGCTCAAATTCCTCTTTGTTTCGGCTGACAAGTACCCTCCATTCAGGGTCGACACTACCGAGCTCTTCGGTCGTGCGGTGCTGGAAAGAGGGCATACTATCGATTGGGTGCTGCAATCTGAAGATGATTGTATGGATTTGTATCAAACCACTTGGTTCGGCTGTCGAGTTTGGGTTGGCAAAACCGATGCAGGATTGACCCGTTTGGCTCGGCTGCGCAAACACTTTTATGGCATTGGCCATGACTTGTTAATGTTTAAGCTTCTTAAATCAGAACGATACGACTTTGTGCAGGTTAAAGATAAGTATATTGCGGCATTGTTGGCGATTGTCGCCGCCAAGCTGAACAAAACCAGGTTTGTATATTGGTGTTCTTATCCGTTCCCTGAAGCATCTTTGTATGAAGTGAAAGTTGGAACTGCGCGATATCCGGCTTTCTGGTTCATCCGCGGGATAGTGCTGCATACTATTCTCTATCGTATCATTACAAAGTTCGCGGATCACATCTTTGTTCAAAGCGAACAAATGAAGAAAGACTTTATCGAAAACGGAGTCCCGGCGCATAAGTTGACACCGGTTCCAATGGGATTTACGCCTGAGGATTTTGATAACCCAGGGCTAGAAACGCCGACTATCGCAAATGCGAACAAGTCGGTGGTTTACCTGGGGACGTTGATCAGAGCGCGTAAATTGGATTTTGTGGTCAGGGCCTTTGCGAAAGTAGTAAGTGAAATTCCCGACTCGACATTACACTTTGTCGGTGCTGGCGAGGATCCGGAAGATGAAGAAGTTTTGAGGCAGGAATCCAAACGTCTGAACATTGATCATGCAGTATTTTTCACGGGTTTTCTCCCGCAGCCGCAGGCGATAGCGCATGTGAGAAATGCAGGTGTCTGTGTCTCGCCGTTTTATCCCACGCCTATTTTGAAGTCGACGTCACCGACCAAATTGATCGAATATATGGCGCTGGGGAAGGCTGTGGTCGCTAATGACCACCCAGAGCAACGTCTGGTTCTGGAGGAAAGCCAGGGAGGTATATGCGTACCTTGGGAGGAAGCAGCGTTTGCTGCCGCCATAGTCGATATATTGAGTGATCCTGAAAAAGCCCAAGAGATGGGTGAGTCGGGCCGTCAGTACGTGAATCGATACCGGACTTACAACCATATAGCCAATAGAGTGGTATCCGAGTATTTGCGTATTTGTAGTTAGCCTATCGTCTTTGTCCACTTGTTTAAGAGGTAAAAATTACAAGCCGTGATTTGCCGCCAAATGAGTGCAGAACACAGAGTATTCCTGTTTAATTGTTTGCTGCGATCATTGTAGCGCGACAACATTCAAGCATACATGGAGAGAAACATGGCGACTGTGCAAGTCAACACGGCCAATCTTACGTTATTTGAAAAATTGTTTACCTGGGCAGTAAATTGTGCCCAGAAGCTGGTTGTGAGCCGTCAGGTTTCGAAAAAGGCACCCGAATATCTCGCGCGATCTGGCCCGAAAGCATCGGCAGAATTTCAAGCCAAGTTGCAAGAATATGGGCTTGTGGAAAAGGATCTTTGGTGGGGGCCGATGGTTCTATTTCAGCGTAAAAGCGAATATATCCTGCAACAGATTGAACTACACAAACCTGCGCACGTGCTCGACGTGGGTAGCGGAACATCAACAATACTATTGGCGGCGATGTCTGAAAAGATGGGTTTCAAAGTCACCAGCCTGGAAAATCTACCCGGCACCGTCAGCTATTTGGCTGATTTCGTTGGTCAGCATAATATTGGGAGTCATTTAACCATCCATCAATGTGGGTTTAAATCCTACAACTACTCGAACGGTGATTCCTACCGCTGGTATAACATCGATATGAGTAAGAACGCTGACACGTTTGACTTTGTTATTATCGATGGCCCAATGGGTTCTATCGTCGGTCGAAATGGCGCGATCCCTCAAATTGCAAGCCATCTGGCAGAAGACCATCTAATAATATTGGATGATTCGCAACGAGATCATGAGCAGGCATGCGTGATGGAGTGGCGGCGGCATTTTCCCAATATTGAAGTAGAGTATCCGAAAGAGTGCCTTGGAACGGCTAGAATTAGGCTGCTAACAACCAATGGCTAGTAATGCAGTGTTTTTGTTTCGGCGTTGAGAAATTTTTGTGCGGTAGCTGACTTTCGCTTTCGCGCGGCATTTTCAAGTAAATCGGATTTTTGCCTTGACCGCCCTAAGTTGCGATGCGTTGGTAGAATGATCTGCCGAGATATTCACAATATTTGCGTGCAGAGGCAATAAGTCCCTGATAATAAAAGACTATCACTAATTACCAAAGAGCTTTGATTTCGGATCAATAATGCCTACAATGAGTTCAGACGCCTAGAGTAGATCTCGAACCGATCCCTCCGACATGACGAAACCACAAGAATCCTGGCCGCGGCCCGACGATGTTGGAAAAGCTTCCAGGTTATGTGAGCTGGTCTTGCGGCAGATCGTTACCCATACCTCGAATTTTCTGCGCTGCAGCCTGATCGAGCTATTTGATGCCTTCGATGAAACGGCGTTTGATGCCGCTATCGCCGCTAAAGACAACGAAACGCAGATTCTCCATTTCGATGCGATGCGTTATGTCAGGCTGAACAAAGACCGGTTTATCGCCTTGTTTCTGTCCCAATTTGAGAGTAGCTTCGAAGCGCCGCTGGTAGTCGAGCCGGTGGGGCAACAGTTGAAGCCCGAAGCGTCAAGCCTGCATAATTTTTACGAGCTGTTTTCTGAGAACAGAGCGACTGTCGACACCATGGTAGTGAACGCTGAGGAGAGTAATGGCGATACGCTAGAATATCTGCGGTTGTATTTTGAAAGCATGCAACGGCTTCGCGAGGTCGACAATACCAACCATCCGCTCGGCCCCGCGCAGCTAACCAACATTTTCGGTCACGCTTGCCGCGAACTGACGATCTCAGTCGACGCTTTCTTCTTGTTGCTTAATCTGTGGCAGTCGGGAGTGCTGAACAAGCTGTCGGACATGTACGCATCCACGCTGCAAATTCTACACAAATCTGACGTGGCTTCTGTGTTGAACGGTTTAGTAGCGCAAAAGCCCGAAGCAGAAGACGAGGAGGGCCTGGATGCACAGTTGCTCCCTTCTCTTCAAAAAGCGCAGCGACCTTTTAGTACGCTTGAAACTGACAACATAATTCCCGCCGGAGGGAACGAAAACCCGATGCAGAATGGAACCCATATCTCGGACGCTGACCTGGTGTCCAAGCTAAGCAAGCTGCAAGTGCCATTGGCGCAGCGACTCAAGGCACAAAAAGAACTGCAAACACTGGATATTCGCAGAATAGTAGAAAAAGTTCTGGAGGATAACTGGGCGTCAGGTAATGCAGGCTTTCCAACGCCGTTGCAGGAAGCGGCCATTCAATCTGTGGTGTTCCTGTTCGACGGCGGGGTTGGCGACAGAGAGCTACCTGCGGAAATACGAGGTTTAATAAACCAGCTGCAAATTCCACTATTAAAGCTGATGCTGCTCGACAATGAACGTTTTAAAGAGGGTAACCATCCTGCAATATGTTTGCTAAATGAAGTTGTTTGCGCCGGTTTTGATTGGGGAGAGCGCGCCGATAAAAGCGACGATCGTTTCTATCAGGAACTCGACTCCATCGTCAATGCTATCCTTGAGCACTACGTCGAAGATGCCGATATCTTTAGCGAGAAGCTTGATCAACTGCAGAACTTCATTGAGAGTGGCAGTAGCGCGGCGGCGACGACCCACGCTTCAAGTACTAAGCCTGCCAACGTCAATGCCGAAGAATTTTCTATCAGGAAAAAGGTTGGCGCCGAGATTCTGCAACGCATGCATGGGACTTTGCTACCCCCGACCATTCTGGATTTCATTATCGGTAAATGGCTGGCGGTAATGACCAACTGTTTGCAAAAGTACGGCGAACAAAGTGATGAGTGGCATGACACTCTTCGAACTCTGGATGATTTAGTTGACAGCGTCCAGAAGCGTGATGACCCGCATACGCAGGCAAAAATCAGAGAAAAATTCCCAGAGATTCGCAACAACATGCTAAAAGGTCTGAGCAGAGTTTCCACCAACCAGAAAGATTCTCACAGGCAGTTGGAGCGCATACTGGCAGTGCAGGAACGGGTGCAGAAACCTGATTCGGGGAAAAAGAAAACAAAGGGCGCGGCGGAAACAATAAAACTGGATAAGAAGTAACTCTCACTGTATGCCGATGTGGGGTTTGATGGCGCGCGCCCAAACCGCATAGCCTTCGCCATTTAAATGAATGCCATCCTTTGAGAATGCGGGATTTAACTCTCCGTTAACGGAGAGAGCGGCGTTGAGATCAATAAATACCAGGCCTTTTTCTGTCGCATAGTTTTCAAGTAGCGCGTTTAGCTGCATTATATATTCGTTCCACTCAACCCGGTGCTGGCCCACGAGTATAATAGATTGTAAGTAAGGTTGCGTGCCGTGCGCCAATAAGCCTTCAATGATCAATTCGTAGTGTTCAAATACTTCAATCGGCGGCCTGGATTTGCGCAAGTCGTTGTACCCAATCATAAGAAAAGCTTTTTTTGCGCCAACGGAATAAACGGAATCCATTCTGTTGAGAACGCCCCCGATGCTATCGCCGCGAACACCTCTGTTTACAACGGAGGTGTTCGGCAGCACTTCGTGCCACTCGGCACCATCAACCAGCGAATCACCAATCATTACAATATCTGCTTGCGCGGAGTGGCTTTCAAAGAAAGACTTTTTGTTAAGAAAATAAAACCTGGAGCGTTCTATTTCTCTCGCTTCAACTGGATTAATCGTGACATCGGGTTCTTCGATAATGAGGCTCTTGGCATACTGAAGTTGGCCGAATGGGAATACTTTATAGGTTGCAACCACCAGCCCATAGGCGAAGGCGCATATCGCAATAATTATAATTAGTATGAACCGCGATGCCATTTTGCTTCCACTCCAGTGTTTTCCTGCCCCATTCCTTTTGACAAGCCTGCAAGAAAGAAACCGTTATATTGTTATCAGCTGGGTGCGTCGGTAGTAGGCGGGTCACTTTTACCCGCGAGGCATTACTGCTGCATTACCAAGACTACCCTATGGTGCCACAGTATTCGAACAGGGGCCAGCACCGCACTACCAACACAAAACGCGTAATATCTGTACGTGTTGCCAGCAAATCGCCGCTGGCTTCGTTGGCTACCCGTTGCACTATCAGAGAGGCGATTGTGCCGTCGGCGCGACCACCGTCAAGAGCGCGCCGTGAAAATGACTCCCGGATTCATGATATTTGCCGGGTCAATCATTCTCTTTAAATCGTACATTAAAGCTTTTGAGCTTGCGTCTTTATAGTTTTCAAACGCTTCCGTTTTTGTTCTTCCAACTCCATGCTCAGCCGAAAAACTCCCCCTAAAGTCTGCGGTCACCGCGTAAATCGCGGCGCTAACTACTGCCGATTGTTGTTGATACTTATCCTCTTCCCAGGTTGCCGGCAATACTACGTTGTAATGCAAATTGCCGTCGCCCACATGGCCATAGACAAGTGAGTCTGCCTGCTCGCATACCTGCGTTATCGAAGCGTTCAATGCGGCGGCCACCGCCGGGATGGAGGCGATCGGAACCGAGATGTCATGTCGCACCGAACGGCCTTGTCCCTCGGCAATGCTTTCGCGGGTAAGCCAGATAGCCGCCCGCTGCGACTCGCTATGCGCAATAATGCCGTCGGCGATCAAGCGCTTTTGCAGTGCGGTTTCCAGCAAGGTTTCGAGCTGAGGACTCAAGCCGGCGTTTGCGCGCGGGGACGAAAGTTCGGCGATCACATACCACGGGTAGTCGTCAGACAGGGCAACCGTTTTGGCCCCCAAGACATTTCTTGACGCCTGTAACGCCCGCGCAGAAACAAGTTCGAAAGCACAGAGAGCGTCAGCGGCACGCTCGCGGCAAAGCGTAAAAAAGGCAATGACATCTTCAATTCGATTCACGCCTACGAACACGGTGCCGAACTCCTTCGGCACCGGAAACAGTGCCAGGCTGGCAGCAGTAATGACTCCCAGTGTCCCCTCCGAGCCGATAAAGAGCTGTTTAAGGTCGTAACCGGTATTGTCTTTTCGCAATGTGCTTAGATTATTAAGGATAGTCCCATCGGGCAGCACTACTTCCAGCCCAAGCACCAGGCTGCGCATATGGCCGTAGCGCAACACGTTAATGCCGCCGGCGTTGGTGGCGATATTGCCGCCAATCTGACAGCTGCCTTTAGCGCCTAAGGACAAAGGGAAATAACGATTGCTTTCTTCTACCAGCGCATGCAGGTTTTGCAAAATGACACCGGCTCCCACGCATGCCGTATTGCTATCCACATCCAGTTCGTGGACGGTATTCATTCTTTGCAGGTTAAGCAGAATCTGTGAACCCGACTCATCAGTGACCGAAGCCCCGCACAAGCCGGTGTTACCTCCTTGCGGCACAACAGGTATGTTAGATTTACTGCATGTGCTTAAAACAAACGATACTTCTGCGACAGATTTTGGCAGCACCAGCAGCCGCGGCACGCCTTCGCGCAATCCGCGCCAGTCGCGGCTATAGGCGGCCATGTCGGCTGCCTGCTCGCGGTAGCCTTTAACTCCCAGCCTTGCCTTTATTCGGTCTATGGCGTCGGCGTTCATCGTGCGCTCCGGAAACGCTGGTCAGCCTGCTTTCCATTTGATATTGCAACCTATGCTGGGTATTTGCTTTTCGTCGATTGCTGCACCGGCGAGCAGGCTATCCATTGCGCGGCGCAAATCTTCGCCGCTTACCGGAATGTCAGTTCCCGGTCGCGAAGCATCGAATTGACCGCGATAAACCAGCCGGTCTTGCCGGTCGAGCAGAAAGAAATCGGGCGTACAGGCTGCGCAGTAGGCGTGCGCCACTTCTTGAGTCTCATCATAAAGGTAAGGGAACGGGTAATCATTAGCCGCTGCGGTGTCGCGCATTTTTTCCGGCCCGTCTTGCGGATGGCTGGTCGCATCGTTGGCGCTGATCGCAACAATGCCAATGTCAGCGTTCGCGTAATCCTTGCCCAATGCGCTTAGCCCGTCCTGTATATGCACAACATATGGGCAGTGATTGCAAATAAACATTAACAGGGTGCCAGCATCACCGCGAACGTCAGCCAGGCTCAACATGTTGTTGTCGATTGTGTTGAGCAATTGAAAGCCCGGCATGCGGGCTCCTAGTGGAACCATCAACGAGGGAGTTAAAGCCATAGTGTTATCCGCTGCATGCAAAAGATCAGCAATTGTAACGCGAAAAGATGCAACTTGTCGTCACTGGCCGGACACTGTTACATGGCGAAAACAGGTGTTCGCGGCCCACAATCGCGCCGGCCAAAGCGACGAGCGCAGCTGTCGAATACGTGACCCGGTTGGCCGCGAATGGTTGCTCGGGCATGCAGCAGAGAAGTTGTCGCAGGCCGAAATGCTGCGCCGTTATACTGATCTGCTCGCGGGTTAGATCTTTCTCGCGGCAGAGAGGAGCCACAATATACACTACGCCAGATTGACGCGCGCATGCGCTGTATGCGAATGTGTGCTCGTACGTAACAGGCTTCGCATTATAACACCCAGGAGCAATCGATTATGTTGCAAGGTATGATGAATACCCCGCTAACCATTACCCACATCATGCGCTTCGCCGAGCGCGTCTACCCCGACAGTGAGATTGTCTCGGTCACCGCCGACAACCCGCGCCATCGCTATACCTACGCCGACGCTTTCAAGCGTGCCCGCCAGTTGGCCAATGCGCTGGCCGGTTTCGGCATGCGGGCCGAAGACAGAATTGCCACTCTGGCCTGGAATGATTACCGTCATTTTGAAATCTACTATGGCGTTTCCTGTAGCGGTGGCATCTGCCACACGATTAACCCACGGCTTTTTCCGGAGCAGCTCGAATACATCGTCAATCACGCTGAAGACCGGCTGATTTTTGTCGATCCTGCCTTTGTTCCGTTGTTGGAAAAAATGGCTGACAAGATGCCGGGAGTTGAACAGTTCGTCGTCCTTTGCGACGAGGCACATATGCCAGTGTGTGGCTTGAAGGGGGCGCAGAGTTACGAGGTATTTATTGGCGGTCAAAGCGACAGCTTCGACTGGCCTCAGCTGGACGAGCGAAGCGCCAGCGCGCTGTGTTATACCTCAGGCACTACGGGCAATCCCAAAGGTGTTTTGTATTCACACCGCTCCACCGTGTTGCATTCTTACGGCGCTGCCTTGCCTGACGCCATGGGCCTGTCGGTGCGCGATGTTGTTTTGCCCATTGTGCCCATGTTTCATGTCAACGCATGGAACGTGCCATTTGCGGCGCCAGTGGTCGGCGCAAACCTGGTGTTTCCCGGTCCCAAAATGGGCGATGGTGAAATACTGCACGAACTGATCAACAGCGAGCGGGTTACTATGTCCGCCGGCGTGCCTACCGTGTGGTTGGCGCTGTTGGGTTATCTGGCCAACACTGGCAAAACCGTCGCCTCGCTGGAGCGCGTCGTGGTCGGTGGGGCTGCCTGCCCGCTGTCTATTATGGACGAGTTTGCCGACAAACACGGAGTGACCGTGCAGCATGCTTGGGGCATGACCGAGACTGGACCGCTGGGCGTGATGAACACTTTGAAGCCGGGCATGGCCGACCTACCGAAAGAACGGTTGGATAAAATCCGTGTCAAGCAAGGACGGCCCATTTTCGGTGTCGAGATCAAGATAGACGACGAAGCCGGTAATGAGCAGCCCTGGGACGGCACTGCGTTTGGCGAAGTCAAGATCCGCGGCCCCTGGATTTGCAGCGGCTACTACAAATTGGACAACAGCAGTGCGCATGATGACGAGGGTTGGTTCAGCACCGGCGACGTCGCCACCATGGACGCGCAGGGTTACATGCAAATCACCGACCGCACCAAGGATGTGATCAAATCGGGCGGCGAATGGATTAGCTCGATTGATCTGGAAAACGCAGCGGTTGGCCACCCGCAAGTGGCCGAGGCGGCAGTCATCGGCGTGCCGCACCCGAAATGGAGCGAGCGGCCACTGTTAATCGTCGTCAAAAAAGCAGGCGCCGAACTGAGTAAGGAGCAAATCCTGGGCTGGCTGGAGGGCAAAGTCGCGAAGTGGTGGATTCCTGGAGACGCGGTTTTTATCGATGAGTTGCCGCATACCGCCACCGGTAAGATCAGCAAGAAGGACTTACGCGACCAGTTCAAGGACTATCGGTATTCATAGGCTACCCAGGTTGCGGCTGACAGTGTGAGTGGAGGAAGGTTAAGCATGAGCGAATACAACGCGCCAATAAAAGATATGAAATTCGTCATCCATGAACTGGCGGATTTCGACAGCGTCAACAGATTGCCGGCGTTTGCAGATGTCAGCGACGATCTGATCGGCCCGATTCTGGACGAGGCGGCCCGCTTTGCGCGTGAGGTGTGGGGTGCGCTTAACGCTCCGGGCGACCAAACCGGCAGCCGGGTAGAAGATCGGGCCGTAGTCGTGCCCGATGGCTTCGCCGAGGCCTACGGCCAGTTTGTTGAAGGGGGTTGGCAAACGCTGGGTTTTGACCCCGAGTTTGGCGGCATGGGCCTGCCCGAGTTGATCGCGCAAACGACCGCGGAAATGTGGCAAGCGGCCAATATGGCGTTTTCCCTGTGTCCGCTGTTGAATACCGGCGCCGTAACCGCTATTCAAGCGCACGCCAGTGTCGAATTGAAGCAAGCGTACCTACCGAAGATGATTAGCGGTGAGTGGGCCGGCACCATGAACCTTACCGAGCCGCAGGCGGGATCTGATCTCGCCGCGGTAAGAACCAAAGCGCAACCCGAGGGCGACCACTACCGCATTCGTGGCACGAAAATATATATCACTTGGGGCGACCAGCCGTTCACTGAAAATATTGTACATCTGGTGCTGGCGCGACTGCCCGATGCGCCGCCCGGCGTGAAGGGAATTTCCCTGTTCCTGGTGCCCAAGTATTTGCTCAACGCCGACGGCAGCATCGGTGAGCGTAATGATGCCTACCCGGTGTCGGTTGAACACAAGCTGGGTATCCACGCCAGCCCCACCTGCGTGATGAGTTTTGGCGACAACGAAGGCGCCATCGGCTATCTTGTCGGCGAAGAAAACAATGGCCTGGCTTGCATGTTTACCATGATGAACCACGCCCGGCTGGGGGTAGGCATTCAGGGTCTGGGCATTTGCGAGCGCTCCTACCAGGCGGCCAAAGCCTATGCCTGTGAGCGGGTGCAGGGCAAAGCGCCGGGAGTGGACGGCAAGGTCACCATTATTCATCATCCGGATGTGCGCCGTATGTTGATGCACATGAAGGCGTGCACTGAAGCCATGCGCGCGCTTGCCTACGTGACGGCCACGACCACCGACTTCGCCCATCATTGCGAAGATCCGCAGCAACGCAAAGACGCCCACGCCCGCACCGCGCTGCTGACGCCGGTGGTCAAAGCCTGGATGACCGAGCTTGCGCAGGAGGTCACGTCGCTGGGGGTGCAGGTTCACGGCGGTATGGGCTTCGTCGAGGAAACCGGCGCCGCTCAGCATATGCGCGACGCCCGCATACTGACTATCTATGAAGGCACCACAGGTATTCAGGCCAATGATTTGGTCGGCCGTAAAATTCTGCTCGACGGCGGCAAAGCCATGACCCAACTGCTAGATGAAATGCGCGCGCTGGATGTCGATCTCGCCAGCGCCGGCACGGCGCTGGCCGCTATCAGGGCAGGTCTCGCCGCTGGAATACAGCGTCTCGAGCAAGCGACCAACTGGTTGCTTGACAGCGCGCCTGCTGACCCACACCTGGCTGGCGCGGCAGCTTTTAATATCTTAATGCTGGTCGGTACCGTCTCCGGCGGTTGGCAGATGGCGCGTGCGGCACTGGTCGCCAATAGCAAATTGATAGCCGGTGATTCTGACGCGGCGTTTTATCAAGCCAAGCTGATTACCGCGCAGTTTTATGCGCAGCAAATTTTGCCGCGATCGGCCGGTTATTTCGAAGCTGCAATAGCAGGTAGCGAGGCGACCATGGCAATGCCGGAAGGGTCTTTCTAAAAAACTTCAATCCAATCGGCTATGCGCTGTGAAGCATGTGCCTTGAATTTGGGCGGGCTTCCTGTTGCAATGCCAGCGTTGAAATCTCAACGAGACTCTAAGAAAGTACTGGAGAGCACGTACATGCAACAACTCACTGGTCTGGATGCGATGTTTCTGCATCAGGAAATGGACAACGCGCCCATGCATATCGGCCCGCTGTTTATTTATGACCCGTCTACCGCGCCGAATGGCTTCGTGCGATTCAAGGATATTCTGCAGACTTTTCGCAACCGCCTCCGGCGTTCCACCGTGTTCCGGCGCAAAATCGTCGCTGTACCCTTACAGCTGGATCAACCGTATTGGGTGGAAGACGCAAATTTCGACCTGGAATTCCACGTGCGTCATATTGCCCTGCCCAAGCCTGGCGACTGGCGCCAGCTGTGTATTCAGGTGGCGCGCTTGCACTCCCGGCCGCTGGACCGGTCGCGCCCATTGTGGGAAGCCTACGTGATTGAGGGGTTGGATCGCGTAAAAGGTTTGCCACCTGGCAGCTTTGCCATTTTCCTGAAAGTCCACCATGCCGCCATGGACGGGGCAACGGGGACCGAGATTATGGGCGCCATTCACGACTTGTCGCCAAACCCGGAGTCTGAACCCGCCGCGGATGACTGGGCCGCCGAGCGTGATCCGTCGACGCTGGAATTGCTGGCGCGCGCGTATTTCCACAATCTGCGCCAGCCGTGGAAGCTGGCAAACCTGATCGGCGAATCCGTGCCCATCTTGCGCCGCATTCAAGTCGGTAAGAAGGAAAAGCGCTTCAAGAGCCTTGGGCCCAAGGAGCGCACCCGGTTCAATGGCGCGATTACAGCGCATAGAGTGTTTGATGCTGTGACTTTTGATCTGGCGGAAGTGCGGCAAATAAAACAAGTGGTCGAAGGTGCAACGGTAAACGATGTCATACTGACCGTCGTTGGCGGCGGTTTACAGCGCTACCTGGTGGCCAAAGACGAGCGGCCGGAAAAATCGCTGGTGGCGGGCGCGCCGGTCAATGTTCGCAGTGACGCACAAAAGGATACCGGCGGCAATAGGGTGTCGATGATGTCGGTATCGTTCTGTTCCGACGTAGAAGACCCGCTGCAACGCCTGCACGACGTGCACGCGGGCGCCGTCGGGTCGAAGGCATACCATAACGCGGTAGGCGCAAACTTGATGGTGGATCTCGGTGAGAGCCTGCCGGCAAGCTTGGTTGTGTTGGCAGGCCGCGCCGCATCGGCGGCTGGCTTGGTGGCCAATATGCGGCCAATTTTCAATACGATTGTCACCAACGTTCCTGGCCCGCAAGTGCCCTTGTATATGGGCGGCGCGAAACTGGTGCGCAGCCTCGGCGCAGGGCCGTGCATGGACAGTTTGGGGCTGTTCCACCCGGTCACCAGCTACAATGGTATGATCAGCATTGCCTTTCAAGCCTGCCGCGAAATGATGCCTGACCCGGAGTTTTACGCGCAATGTTTGCGGCAGTCTTTTAGGGAGCTGAAAAGTGCCACATTGCCGGCAACAAAGACCAAAGCAAAGGCGAGCGCAAGGAAAAAATTGAAAGCGAAAGCAAAAACGAAAGCCCGGGCTCGACCGCAGGTCAAAGCCAAAACGAGGACCAAAGCCAAAACGAAGACCAAAACCAAACCGAAAGGCAAGCGCAGCCCGCGTAATAAAATCCCGGCAAAAGTGACACAGACCAAAAGAACGCCGGGTGAAAAAGCCGCAGCGGTTAAAGCCAAGGTTCGCGCCGAGTAAGACACTAGTGTGCTGTAACGAATAAAGTGTACCTATCAGAAGTCATCAAATTAGTCAGTGCAAGACGTCGCTTGCAGACAATGGCCTCTCCCTTGGCCAAAGCGACGACGCCGCACGCCTGCTGCACGGTCGAGCGCTGATGCGGCTCGGTCGGCTGCTGAATGAGTGAGGGCACGGGGTCCGGCATCCGTGCTCGGTCCAGCGGAACGAGAGTGCCGCATAGCCGGAGCAACATCCACCTGTATAGTGAAACGAGAATGCACAAACCGCACCCCACGCTGCTCGGCACATCCCTGACTAGGCACGGATTCGCCCGCGCACAAGTCGTGTGCGTGACTGTCCTCGTGCTGCTCGCCACTGCGAACTACCTCGTCGCCTACGTGTTCGCGGGCGGGGCGGACGGCGGGGCGTATTCGTTCTTGCCGCTGCGCCTGATCGATGTTGGTGAGGAGTCGAGCCTGCCGACGCTGTTCTCGACGCTCAACCTGCTCCTGGCCGCCTTTTTCCTGTTCGCGATCCAGGCCCACACGAGACGGGCGCAGCAGCCCCACCGCTATTGGCTCGTGCTCGCCGTGGGCTTCGCCATCCTCTGCCTCGACGAAGGGATCGGCATCCACGAAACGATAGGCGCAGTAGTTCGGAAGATTGATATTCCAATCCCCGTGCTACGCGAACGATCCTGGCTCATCGTAGGCATTCCGGTTGTGATCGCCACCGCGATCGCCTTCCTGCCGTTCCTCAGCCGGCTCGATCGCCGTACGGCCACACGATTCGCGTTGGCTGGTGCGCTGTTCGTCGCCGGCGCCGTCGGCTTCGAGCTCGCCGGCGCCGCCATGTTGCACACCGAGGTCGCCGAAACGAGTGACCTCGTCTACCGGCTCCGCCGCATCGCCGAAGAAGGGTTTGAGATGGCGGGAGTGGCCGTGTTCAACGTCGCGCTCTTCGATGAGGTCGCCCGCAGGAACGTGCGCATCGAGCTTGGCTTTGACGGCTGACCCCATTACTTCATTAACCTGGGTACCTCCCTCCTCGGTACTTATGAAAGCCAGACAGTTTATGTGCTCTCTACACCCCATCCCGATAAAGCTTGCCTGAAACAAAAAGGGTGTTTATTCTGCCTATACTTGTTGAGTTGAGGCTTCAAGCTTATGTCCACCCTAGCACCCAATCGATCTTCTACTTCAAGTCCATGTGAACTCAAGGCAAGTTCACTGACTATTCCCGTTCTAAAATTAATTGAACCTGACATGGACGGGATTAGAGAGCATCTGACGCACAAGATTAAGCAGATGCCGGATTTCTTTAAACATGCTCCCGTCGTGATTGACTTATCGAGATTGAAGAGTACTGATGGGTTGGTTGATTTTGCTTTGCTGGTTGGTATGATTCGAGGCCTTGGTATGGTTCCAATTGGTGTTCAAGGGGGCACATCTGAACACCATGATACCGCTGAAATGTTTGATCTGGCGATTCTCGGTAAGAAAGGTATTAAGTCAGATTCTCGGGAGGAAAAGAGGGTTGCGCAACCCGCGATTATTCCCGCTACAACAAGAGCAAAAGCAGTACTCGTTCAGCGCCCGGTACGTTCGGGACAACGGCTCTACGCGCGTGATTGTGATTTGATAGTGACCGCAGCGATAAATTCCGGGGCTGAAATTCTTGCAGACGGTAATATTCACGTCTATGGCGTATTGCGTGGCACGGCGATGGCGGGCGTTAAGGGTGACAAAGACGCGCGTATTTTTTGTCATGGGCTGAAAGCTGAGCTGGTATCCATCGCTGGTCGTTATAAGGCTGCGGACAAGCTCGGTGATATCGACAGAGGTACTGCAGCGCAAATTTATTTACAGGGTGAGCGACTAATTGTTGACCTTTTCTGATTGAACCTTTACAGGAGAATTTCATTCGTGGCACGAATTATTGTAGTAACATCCGGCAAAGGTGGCGTTGGGAAAACCACTACCAGTGCCGCAATTGCAATGGGCTTGGCCCAAAAAGGCAATCGAACGGTTGTGATCGACTTTGATGTAGGTCTGAGAAATCTCGACCTGATTATGGGTTGTGAACGCAGGGTGGTTTACGATTTTGTAAACGTTGTGACGGGTGAAGCAAATTTAAACCAGACTTTAATTCGTGATAAACGCTGTAAAGATTTGTATATACTGGCGGCCTCTCAGACACGCGACAAAGAGGCTTTGACACTTGAGGGTGTTGAACGGGCATTGAATGAACTGAGCGAAACGTTTGATTACGTTGTTTGTGATTCACCGGCAGGTATCGAGCACGGTGCTACTATGGCAATGTATTTTGCAGATGATGCGATTGTTGTTACCAATCCGGAAGTGGCTTCGGTACGTGACTCAGACCGCATGCTTGGAATTCTTTCTAGTAAATCTCGCCGCGCTGAAAATGGCTCAGACCCGATTCGAGAATATTTATTGGTCACTCGCTACTCTCCCGAACGCGCTGATAGAGGTGAAATGCTGAACATTGATGACGTTCAGGACATCCTCTCTATGGACTTGCTGGGTGTCATTCCAGAATCTCGCTCGGTGCTTGATGCTTCTAACAAAGGCACGCCTGTTATTATGTCTGGAGACAGCGATGCAGGGCAGGGTTATCGGGACGTGGTTGATCGGTATTTGGGAGAAGATGTTCCTCATCGTTTCCTAAAAGCTAAAAAGAAAGGCCTTTTCGGTCGCTTGTTCGGAGGCTGATCATGAGACTGATAGACTTTTTTCGCAAGAATCAGAAGCAGAGCAGTGCCTCAGTTGCAAGAGAGCGGTTGCAAATATTGGTTGCCCACGACAGGATAGAACGACACAAGAAGTCCTATTTGCCTCAACTGAAAGAAGATTTGCTTGAGGTTATTCGTAAGTATGTAGACGTAGATCAGGATTCGATCAACGTTCAGCTTGAGATGGATGGGAGTCAGGAGGTTCTTGAACTTAATATCGTTTTACCAGAGAAATAAGCGCAGCTCAGGCAAGCAGGCGATCGGTAGCGTTAAGTATTCTGTGTAACTATTACGGCTAACGCCTCTTTTGGGGCGCAGTATGGCGTTCATTGCATGGCAAACCAACGCCCAAAACATGAACTTCTGCTATCCGTTACCAAACTTGCCAACAGAGACGATGCGGTACACGCGATTGTGTTGGCTGGCGTCGGTAGCGCGTTTCGCCGGGGCTACGATCTGGTCGAGTTCGCCGCAGCCGGCGGAGAACAAGCCGGCTCGCAACTCGGCGGCGATGCAGCAGCGCCTTGGGATCCAATGCTGGACTTCTACGGCATGAACCAGTTCACTCAACATTTGATGTCATTACGGCACAGCTACGGGTTCACCGTCGCCAAGGTCAATGGGCCGGCGATTGCCGGTGGCAGCGATATCGCCTTGTGCCGCGACCTTGTTTGATGGCATCACCGGTTACAAACCCGGTAGGTGTGTGGTTCAGGCAGCGCGCCGATCGTCGCACAGGTGAGCAAACCGCTTGGGCCTCACAACGACAAAGCGGAGAGCTGAAATGAAAGAAATGCGGTCGCTATTGCAAGTTATGCAACGCTTGCGTGACCCCGACGGCGGATGCCCGTGGGACCTTGAGCAAAACTTTCAGACCATCGCCCCGTATACTATCGAAGAAGCCTATGAAGTCGCCGATGCGATCGAACGCGAAGACTACACGGAGCTGAAAAACGAGCTAGGCGACCTTTTATTACAGGTCATTTTTCACGCTCAGATGGCAGACGAAGCAGGGCTGTTTAACTTTGCTGGCGTGGCCGCGGCCATTTCCACCAAACTTATACGGCGTCATCCGCATGTGTTTGGTGATGAGTTACACGAAACGGCGGGCCAGGTGCTTGAAACCTGGGAAAACATAAAATCGGAGGAACGTCAGGACAAGGAGCAACACGGCACTCTGGATGACGTGCCGGGCAACCTGCCAGCCCTGTTGCGCGCGCACAAGCTGCAAAAGCGGGCGGCGCGCGTCGGCTTTGACTGGCATAAATTGAGCGATGTTTTTGCCAAGGTACGCGAAGAAATGGATGAATTGCAGCAGGAAATCGATGCCGCCGGTGGCGACAATCAGGATCGAATTGCCGAAGAAGCCGGCGATTTGCTGTTCAGTTGCGTTAACCTCACGCGCCACTTAAAAGTCAATGCCGAAGACTGCCTGCGGGCGGGTAATCGCAAATTCGAGCAACGTTTTCGAAAGCTGGAAGCGACCGTGCTTGAGCGCGGTCAGAAACTTGAGGATTTGTCGCTGGTGGAAATGGACACGATTTGGGATTCTGTAAAATGAATCCAAGCCGTCGCACGCGCATCTGCTTACGCGCTACAATTAAGACGCTACCTTGCAGGATTAGATATTGTGGAATGCAGTAACATAAAACGTTTGTTT
>CAZJDL010000084.1:0-17814 GCA_964544755.1 uncultured Pseudomonadales bacterium | reverse complement strand
AAAAAAATGTTGCTACTACAGGCGTTTACACGTTTCTGGACAGGCACTAATTAGTATCGAACGCTAAAAAGGGACTATATTATGAAAAGTTGTATTCTACATGGCAGGCTTATCATTAATTGCTTCTTGTGTCTTGCTTCCTTGGCCCTGGCAAGCCCCTCGCATGCTGCATTAATTTCAACAACGATAACTGGCTCCTTCACTACGTGGTTCGAGAACGACTACGCCTCTGAAGATACTGCCATTACTCTTCAAGCTGAGTATGATGAATCCTGGATTAAAACCGTGCATCATCGGTATTTTGGTGATATACGAATTGTAAATATTATCGATCATTACTCTCAGGGGGCGCGCTTATCACTTACTATTGGAGATAGAGTTTTCCATGAGATAAATTCAGAAAATCCATTTCCTAGTAGTGATCTAGAAGGTCATTGTGGTATTGAACTAGAAGGTGCTTGGTGCGGCAGCATTCCTTACCTAATTCTAGATCAAGCCGATAACCCCACAGGCCTGGATTCCCTTTGGCTGGATTTTATATACCTTAGTGAGCCTCTGCATAGAGATGTGTATCAAATTGCAGATCATGGAACAGGTGGAATCTCAGTGTCTGGTGGTACAATGGGATTGAATGGTAGGGGAGAGTCTCGTGAGCTGATAGCAACACTAACCTCCGTTCCCGTTCCGGCGGCGGCATGGCTATTTGGCTCCGCACTACTGGGGCTGGCGGGCTTAAAGCGAAGAAGTACGTAGCGTTCGAAAACGCTGCCAGGTCGCCGCTTGATCAACCGCTGATACACCAGATTTAACAATAACTCTCACGACGCAGCTTAATCTGCAAGGAATCAATCCGCCTGCCAAAGCAACACAATAAACCGACAGTTTATTGGCGCCAAGTTGCTGCCAACATCAACATGTTGGCGTTCTGTTCTTTCCCGGGTTGTTCAAGCTGGTCACTTTCAATATGGGGCACCCGACGCCAGGTCAGATCGTGCTGCCCCGGCAAACTTGTTGAGTCTTAGTAGCGGTCATGTTGCCGCCTATAGTTGTTAATTCCCCCGAGAATTGTTTAATGCGAGCTCAGCTACGTGACCAATTGAGCTGCTTTTCCGTGCATGCTTAAGCACTCTCGTGTGATAAACAAGAACGATAGGTTTTTTTGCTCTGTAGCGGGTGTATCTTAATATCTATTTTGTATTGGGCGCTGGCAACAAAGCGGCGTACGAATCGTGTAGTGCAAGCTGCCAAGGAATAGGTAATGCAATGAACCACTCCCCAGCAGGAACGCTTCTATTCCTTCCGCTCTGTAGCTCAATGCCGCGAAGTGGGCCTGTTCGACTCCAACTGCAACGAGTTGTTCGTCAATGATGATTTCTTCTCGTTGGACTCGCGTATTGATTTCATCGTGCCGAACGACGGGGTATTCATACTTGCGGCTAGCAGTGTTGCGACGCTTGATTCGACGGAACTGGTGGCAGCGCCGGAACCTACGAGCTTATGATCGCAGTGCCGCCACCGTCCACCAATTCAATTAGTATGTGCATGTGGTGGACGCCCTCAGCGGCGATCCATTGCCTGGTGATACATCATCCTTCTCTATTCGCCGAATTAGCGCGATGTGATGCAACGGCTGTTCACAGGTCGTAAGCGGCCTGAGTACCGACGGCGACGGTCGGATCGTGTTCGAAACGATTTTAACAGCGAACGGCTATCAGTGGGTGCTTGTCAGGTCACGGCATTCGGCTTGCCTTGCCTTCCCCGCGGTCGGGGTGACGTGACTGGCTTTCAAGTCGCTGGGTTTGCCAGGCAAAAAAAAGCCCGCAATTTGCGGGCTTTCGATTCAAAAGAATCTTTCTAATTGAGGCCTGGACAGATATCTAAAAATCTAAATAACTGGCAGTGGATCAGGTGCGCATATCGTAGTAAGCAATTGCAACCAACAGACCAAGCGCGACCGGAATCATAATTGTCATTGCGTATGACGTCGTCATAATCGTTCCTCCATTACAGTTAAATACAACATCACTATGGCCTCGAAGAAGTAATAACTCAAATGTATTAATATTATGAACCACATGAATTAAAATAATATCTTATTGACCGCAAAGTGTACCAGTTATGGAAAACCGCTTATCCAAAGTTGATTTGAATTTGCTGATTGCGCTCGAAGTCTTGCTCGAGGAACGCAGCGTAACACGCGCGGCAAAACGCCTGTTTATCACCCAACCGGCGATGAGCAAAACACTGGCGCGCTTGCGCGACTTATTTAAAGACCCGCTCTTTATCCGAACGGCGCACGGCCTGGCGCCCACACCGAAAGCTGTTGATCTGCAGCAACCGCTGATCGCGGTGCTGGAACAATTGGAATCGACGATATTTGAAAAAGACTTTGAACCCGCCAACGCCGAAGACCGTATTCGCCTGTGTATTCCGGAGATACTGGCAATTGGCGGCATACCTGCGTTGTTGCAGCGCTTTACCGAGCAGGCTCCCAAACTGCGCCTGCAATCGCGCAACATTCTCGACGACCAACTGGAGCTGCTCGGCAACGGCGGCCTCGACTTTTCAATTTATATCAGCCAGGACTTCGGTAAGGAGATTGAAGTGTTTCCTCTATCGACCTTCAATGTGTCGTGCTGGTTTAGAAAGAATCATCCGCTGGAGCGGAAGGCAAAGCTGTCGGCCAAAGACCTGAGAAACTACCCGCATGTGACGCTGTACCTGCCACATATCACCGACGAGGTGGTTGGCCGGCTGGAGCGTCCGCCGGCCGAAGGTGGACTCGGAATCAAACCGGTTTTTGAGACCACACAACTGCTGGTAGCGCTGGAAGGGCTAAAGCAAAGCGATGCGATTATGCTAGGTCCGCCGGCTCCTGGGGTATTTCAGGTCGCGAAAGGGTTGATTGTCACCCGCGAACTGCAGACAATACCGCTATTTAGCGCGTTTAAAATGGAGGTCTGCTTACTGCAACATCAGCGCACGCTAAGCTCGCCGTTACATCGCTGGATACGCGAACAGATAACAGATATTTTTCAGAGCTTGTAGGCTCACGGCGATTACCGGAGATAACGACAGCCTACTCTTTACCGCCGTACTCATTGCGCTGCACAGGCGACGCAAATTCCTTCACCGCCCGTAGAATTTGCCGGCAGGTAAGTAGCCCCACCAGTTTTCCGTCTTTCAGCACGGGCCTGCGCCGTTGCCTCTTGTCGAACATATCTCTCGCAATTTCGATAATGTCATCGTCGGGTTTGACGAATTGAATATCCTCAATCATAAACTCACGCACTGAACCCACATTGCCCTCGTAGTAGGTGCTGCTGAGAATGGCGCGCAGGCAATCCAGCTCAGACAGCACACCGACAATTTTGCCATCCTCTACCACGCACACGCCAGACACTTTATTGGCGAGGATCTTGTGGATCGCGTCATAAATACTGTCGTCGGGACTGACGACGACGGGTTCGCGCTGCATATGATTCTTAACTTTCACCGAGCTCGGCATTCTGCCTCTCCTTTACGAGTTCCCGGCACATTTTGTTACCGGCAAACTATTTTATGGGTAAAATATATATGCCTTGCTATAATCCCGTGCTATCGAGCACGGATACGCAGCACAGCGCAATTTTAGTCTTATATCCAAAGCTATTTCAAGGATAAACAGATGTCAGTCGTAAACTATGCGCTACACGCCAATGTCGGCGTTATCAGCATTAACAACCCCCCCGTTAACGCCTTGTCACACGCACTGCGCAGCAGCATCACTGACGCCGTAGCAACGGCCCAGACCGATGATTCCACGGCGCTGGTGCTAATCTGCACAGGCCGCACCTTTATTGCCGGCGCGGATATTACCGAGTTTGGCAAACCACCACAAGCGCCGACATTACCGGATATGCTGGATTGCCTTGAGCATTCAAATAAACCGGTGCTCGCAGCCATTCACGGCACGGCATTAGGTGGCGGCTTTGAAACGGCGCTGGCCTGCCATTACCGCTGCGCACTGGCCAGCGCCAAGGTGGGTTTGCCCGAAGTCAAACTCGGACTGCTGCCGGGCGCTGGCGGCACACAGCGCACGCCACGCCTGGCGGGCGTTGCCGCCGCTTTGGATATGATAACAAGCGGCAACCCGATTGCCGCCGGTAAAGCCCATGAGCTCGGCTTGCTGGATAAGGTCATCGACGCAGGTGATCTGCTACCAGCCGCGATTGAATACGCCCGCCAGTTGGTTGCCGCGCCGCTCAAAAAGGTGCGCGATCTCAGCATTGACACCGCCAGTTACCCGACCGAAATTTTCGACCAATACCGCACCAAACTCGGCAACAAAGCACGCGACCAGTTGGCGCCGCAACGCATCGTAGACTGCGTGGAAGCGGCCGCCACGCTGCCCTTCGACGCCGGCTTGGCACAGGAACGCAAACTGTTTATCGAATGCTTATTGTCCAGCGAATCGGCCGCCATGCGCCATCTGTTCTTCGCCGAGCGGCAGGCGGCAAAAGTCGTCGGCCTGGCCAGAGACACACCGCTGCGCACCATTAAATCGGTCGGTGTTATCGGCGGCGGCACCATGGGCGGCGGCATTGCGATGAATTTCGCCAACGCGGGAATTCCGGTGACCCTGCTGGAGATCAACAACGACGCATTGGCGCGCGGCCAGCAGATTATTGCTAAAAATTACGCTGCCACGGTTAGCAAAGGTAAATTGACCGCTGACAATGCGGAACAAAAGAAAAGTCTGATTCGCGGCTCGACGGACTACGCTGATCTGGCGCAAGTCGATTTGGTGATTGAAGCTGTGTTTGAAAACCTGCAGATCAAACAGGAAGTGTTCGCCAAACTCGATGCGACCTGTAAACCCGGCGCAATTCTCGCCACCAACACCTCCTACCAGAACGTGGACGCGATTGCGACAGCCACCCAACGCCCCGCGGATGTGATCGGCCTGCACTTTTTCAGCCCCGCCAATGTGATGAAGCTGCTGGAAGTCGTACGCGGAGAAAAGACCGCCGACGATGTGATTGCCACGGCGATGGCAATGGCGAAAACGATCAGAAAGGTACCCGTACTGGCCAAGGTCTGTTACGGTTTTATCGGCAATCGCATGCTGCAGCACTATTTCCGAGAGACACAGCTATGTTTGCTCGAAGGCGCGCCCCCCGAACAAATCGACGGTGCGATGGAACGCTGGGGCATGGCCATGGGGCCGTTAGCGGTTAGCGACCTGGCTGGCCTGGACGTTGGCTATAAAGCGCGCGAGAATCTGACGCAAGAGCAAAAGGGCGACCCTAAAACTTACCGTGTGGCCGACGTATTGGTAGCGATGGGCCGGCTGGGACAAAAATCCGGCGCCGGCTTTTACCAGTACGACGCACAAACCCGGGCTCGCATTTCCGACCCTGATGTTGTAACCATGGTGCAAGCCGAAGCAGAAGCTTTGGGCGTTATCCGGCGCGAGCTCAGCGACGAGGAAATTGTCGACCGACTTAGCCTGGCTTTAATTAACGAAGGTGCACGCATACTGGAGGAAGGAATTGCCCAGCGGCCCAGCGATATCGACGTCGTTTATGTGTTCGGCTATGGATTTCCAATGGTGCGCGGCGGGCCGATGTTTTTTGCCGATCAAACAGGTCTGAAAAAAATCCACGCCAAAATCTGTGACTTCCACGATAAGCTCGATGCGGATAATTGGCAACCAGCGCCGCTGCTCACACAACTCGCGGAGGAAGACAAAACCTTTGCGTAGCGGGTTAGTAAGATCTACAACCCCCCAAAGCGCTGATAGTAACTCCGTGCCGCCTTTGGCACGCGGCCATCGGTCGTTTCCATAACCGCGCGCACGTAGACTTCTGCCTGCTGGTGGGTGGCGCGATAGAGATTAGCCGTTAGGTTACAGGCAGCGCGGCCAACCCAATTGGCGGGCAGAACTTCATCAGGTAAATCGGTATCTTTCAAAAGAATCCTTCGATACTCGTGTATCAACAGCGTGCGAATCTGAAACGCGTCTTCGGGAGCCAACTGTTTTACCGAACTAGCGGCTTTTAACACTGGACGGAAACGCTGTAGAAAAGTTTCGTAGCGTTCGCTTAACTCATCGAGCCGCCAACAATCGTTGGCCATGGATTGCAAAACAGTACGCGAGGCCATCTCTTCGGTACGCGCATTCATAACAACAACCTTGCCAGCCACATTCAGCTCTTGCAGAGTCTCATCGAGCGATTGCTTGTCTGAACCAGGGGACGCCATCACGCCCGCGCTGAGCGCACCATAGCCCAGCCAGGATAGCTCTTTGCGCAAGGCATCGCGCTGCTGGTCGCTCACTAACCCGAGGATGACCAGCGTCCATTGGCCGTCCCAACCCGCGTGTTGCGCAGCATAAATCCGGCGCGCGACTTTTTCGTAGTGGCGCAAACCAAAATCGGTAAAGCTGTAGTAACTGCGCCGCCCAATCGGCCGCGCAACTAGCCAGTTGTCTTGAATCAGGCGATACGCCGCCGTGCGCAGCAGGTGCTGATTGAGCCCAAAAGGTTGTAACGCTTTTATCACGCTGCCCAGCCAAACCGCATTGCCGTGCTGCGAAATGGAGTCGCCAAAGATGGTGATGATCAAAGACCCACCGCGAAGAGGCCGTTGTTCGCTGAAGTCTCGCAGCAGCCGCTCGACAGCTTTTAGTTTGGGCATCTTCCGTTAACGCAATTATTGGATCAATGGAACTGTGCGCGAAATGACACTTGCTCGGCACCAAAATCTCGATCACTGCTGATCAAAGTCAACCACCACCGAAGCACTGACCGGGTGCGCCTGGCAGGTCAGAATAAATCCACTGTCTACTTCCTCTGGCTCGAGACCATGGGTGATATCCATGTCCACCCGCCCTTCCATCAACTTGGCTTTGCAGGTAGAACACACCCCTCCTTTGCATGAGAACGGCAAGTCTATGCCGTTGTTGAGACCCGCATCGAGAATATTTTCACCATCAGCCGCGAGTTCAAACTGGCAGGAACGGCCGTCGGCCACGATGCTAACCTGGCTTACCTTGCCACGCATGGCGAGTGCGCGAGCATGGTGTTTTTCGATCACGGCTTCGGCATCGGCAGCGGAAGAGGCAAACAACTCGTAGTGAATATGCTGTTCGGCAATGCCCTCGGCGCGCAATCCGCGCGACACTTCCGAAATCATCGATTCCGGGCCGCAAATAAAAAACTCATCATAGGCTCTAATTTTTATTAAACGCTTGTTTAATTCACCTCCCTTGCGGTTGTTGATGCGCCCGGTCGACACATCAGCGCCCGGGTCTTCACGGCTGAGAATATTAATCCAGTGAAAGCGCTGCATATAGCGGTTCTTGATAAAGCTAAGCTGCTCACGAAACATAATGGTATTGGAGCGCTGGTTGCCAAAAATCAACGTAATGTGACTGCCTGGCTCGGCTTGCAATATAGTTTTTATGTTAGATATGATTGGCGTGATGCCGCTACCCGCCGCAATAAACAGGTAATTCCTGTTGCTACCGGCGACGACCGGCGTGTAAAAATTACCTTGTGGTGGCAGCACTTGCAGCGTGTCACCTCGCTTTAGCTCATCGTTGGCAAAGTTTGAAAAAATGCCTCCTGCAACGCGTTTGACCGCTACCTGCAGCGCGTCGTCGAATACACCGGCGCATATCGAATAGGAACGCCTCACTTCCTCATCGCCTACGGTGGCCTGCAGGGTCAGATACTGGCCCTGGGTAAATTTGAACGTATCGCGTAGCTGTTCCGGTACGTCAAAGCGCACGCACACGGCGTTATCGGTTTCACTGCGAACATCCGCTACCTGTAAGTGATGGAAATGTGCTTCGGCCATGCAGCAATCCTAAAGTGGTTTAAAGTAATCGAACGGTTCGAGGCATTCGCGGCACTTGTAAAGCGCCTTGCAAGTGGTTGAGCCAAATTCGCTAATTCGTTCTACCTGCGCGGAGTGGCATTGCGGGCAAACGACCAACTGCGCTGCGCCACTGTCACCGCAGTTACCCGGTGCCGCGATGCCGTAGTTACGTAACTTCTCCCGGCCCTCTTCGCTCAGCCAGGCCGTGGACCATGTCGGCGCCAGCTGGCTTCTGACGGTAATGTGCGTATACCCCGCTGCCGCCAATACCCGACCAATATCCGTTGTGATCGTGTCCATTGCCGGGCAGCCGGAATAGGTTGGCGTGATCACAACGGTGATACGCTCACCCTCTCGACGCACGTCGCGCAAAATGCCGAGATCCCAAATACTCAGCACCGGTATCTCGGGATCTTTTACGCTATCCAGCAGATTCCATACTGCGCGAAGCTCGGACCGGTCGCGCGTGCGCTGGCGTTGCAGCTGCTCAATGGGGACAAGTGGAACAAGCGCCCGAGCAGACATGCAGTTACCACTGCAAGCCAGGGTAAGCACGCTGCAGAAACTGCAACTCGCTCAGCATATGGCCCAAATGCTCGGTATGCAGCCCCTGACGGCCACCGCGCACCGCCTGTTGTCCTACGGGACAGGCTATTGTTGCCTCGGCCAACAGCGGCTTAAGCCGGTTTTCCCAGGCCGGTTTCAGCGCCGCGAGATCAGCCGCGATACCCGCGGCGGCCAGCCGTTGCTCCAACGCGTCCATCTCGAATAATTCATGGGTGTAGGGCCAGAGTTCTTGCAGCGCATGCTGCAAACGCGCATGACTTTCTTCGGTGCCGTTTCCCAGGCGTAACATCCAATTGCTGCTACGACGTAGATGGTATTTAGACTCCTTGTAGGATTTTTCCGCAATGGCGGCGAGCGTTTCATCTGTGGACTGCGTGATAGCCGCGAGCAATTCTATATTAAACGCGTCCACCAAAAATTGGCGCGCCATCGTATAGGCAAAGTCACCGCGCGGCAGTTCGTTAATCAGAAAGTTTTGATAGTCGCGGCAATCGCGCAGATAGGCAAAATCGTCTTCGCTGCGCCCCTTTCCCTCGCGTTGCGCGGCGTATGAGTAGAACATGCGCGCACGACCAAGATAATCCAGCGCGACGTTGGTAATGGCTAAATCTTCTTCCAGAAAAGGCGCCCTGCTACACCACTCAGACAAGCGGTGGCCCAGCATCAAGGCATCGTCGCCGAGACGTACAGCGTACTGCAGCAACGCGTCATTATCTGTTTCTGTTGGCATGCTCTGGCTCCCAAACTGCTACATATTGTTGACTTCGTCGGGTAACTGATAATGAGTCGCATGCCGGTACGGCTTGTCATCCATCGGGTCATAGAAACTATCGCTGTCGTCTTCCTGCGACGCCACAATAGCGCCGGAATCGACCACCCAGATACTAACACCTTCGCTACGTCGCGTATAAACATCGCGGGCATACTCAAGCGCCTGCGCCGGGTCTTCAGCATGCAAGCTACCCACATGCTTGTGATCCAGGCCGCGCCTGGAGCGAATAAAGACTTCATAAAGATGCATCATCAATTCGGCGTTCATCGCTATTTCTCCTAAGCCGCCTGCTGACTGCCGCGAGCGCGTTTCTTCACCTCATAGGCGCGCATTGCCTCACGCACCCAGCGGCCTTCTTCCTGCGCTTTAATGTGGTGCTGCATGCGTTGCCGGTTACACGGGCCATTACCGGCTAGCACCTGTTGAAATTCCTCCCAATCGATTTCACCAAAATCGTAGTGGCCACGCGCTGCGTTCCACTTTAGCTCCGGATCGGGTATTTTCAGGCTGATAAATTGCGCCTGTGCCACGGTCTGGTCGACAAATTTTTGTCGCAGTTCATCGTTGGTTTGGCGCTTTATTTTCCATTGCATGGACTGCGCCGAATGTGCCGACTCTGCATCATGCGGGCCAAACATCATCAACGACGGCCACCAGAAGCGATCCAGTGCGTCTTGCGCCATCGATTTTTGCGCGGCGCTACCATTAGCCAGCGTCAGCATGATTTCGTAACCCTGGCGCTGGCGAAAACTTTCTTCTTTGCAAATGCGCACCATACCTCGCGCATAAGGGCCATAAGACGTACGCTGCAGTGACACCTGGTTGACGATGGCCGCGCCGTCTACCAACCAACCGATGGCGCCAATATCGGCCCAGGTAAGCGCGGGATAGTTAAAAATAGACGCGTATTTCGCCCGCCCCTGATGCAAGGCCTCGTTCATTTCTTGGCGCGTTGCGCCCAGGGTTTCGGCTGCGCTGTATAAGTACAGCCCATGCCCACCTTCATCTTGCACCTTGGCTAACAACACAATTTTGCGGCGTAATGTTGGCGCGCGAGTGATCCAGTTGCCCTCGGGCTGCATGCCGATCACTTCGGAGTGCGCGTGTTGTGATATCTGCCGAATCAGGTTGTTGCGGTATTTTTCCGGCATCCAATCCTTGGGTTCGATTTTCTGTTCCGCATCAATTTTCGCTTGAAAGCGCGCCTCCGCTAAAGCGGCATCGTTGCTAGAGTCTGCTGTCATCATAAGTTTCTCCGTCTTTGCGCGTCTCGCAACTGAACATACATCGAACGCCTCTATACCCGTTCAATAATCAACGCGATCCCCTGCCCTACACCAATACACATGGTGCATAGCGCGTACCGGCCAGCGCTGCGCTGCAATTGATACAGCGCCGTGGTAACCAGCCGCGCGCCGCTCATCCCCAACGGATGCCCCAGCGCGATAGCGCCACCATTAGGGTTCACATGGGCCGCATCATCTTCCAGTCCCAGGTCGCGCAGCACGGCTAGACCTTGTGCGGCAAAAGCTTCGTTTAGTTCGATTACGTCCATGGTCGCCAGGCTTAAACCCGCTTTTTGCAGCGCCTTACGCGTCGCTGGCACCGGCCCCATGCCCATAAATTAAACAACCCGTACAGCACGCTAATCTTCGCGCCGTTCGACCAGCGTCAGAATGTCATATAACGCCACCGGTTTATCGTCTTGATTGGTCACTTCCACTGCCCACAGCACGACGCCGTTAGGTTTCTCTTCGGGGCTACGGCGATCTTTCTTGATCTTTTGCTTCGCGGTCAAGCGTGCTCGAATCGTGTCGCCAATGCCGACCGGCTCGACAAAGCGCAAGTGTTCCAGCCCATAGTTGGCCAACACCGGGCCCGGCGACGGTTCGACAAACATGCCCGCCGCCGCAGAGATCACAAAGTAGCCGTGCGCTACACGCTTGCCGAACAGTGAGTCTTTGGCGGCGATTTCATCGAAATGCGCGTAGAAATGATCGCCGCTGACGCAACCGAAATTGACAATATCCGCCTCGGTGACGGTACGCCGGTGGGTTAGAAGCGACTCACCAATTTGCAGCTCCTCAAAATATTTTTTGAACGGATGTACGGCATCGCTTGTAGTTTTAGCGCCAGGATGAAACTCGTGGGTAACCCGGGTCAACGTGGTCGGCGAGCCCTGCAAGGCGGTACGCTGCATATAATGTTTGACCGCACGCGCACCACCCAGCTCTTCACCCCCACCGGCACGACCGGGGCCACCGTGAACCAGCGTAGCCAGCGGCGAGCCGTGACCGGTCGATTCCTTTGCGCAATCGCGATTCAGCACCAACATGCGTCCGTGATAGGCCGCCGTGCCCATGATAAGGCGCGCCGCTTCGTCGTCATCGTAGGTATAAATGGAACCGGCCAAGCTGCCCTTGCCCAGCTTGGCAATCGCGATGGCATCGTCCAGCGACTCATACGGCATAAGGGTGCTTACCGGGCCGAACGCCTCCACCGAATGCGCGGCATTTTCCTCCAGCGGCTGTCTACAACACAACAAAGTCAGCGGGAAAAAAGCGCCGTTGTCTGCATCGCCCCCCTCAATAACGAAGCCTTTGTCGCCGCCGTAAATAATATCGCAGCCAGTCTGCAATTCTGCCAACCTTGCCCACACATCGGCTTGCTGGTCGCGCCCCACCAAAGGACCCATGCGCACGCCTTTAAGGGCCGGGTCGCCAATACGGGTTTTTTCGAGGCGCGATGTCAAGGCGCCAGCCACGGCTTGCAGGCGGTCTTGCGGCACAATGGCGCGCCGAATGGCCGTGCATTTCTGGCCGGCCTTAACGGACATTTCGTTGACAATTTCTTTGACGAAAAGATCGAACTCTTCACTGCCAGGTCGCACACTTTCCCCAAGGATGGCGCAATTCAGCGAGTCGGCTTCCATATTAAACGGCACCGAGTTAGCGACAATCGTGGGGTGAGTTTTTAGCTTACGGCCGGTTTGCGCCGAACCGGTAAAAGTGACAACGTCCTGTTCATTCACATGCTCCAGCAAATCGCCCACGCCGCCACAAATCAGCTGAATGGAACCCGCCGGCAAGGCTTTGCAGGCGATCATTTCCCTAACCATCGCTTCGGTCAGGTAGGCCGACGCTGTCGCCGGTTTGACGACGACCGGCATGCCCGCCGCGAGACTGGGCGCAATCTTTTCCAGCATGCCCCAGCAGGGAAAATTAAAGGCGTTGATATGAACCGCAACGCCTTCTTTGGGCAGCAGAATATGCCGGCCCATAAATGTGCCGCCGGCCGACAGTCGTTCGGGTGCACCTTCGACCATGATCTTATCGTTAGGGAATTCGCGCCGCACCAGGCTGGCGTAGCTCAGCACCGTGCCGATACCGCCTTCAATATCAACCCAGCCATCGGCGCGGGTTGCACCGGTCCAGGCGGAGATGCGATAGAAGACTTCTTTCTTGTTCAAAAGATGCTTGGCCATGGTCTTCAGGCCATTCGCACGCTCGTGGAAGGTCATGTCTCTCAAGGCCGGCCCACCCTTTTCACGGCCGTAGCGCAAGGTCTGCCCAAAATCGATGCCGTCGCTGTTGACCTGGCAAATTGGCTCACCGTTTATCGCATTCGCGACCGTCGTGCCGGTATTGGCGCCTTCGACCCATTCGCCGCGAACATAGCTTTGCAATTTCATTCGCCAGCCCTCGTCGTGAGCACAAAGCCGCAGCGCCACAGCCTCATTCGATATGATACATAAAATAGTTGATTTGTATATATTTATGTAATACTTTTAGCTTGGTCGAGCGAATGCAGTGGGCGACTGTTGTTCAGCCGTAAAAATTTCGCCACTTGACGACAACACAGGAAAAATAACGCGCGGAGAGAACACGATGCCAACCTCGACTGGTGCAAGCCTGGAGCCGATCGAGAAGGCCAGCCTGGATGAACTGCAAAACCTGCAGTTTGATCTGACGTACACATGAGAAACCAATCAACTACGCAGCGTTCCATTTCAGTCGGTTATCGCCCGTGAGGTACGTCTGGTTTGGTCCATGCCGACAATGCCAGACTTACCTTTAAGCTGTAACAGTTTGGTGGCATCGACATCGGCATTGATCAAAATCAAACCCTCAACGGTTGCGCCGGAAAAGTCCGCTCCACCGAGCTTGGCATCCGATAGATTGGTATTGTTCAGTTGCGACCCGCTGAAGTTGGCGAATTCCGCATTGGTGTGCGACATATTCGCGCCATCAAAAATGGCACCGGTAGCTTCGACAGATTTCATCACAGTTCCGGTCAGCCCCATGGATTGATTTTTCATATCGGCAGACATATTCGCGCCACGGAAACTGGCTCCGCGCAAATCCGAGTTACTCATGTTCGCCACGATACGCGCATTGTCGAACGTTGCATTTTTGAGATTGGCCCGCTGAACTTGAGTCGAGAATAAACTTGCTCTCGTCAGATCAGCGTGTTCCAGATTCGCCCCGATCAACCAGGCCGAATCGAGATTGACTCCGCTCAAATTGGCGCCTTCAAGGTTAGTGTTATTGAGCCGTGTCCAGCGTAAATCCGCTCCCTTGAAGTCCACTTCGCTTAAATCCAGACCAGAAAGACGTTTGTCACTCAGATCGATTGGATTTGACGTTGCAGTATTGAGTACCTCCAGCACCTCAGCGCGTGTCATTTCTGACTCGGCCATGTTGGGACTGGCAAGATCGACCTTATCCAGCATGTTTTGCCCCCACGCAGTGACGGCAAAAAGTAAAGCGACTGTAAACATCACACCGGTCATCGTCTGTAAGTTCATAGCATTGTCCTTTGAATATCTTTTCTTGTTGCGCTGGCGTTACTCTGCATGAATGGACTGATTGATTTTTATGGCCAGGTTTTCAACCCCTCTTGCAGTGAGGTTTTTAGCATAGCCCTTCACTTCAATTGTATAGTTACCAGCAGGTTTTTTAGTGTTGCAGTTAGTCAGATGCGCTATTATGTAAGCGAACAGAAAGCTGGGTTTGTGTAAGCGCCCGGCTACGATCCAATCCGCTCCATGCTGCTTGCATAGATCTGCTGCCACGTCGGCATGACCAAAAAGATAGCCTACAGATACGTCTGCTTTTTCCTGGATGTGAGAACCAATGGCAATAATCTGGTAGCCGTGTTTTTTCTCCAGCTCGTTGCGAAGCAGAGGTGCAATGGACGCAGTACGTTCCAGCTCTGCTTCCGTGCCAGGGGCTAAAGTCAAGTCCTTTAGTTCAAAATTCAAGATTGCCATTCGCACGTCAGCATGTGCTGAGGGTACAAACAACAAAAATATTAAGAGAAAATTCCTGTAGCTTGAGATCAATTTGAGCCTCTGCATCACGTTAGCTCACACATACCCCTGCACAAACTACGGGGTAGCAAGAGCCCAGCTTTGACGGTATTCGCGTCCCTGCGAGTCTTTGACATCGACCAACAACTCACCTTTTTTGTCAGGTTTGAAATTGAATCGAATCGACGGGTTTTCACTAATGGATATACCACCCACGAAGGAGATAATTTCTTCTTTATCGAACAAAACCCGGAACTCGTTGACATAGTCGGCCGGAATCCATTGGCGGCTTAGCTGATCAATCTGTAAACCACTGTAGTTGGGATGGCTGATCAGCAACTGCATTTGTACCAGGTCGTCCTGTTGCTGTTGTCGCAGTTTCATCCTGCCACGCCGTTTTATCGCTTCCTCATTGTTGCTGCCGGCCGGCGCCGAGCAACCCCCCGATGCTTTCACAAAGTTCGCCGCCATGTGTAGCTTCCCATCAGAGGTCTCTGCAATAGCCCTTACGTTGCTATAAGCGTTCACTCGAATTCTGGTGGATATACTCGCCAATCCGTTCTGCTGAGACATGGTGAAAACCCCGACCACGGGGGAAGGGTTGTTATCAACGACCAGGTAGATCTTCTTTATGTACAAGTTCTTGGTTTGCCGAATATTCGCATTAACACTGACCGGCACGATGGCGGCGTTGTCGGCCCGTATTGGCGTGCGTAAGCTAATGGTATCGTCGCTATAGATTTCCCTATCGGCCGCAAACAGATTCGCTCTGATAATTGGCCAATTCTCGCTTTTCGATTGTTGAGGAGCGGCGCCACCCGCATGCAGCTCCGAGGCCAGTAAGACTGCGCTGCAGAGGGCGAACATCGTGCGCCATGAGGGGTATCTTGATTTCATGCTATTCCCATTCCAATTCGGTGTAGGCTGCAATCACGTTGCGTTTGTGAAATTCGTCAAACAAACTCCACTGCGGTGCTTCATCGAGTAGCAATGTATTACTCGCGGTGTCCAGATCCATCTGCTCACTAATTGCTGTTCGTACCGCCACTTGGAGATTACCTAAATAGCGGGTCATTTTGCTCAGCGCCGATTTATTTCTCTGCACCGGACCGTGCCCTGGAATTAAAAAGGAAAAATTTAATTTTTGTATGTTAGCCAGCACTGCAAGCCAACCGGACAAACTGCCGTCAATGACGGGGCAATGATCAACAAAAACCAGGTCACCTGCAATCAATGTTGCCGTATTAATATCGAATACCATTAAATCGTGATTGGTATGCGCTCGTTCCGCAGCGATCAACCGTATTGGCCTGTCGCCCAAATTGATCGTTTCCGTTTTACTGATCAAGCGCGTCGCCTCAACGATTGCAGAACCAGCAAACTCCGCGGCCTGCATTCGTGTCTGATAGTAGGGGCCTTTCGCGGCCAGTTCTTGCGGAAAGTTTTTGTGCGCGATAAATTCGGGCGCATCGGCTACAAAAGCCTGATTGCCAAAAATATGGTCCAAGTGCACATGTGTGTTAATCACATATTTTATGGGTAGCTGTGTTTGCCTTCTTATCGCTTCGTGTATCAGTTTGCCTTGCTTAAAACTGGCGCCGGTATCTACAACGGCTACCGCTTCCTTGCCAAGGATAAACGCGACATTGGACACCATGCCTTTTTTAGAAGCAAAGATATCCTTAATCTCACCTTCAAACATAAAAACGCCCTCAGTCACTTCGACAAAATTCAATGCGTCTCCCGCGCATGCGTAATGTGAGCAACTGGTCATGAAGAGCCAAACCAGGGCGAAGTGTTTCATGGTCGTATTGGGTGTCGAACTTTCACTGGAAAATCGGCTTCCAGCCAGCCACTCACACCCTGACGATACCAGTAGACATTGGAGTAGCCGTAAGATGCGGCGCGTTTTGCGGCGTTCCATGAGTGCCAGCATTCCGGTTCGCAAAAGATGACGACATTGCGTTGTTTGTCGTTCGAGGTAAGCTGTTCCAATTGTTTTTTAAGGAGCACTTCGAGTTCTTCCGGCACATTGCCCATACCCGTGTTGGCCAACCAGACAGCACCGGGTAGCGTTTGCCTTTCAGGTTCAATCCAGAGGTCGTTGGCAGGAAAATTGTCGGGTTTGCGCGGGGCCGGGTAAACGTCCAGCAATACCGAATCTGTGTGCTTGCGTAGAAAGCCGTGTAGTCGTTGGGCCGAATCGATCACTCTGGCGCCGGTTACCGTCATCGGCACTGCACTGCGGTAGTCGCTGGTTCGGTAGGTAGCAGGCTCTTTTGTGATTAACTGGCTCTGATCTGCCGCCACCGAACAGCCAAGAAATACACAGAGAAGAACGCCGCAGGCAAAAACCGATGTGTTAGTGTGTGGTAAATGTGGCATTCGTCATCGCTCCCAACACGCCACCATTGCCTTTAGTGATTGCCGCCAGCAGGGGGCACCGCAGAACCTCGTGCCGCTACCACCGGAACCTGATATTGCTGAAGAATACCCAGAATCGCTTCTCGCTTGTCGGCGAGGCTTTGTTCAATGCGATTTTTCCAGGCGTTTTCGCGGCGGCGAACACCCATCGTCATCGCAAAATCAAATTGAAACTGTGCTTGACTCTGCATCGGGATGATACGCAGGCCGGCATCGGAGTGACGGCTGGCAAAGTAACCAGCAATCGGCCCCCACATCAATACCACATCCAGATTGCCCGGAATCAGTTCGTCTTCGATGATTTTCCCCGGGTAGTAGTCCACGTCGCCTGTCATGATCTGATAAAACGTCGTGTTCTCAAAAAGGCCGAATTCGGTCAGCCAGTCCACCGCAGGTGACCGGGTAAAGGCGCCGATACGCAGCTCTTTTTTTTGCGCCATGGGGAGTTCTGTAAGCGCGTTCGCCGTGTTGACACTGGCCAGCGGCCCTTTTGCCTTGAGCACCATCACATACGTGGAACGATAATAGGGCACGGTCGTATCCGACATATCGAACCCTTCCGGCACGCCGATGACTAAATCGCAGCGAAAGCGTCCCTGTTCGTCGTCCCAGTTTTTCAATGTGTTGCGGATAAACCCCATCCGCTGAGGGAACCAGGTATATTCCAGCTTCAGCTCTAAATCAGAGGCGATCAGCTCCGCTATCTTGTTCTCAAACCCCTCTTCTGAACGGTTTGAATAAGGCAGGTTATTGGGGTCGGAACAGACCCGCAAAGCATCCGGCAGCGCTTCCTTGCCGTGAACCGCAGCGGTTCCCGTGATCAGCGCCAATAACAGCAGCGCAGGGATGGCGTGTAAAAAAGACATGACGTTGA
>CAZJDL010000083.1:0-17851 GCA_964544755.1 uncultured Pseudomonadales bacterium | reverse complement strand
AAATATGATAAGTCAAGATTTGACCCCTTAGCCTCTTGAATAACGCGCCGGCGCCGGCGAATGTATATAACTCGCTAGCATAAGTACGGCCAGTCTGAATCTACGATGCTTCTTTCTTCGGCTCATCATCTTCCAGTGCTTCCTCTTCCTCCGGCGCGTCAATTTCCAGCGCTCGCCTTTTTCTCAATAGCTCAACCACACGGCCATCGCGAGTATCGATGCCCAAAAGACCAGCAGAATAGCGTGAAGCCAGCGGATAATAGCGCACGGCGTCGTCGCTGCTTTCTGGCATAAACCGGGATTGCTCCGTCACTTCCTGCGCACTGAAGCCCAATTTCGCCACCCGTCGCACATTCTCTTTATAAGGTAGGTATGCTGCTGTTCGCGTATGCACCAATCCTTCTTTTAACTGGCTGATGCGCATTTTGGAACGCGCCTTTTTTTCTTCCGGCAAATCGACGAATATCCATACCGGTTTTTTGCCGTTATTGATCATCGGTATATCGGCGATATCCATTTCGTTCATTGCGAAGGTGCCTTCCGACATCGTGTAGAAGCGCTCATCGGCGTAAATCACCGCTAATGGTCTTTGCTCAAAGACTAGCCACGAGCCATAAGTCAGGCAGGCAATTTGTAATAGCCCGATCAGCGCCAGATCCAGCTTGAGCCGGGGTTTGCCGACCTTGTACACGATAAGCGTCAATACCGGCCCAATAATAAAGTCCACCCCGGCAATCAAGCGGATACCTTGCCAGCCACCGTCGGTTTGAAACAGAAAACCGGGGTACCAGACAAAAACAATAATCGCGGCCAGCACAATAAAAATAATGGCGCTAATGCCCAAATGCATGGCGAAAGCCTGCCAGCGATTTTTTGGTTGTTTTAACACCTATATGCCTCTCATCGGGAGTTCATGCTTTGTCAAAAAGTCTAGTTCAACTATATTTTTAACGCCAGCTGGCCGCCGAGAGAGGTAAAGCGCGTGCTAGAGGCGTGTTATGATCAATCAAAGACGGCTTTAGCGAATATTGTCGAATCCTTGCTAACGACAAGACAAATGACAAAAATAATAATGATAGAAAGGGCCGATGTTGCACATCTGGCTCTTAACAGGTAGGTGGAAGGCGCAGCAGATTTTAGCGATGCATTGATAGCGGTTCTTTCAGAGCAAGCTGGTTGCCAAAAAGTAGTGACGTTTGACAAAAACACCAGAACTGTCGGCATGGAATTGTTGTATGGAACCGGGTCACCCCATAGCCCTGGGAAAAATGCAAATAATGAGCGGCAGCGAAGCTGTGATCGAGCCTGCTTGAGTTTATACGATTCGGTTTTATAATAGCGCCCACGCCGGAATAGCTCAGTCGGTAGAGCAGTTCACTCGTAATGAAAAGGTCGTAGGTTCGATTCCTATTTCCGGCACCAAATCAATGTGGCTGTTGCGCAATAACGGCAGCTTATGCATCAGGTAACAGATAATGAGTATTCGATTGGGTATTGATTTTGGCACTACGCATACCGTGGTGGCCGCGGTTGATCGGGGGAACTACCCCATCGTGAGCTTTCACGATGACGCAGGCGCCACCACGGAATGGTATCCTTCGTTGGTGGCTTATAAGGATGGCGAATGGCGCTTCGGCATGAATGCCGCTACCGTTAGTCATACAAAAGGATGGTCGGTTTGTCGTTCCTTCAAGCGCTTTCTGGCTGATTGTGAACCCGATGTTCAATTGCGGGTGGGTGATGGCGAAATATCTGTTGTTGAGCTGCTTAGCCGCTATTTGTCAGCACTAAAATCAGATCTGATATCGTGTTCCAATTTGGACGTGGAAAAAGCCGACGCCTTTGAGGTGCTGATTTCAGTTCCGGCCAACGCAAACAACAATCAACGTTTTTTAACGGCGGAAGGTTTTCGGCTTGCTGGATTCGACGTGCTGGGAACAATTAACGAACCTACCGCGGCGGGTATCGAGTACGTTCACCGATTTGGTGTAAAAGGTGTTCGCAGCCGCAAGCATTATTTAATGGTATTTGATCTGGGTGGTGGTACCTTTGATGTGTCCGTGATCGGGATAGGAATACAGCAATATGAAACGCTTTCGACAGAAGGCGTTATGCAACTGGGCGGTGATGATTTTGACCAGTTATTGTTTGATTTAGCGATACAGCAAGCACATTTAAAAGCCGAGCTTACCCGCGCACAAAGAGTCAGACTGTTACAGGAATGCAGAGAGAAGAAGGAATCGCTGCATTCCAATACCCGCAAAATCTCCATTGATCTCGGCCAGGCTATCCCTGGAGCGGGTGAGGTAAGTATTGCCGTGGCCGATTTTTATCGTGTCAGCGAGTCATTGGTAGATCAAACCATTGCGGTCGTTAGCCGTGCTCTGGCATCCGCAGAGAAATATGCTGGGATTGGTATGGAAGATATTGCCAGTCTGTATATTGTTGGTGGCGGCAGTCATTTTCCACTGGTTGCTAGAAAGCTGCGCGAAACATTCAAGCGTCTGGTAAAACGGTCATCTTACCCGCATGGCGCCGCTGCCGTCGGGCTCGCGATCGCCTCAGACCAAGCGCATAAATTGGAACTAAAAGAGCAATTCACACGTGATTTTGGCGTTTGGCGGGAAAATTCAGCAGGCAAGGAAATTGTACTTGATCGCCTGTTTTCCAGGGGTACGCATCTGCCCGCTATTGGGGAACAACCCATTGTAGTGAAACGTTCATACGCTCCCACCCACAACATTGGCTATTTTCGCTACTTTGAATGCGGCCGTTTGTCTGATACAGGCAAGCCCGCCGACGACTTGAGTGTCTTGAAAGAGATACGCTTCCCGTTTGATCATGCGCTACAAGGCGCAACAAATCTTGCTGACGTAGAAATTGGTCGCCTCGACCAGCCAGCCAGTTTTACCGTGGATGAGATCTATCACTGTACTGACAGTGGATTGGTACAGCTGACGATTCGCGATACCAGCAACGGCTATGAGCAGAGTTATTTGTTAGTGGGAAATAGTTAAGATTGGCTCTTTATGGATGTCATCATCATGATTGCCAGCTATTTCGTTTAGGGTCTAATAACTTGCGCTCAAAAGTCACTGTTGCTCATGCCCAGGTTCTGGTTAGTGCTTGACTTGCCAAACGCCCTAAAATGAATATCGCATGAGCAAAATAGATCTGATCGATATCGGCGCGAACCTGACGCATGGTGCGTTCCAGAACGACCTGGAGGAGGTGCTGGAACGTGCGCATACGGTTGGCGTTAGCCGTGTGGTCGTCACCGGCACCGACGAGCAGTGCAGCGAAGCGGCGCTAGAGCTTGCAAGTCGTTATCCAGACATGCTTTGTTCTACCGCCGGCGTGCATCCGCATGAGGCCAAAACATTTACTCTCGCGACGCATTCTGCGCTTAAAGCTATTGCGGAACATACCGCCGTCGTTGCGATCGGTGAAACTGGGCTGGATTTTAACCGCAATTATTCGCCGGCGGATCGTCAACAAAGCGCATTCGAGCAGCAGTTGGAACTGGCGGCCGAGCTGCGGCTGCCGGTATTTGTGCACGAGCGCGATGCGCATCAGCGTTTACATGAAATGCTTACCGAATATAGGGGCCAGCTTGTGGGCGCCGTCATACATTGTTTTACCGGTACCAAAACCGAGCTGCACCGTTATCTTGACCTTGACCTGCATATCGGCATCACCGGCTGGATATGCGACGAACGCCGAGGTACGCATTTGCACGAACTGGTTGCGGATATTCCCGCCACGCGTTTGATGCTGGAAACCGACGCGCCGTACTTGTTGCCGCGCGACTACCCGGGCAAAGACGAGTTACACTCCGCGCGCCGCAACGAACCTTGCACATTGAGCCATATCGCCGCAACCGTCGCTGCTCTTCGCGGTGTCGATTTAGCAACGCTGGCCGCACAAACAACCCAAACTGCACAAGCGTTTTTTCGTATGGGCTGAGTTGTCGTCAGGGGGCAATCCGGCCAGCCTTCTGCATCGTAAACCATTTTTTGCTCAGCGGCGTTAGCAGTTGCCGGTGTAGAGTTACTACACTTCGCCCCTGTTGCCTTGCGGGCTGAAAACGGGTCTCTGGCGGTGATGACGAGAACAGTGTTAACGGGTCCTAAATAAAATCCAGCTGCTCGTTTGCGACCACGGCGTCCAGCTCGCTGCGCGCCGCTAAGGCGATCTGTCGCAGGGATCGTTCCACCACCGACCGGCTGCCCGCGGTTGCGGTGAATGACCACTCGGCGTGCTGATGCACATCAGCCAAAGCGCTTTCGCATACGGAGATATGCGTTTGTTTGCCGAAGCGGTCGCGCAGCTTGCCCACCCGCTGGCGTTTCTCCTTCAGCGAGCGGCAACCGGGCAGGTGCAAGCGCAGGGTGAGAATACCGATGACCATGGCTTAATCGATGATGCGCATCGACAGGTCTATTGCCTTGCAGTCTTTGGTCAACGCGCCGATGGAGATGTAGTCTACCCCCGTTTCGGCGATTGCCACCAGACTGGCATCGGTGATGCCACCGGAAGCCTCTAATGCAATGCGGCCATCGACGTGGTGAACGGCTTTGTGCAGTTCTTCCAACACAAAATTGTCCAACATAATACGGTCGCACGCGGTACTCAGCGCTTGTTCTAGCTCGTTGAAGTTTTCCACCTCGACTTCAACCGGTTTGTTGGGGTGATTGTGACGTGCCTGCTGCACCGCCTTCTCGATCGAGCCGCAGGCGACGATATGATTTTCTTTTATCAGGTAAGCGTCGTACAAACCCAGGCGATGATTCACGCAGCCGCCGTGTTGGGTGGCGTATTTTTGCGCCAGGCGCAAGCCGGGAATGGTCTTCCGCGTATCTAGCAATTTCACGTTGGTATGTGCAACTTTAGCCACATAGTTTGCGCATTGCGTCGCCGTCCCCGAAAGCAATTGCAGGAAATTCAGCGCGCTGCGCTCGCCGGTTAGCAAGCTGCGCGTATTGCCTTGCAGCTCCAGCAGCGCCGTGCCCGGTTCCACTTTAGCGCCGTCCTTGTAGTGCCAGCGTAATGTCACGTTCGTATCCAGCTGTCGAAATACTTCGTCTACCCACGGTTGGCCGCAAAGTACCGCCGGCTCGCGGGTAATCACCCGCGCTGTGGCGGCAGCGTTAGCCGGTATCAGGGCGGCGCTGATATCGCCCGCGCCAATATCTTCGGCCAGCGCGACGCGCACATTATGTTGGATCGCTTCGGTCAGCAGACTTTGGTTTGACATGGATTTTTGAGACGAACGGTAGTATTAGTCAGCATATTGCCGCAGCGTTAGTTTGTCACCCTTTTGCGTAAACTCGATGGCGCGCAGAGCACTCATGCCCAGCAGTACGCCATCACCATCCATATTGGGGTTGATGCTGGCGCCGACATTGCGCAATGTAATGTCACCGATTTGCAGCGTATCGAGTTTGGTCGAGTAGATTTTTATCGTGCCGTTGGCTGTTTTGGCGAAGCCCGCGCGACCCTCGGCTAGATTGAGTTTGCGCGCCAGCTGTGCCGGCACCACCACATCGCTGGCGCCGGTATCCAGCAGAAATTGTACCTTACTGCCGTTAATGCGGCCGCTAGTGACGTAATGATGAAAACGGTTGCGCTGTAAAACCACTTCGCGAACACCCGTATCGCTGACCATGCTATTCGGCGTCTGGTTTGGGTTGATCTGCCGGTCGCCCCAAAAATCAAACACCTGGGTGAGCATCAACAGCCCGATCACCCAGGCAAACAGCATCATCCCGCGCCCCATGCGCTTAGTCGCCGGCATTCATTTCTCCGCAAGCGTATTCACTCATAACTTAACCTTATAACGTTCCACCTGACTATACCTTAGTTTCCATAACCCGCCGCCTGCCGCAGAAAAACTGTGATCAAGCACGCGATATGTTCATTGCTACTGCGCATTATTCGATCTACCACATATACTTTAGACAGTTGATCATAAATCGCACACGGGGGCTACAGCTTCCTGGCTACGCTCAGAGTTATTACTGCATGAGTCATCCACAAGATAAAGTCGTTTCTATCAGTTCTACCGCCGCCGTCGAGGGCTGGAGCGCCGCGCGTATGCCGTTGCCGTTGCGCAAGCTGCTGGATAAATCGCGCCAAGGTCTAATCGGCTTGTTACAAACAATGTTTGACAACGCCGACGACGCCTTGTTCGAACTGGCCGACAAGGCGCGCAGCAACACAGAGCAGAACATCTTTTTTGAGTCGATGCGCGAAGTGCGTCTCAAGCGGCGCACCATTGAATCTGAATTTGCGCAGTTAATCCCGGCGGTTTTTGAGCGGGCCTATGCCGGTGAAAAGCCGGATGGTGTGCCGGTCACGTTGGAACAGGTGAGTGAGGGTGGGCTTAGCCTGGTGCAAAACGATGATCTTGAAGAGCAGGTAGCCATTGACGGCATGATCGCCAAGGGCCTGACTAATAATGCGGTGGAGCTTCGGCAGTTGACGCAAAGGGTCGATAGTTTGATGACCCGGCAAGCCATTGATGAGCAATCCAACCCGTTGGGACCGCATGCCATTTGCCATAGTTTTATGGACGCCTGCGCCGAGTTGGATGTTGAAATCAGGTCCAAGCTGGTTGTGTTCAAGCTGTTCGACAAGTTTGTCGTTAGCCATTTGGGCCCCATCTATCGAGCATGTAATGAGTTGCTGGTAGAGCAGGGCGTTTTGCCGGGCCTGCAATTGCAGGAAGCTCAGCCACGCCAGACGAATGCGCAGTCGCGAGCTAACAGCTCGAAAGCGACCACTGAAGCTCCCGGCGCATCGAACGATCAACTGTTTGCCAGCTTGCAAAGCCTGCTCGCGCAGCAGCAAAGCGCCGTGCTGGCCAATGAATTATTGCAAGCTGCCAATTGGTTTGTGCCTGGTGCCGGGCCGGAGATTCCGACCCCGCAAGTGATGGATTTACTCGCGGATGTGCAACACAGGCAAGCACCTGGGGTGCCGCAAGCGCTTGATCAACAGGCCACTCTGCAGCCGTTGGACGTTTACACCTTGCTGCGCACCTTGTTGGAAGAACGCAACATCAAAGAGCGGCAGAGCCTTGGCCGGGTCGATTTCGACGCGATTAATCTGGTCGCATTATTGTTCCAGTTTATTCTCGACGACCCCAACCTCGCCACACCGATGAAAGCGTTGATCGGCCGGCTGCAAATTCCGGTGCTCAAAGTGGCGATGCTGGACAAGTCTTTCTTCAGCAAAGGCGGCCACCCGGCGCGCAAGCTGTTGAACAAAATTGCCACCGCCGCGTTGGGCTGGACGCCCAGCGCAACGGAAGATGACCCGCTACTGACCAAGATCGGAACGGTCGTGCAATGTGTGCTGACCGACTTTGATGAAGACGTCAGTTTGTTTGACGAAGTGTTGAGTGATTTTGAGGCCTTTCTCAGTACCGAGCGCAAGCGCTCCGATTTGATAGAAAAGCGTACGGTTGACGCCGAAGACGGCCGTGCGCGTGCTGATGAGGCGCGGCAAATCGTGCAAGCCGCGCTCAACGACAAGGTCGTCGGGCGCAAACTACCGTCCATTGTGCTGGCTTTGTTACAGGAAGCCTGGTCAAACGTATTGTTTCTGGCATGCCTGAAAGAAGGCGTCGATGGAGATAATTGGGCGGCCGCGTTAAACACGGTGGATGACCTGTTGTGGAGCGTAGCCGAACACGACCATGAGAGTGATCGCGGCAAGTTGTTAAAAATGCTACCCGGCTTGCTAAAACGCTTGCGCAACGGTTTGACGCAAATCAGCTATGACTCGTTCAGGATGAACGAGCTGTTCTCTGAGCTGGAGCACATTCATCTCAAGAAACTACGCGCGGCGGGTAAACCTTCCACCCCGGCCAGCGAGTCCTGTGTTACTCCAGCGTCCGCTCCTCTGAGCGTCGATACGCGGCGTTCGCCGCATGCAGATAAGCACGAATTACAGCAGGACGCAGTTGACGAGTTGTTGGGTTCAATTGATGCGGTGATTAGTAATGAAAGCGAAACTGAAGAAGAAACGTCTCAAAGTGAAACAGCAGAAACAACGGCGCCTGACGTTGCTGCGGCGGACTCAACTGCGGTAGTCGCGGAGCAGGTCGTTGAAAAAATCGTATTATCGCCCGCCCCTGGCAAGCAGCAAGATTTGCAGGTCGAGCCGCACGAAGAGTTGGCTGAAGACAACGAATTTTACATCAAAGCCAACCTGATGCAGGTCGGAACATGGGTCGAGATGCGGCAGGGTGACGAAAAGAAATTTCGCGCCAAGCTGGCGGCTATCACCAAACCGAACCTAAAGTACATCTTTGTTAATCGGGCTGGCATGAAGGTATCCGAGCGCTCCCTGATGGGGCTCGCGGTCGAGCTGCAACGGCGCAGTATTGTGCTGCTGGACGACTCGGCGTTGTTTGATCGCGCGCTGCGGTCGGTGATCGGTAATTTACGCAGTTTCAAGAAAGTCCCCACCACCTGAGCGCGCGATACCGCTCGCAAAAAAATACTTCCACGCCCTCGCTAATCCTGTGTATCCTGTCGACTGAATCAGTTCAGGATCACAGCGATTGGCGCTTATCAGCAAACGTTTCGAGGCCGGCTGGCTAACGGGTGCCCAGCGCTGCGTCTCACCCAATTGTGATGCGCGCCCACGTGATGTGCCGGTAAGCCTGTTGGTCATTCATAATATTAGCCTCCCCCCCGGTGAGTTTGGCACGGGCTGCGTCGAGCAGCTTTTTACCAACTGCCTGGTTGCCGAGCAACACCCCTACTTTTCCACCATTCATCATTTGCGGGTGTCGGCCCATTTTCTTATTGACCGCAGTGGCGTGGTGACCCAGTTTGTCGGTATCGATCAGCGTGCGTGGCATGCGGGCCAGTCGCGTTTTTTCGGTGTTGAAAGCTGCAATGATTTCAGCGTAGGAATCGAACTGGAAGGCACCGACGAGCAACCCTACAGCACGCAGCAATATCAACAACTCATCCAGCTTAGCCACCAACTGATGCAGGAATTTCCGGCGATTACGCCACAAAGAATCGTCGGGCACAGCGATATTGCGCCAGGGAGGAAGACCGATCCTGGCCCTTCCTTCGACTGGCACAGGTATCTGGCGTTGCTGAGCGAGTTTCAAAAAGGGTAGTAATCAGTTATGGAATTTCTTGCCATTGTTGTCAGCGTTGTTGTTCTCTATCTCGGTCATGGGACGAGCAAAATACAGCACGACAGCTGGTTTTATCGCCTCGGTACTTTCCTGCAGCGCTTACCCGTGAGCCGGACGCTGGTGCAGGTTATAGCAATTTCAGTGCCGGTCATCGCGATTTATTACTTGCAACACAATGTCGAAGGGCGCGGTTTCGGTGTTCCCGAACTGCTGCTGATGCTCTTGGTGCTGCTCTACAGCCTGGGGCGCGACGATCTCAATGCGATACTGGAGCAATATGAAAACAGTCTGCGCCATGAAGACGTAGCGGCGGCGGCGCTGGTTGCGCAAGACATAGCTGAAGATACGCCTCCCGAGAACTTCCAGCGATTGCAGGCCAGCGTTGAGCAATGGTCTGTATACCGGCACTTCGAACGCTGGTTCGCCGTTGTGTTCTGGTTTTTGCTGTTGGGCTCGGCCGGCGCTTTAGCCTATCGCCTGCTGCAACTTACGGTCACAAAAAACGGGTTGCTGGCGGGCGCGCTACAGTGGCTCGACTGGCTGCCAGTGCGAATTCTGGGCTTGAGCCTGGCGCTGATCGGTGACTTTGTTTCCGCGATGCAGGAATTACAGGCTTGCGTCGTCAGCGGCGCAAAATCTGACGCCTGTCTCTACAGGCTTGCCTGTGCCGCGTTACAGCTAGACTCTGACGGCGCGCTTTTGGTGGAGGAGGGCGCGGCACGGCTGGCAAAGCTGGCGAGCCTGCTGCACCGCAGTTTAATCCTGTGGGTTGCGTTGATTGCGGTCGCGCAAATCGTCCTCTAGGCTCTGTTAACCGCAACGTTTAAGTGCCCTAATTGCTGCAACGACCTCCTGATTATAGGGTGTATCGACGCCTAGTTGCTGACCCAGTTTGCGAACGTAGCCGTTGATAAAATCTATCTCAGTTTGGCGCCTATGTTTTACATCCTGATAGGTCGACGAAAAATTTTGCGCGGTATGTTCGATCACCTGCCGCACTGTTTGCGGTAGCAGAGCCGCCAATTGCTCTTCGTTCGATGCCTGCAGCACGATCTGCAACTCCGCTACCAGGTGTCTTAACTGCGCGCGCGCCGCCGGAATTTCCAGCAGCTTGCCGTTTGGGCAATTGTGTATTGCGGTCAGGCCGTTGATGGCAGCATTGACCATCAATTTTTCCAAAAGTACTTTTTCGATGGTGGCTGTGGTTTTTAGCAGCAGGCCAGTGTTGCGCAAATCATGCAGCAAAGCCGTTAAATCCTGGGTGCTTGCCGCACAGCTCAGTGCCCCCAGCGTAGTCACGCCCTTTCCCGCTTGCACGACGTCGAAGGGTTGTTTGAGCCACGCGCCGTCGGTGGCAACACCGGCAAACACCTTGCAGTGTGAGAATTTGGCGGTCACCGCTTGCTGGAACCCCATGCCATTGAGTAGCAAAACAATGCGCGCGCCGGGCGCTATGTGATCGGCAACCGACTGCGTAGCGTCCAACACCTGGTTGGCCTTGGTGCTTACGATGAGATTGTTGATTGGGGCAACTAATTCGCGCGCGCTGCTGGCGTTTACGGTGACACTTTTGCGTAAGCCTTGCTGTGTTTTTAAATGCACGTCCACCGTACCCTTCACAGGCGTTGCGTGGCGTGGCGACAAAATCAGGTGTACTCGGCGCTTGTTGCCAGACAGATGGCTGGCCCACAAACAGCCGATCGCGCCTGCGCCTAAAATATGCCATGGGTTGTTCGTGTGTTCGGTCACCGTTTACCGTTCACTGCTCAATATCAGACTCGTTAGCACGGTTGCTTGTGTTGGACCGTTTGCTATGATGCGGGCCTTGTAGCGCTATGTGGAGATCATTAATGCCTTCGTTCGACATCGTATCGGAAGTGGATAAGCATCAACTGACTAACGCAGTTGACCAGTCTAACAGAGTGGTTACAACGCGGTTCGATTTTAAGGGCGTGGATGCGTCGTTTGAACTCGAAGATTTTAACGTCAATGTGACCGCCGATGCGGAGTTTCAAGTACAGCAAATGCAGGACATGCTGCGCGCCGCGTTGATAAAGTGCGATATTGATCCGCAATGCATGGAGGTTGGCGAGATTACGTTGTCGGGCAAACAGTCGAAACAACCAATCACCATAAAACACGGTCTGGATGCTCCGCTGGCAAAAAAAATTGTGAAGCTGATAAAAGATCGAAAGTTAAAAGTACAAGCGGCCATTCAGGGCGAACAAGTGCGGGTCAGCGGCAAAAAACGCGATGATTTGCAACAGGTGATTGCCATGCTAAAAGAACAGAAGCTGCAAATGCCGCTGCAATATTCTAATTTTCGTGATTAACAAGAACGTTTCCGAATCCGCAGTGGCCAGTCTATCGGCGTCGTAGAAATCGAAGCTTCAAGTGCATAACAAAAACACCGTGTGGCGCCGAGTTTTTACCCAGCGCATGCTGATTTGCGTACTCACTGGTTTTAGTTCCGGCTTGCCGCTTTATTTGCTGATTCAACTGCTGCCTGCGTGGCTACGCAAGGAGGGCATCAGCCTCGAAGTGATCGGTTTGTTTTCGCTATTTGGTTTGCCTTATGCGTGGAAGTTTCTCTGGGCGCCGTTGGTTGACCGCTATGCTTTGCCATGGCTGGGGCGGCGCAGAGGCTGGATGCTGGTGTTTCAGCTTATGCTGCTGGCATCGATCGCGGGCTTCGGTTTTATCAACCCCAATGAATCCATCGTCGCGGCTGCATTGTTGGCCGGCGCCGTGGCGTTTTTCAGTGCCAGCCAGGATATTGTGATCGATGCATACCGGCGCGAATTGCTGCCGGATGACGAGCTGGGTTTAGGCAATTCAATTCACGTGCAGGCTTACCGCATCGCTGGCCTGGTGCCGGGCATGTTGGCATTCGTGCTCAGCGATCACCTGCCGTGGAGCAGTGTCTATATTATAGTTGCGTTATTCATGTTGGTCGGTGTTGGTTTGACTCTGTTTTTTCCGGAACCGATTCAGCAGCCGCAACTGCCAGGCACGCTGCGTTCCGCAGTGGTTGAGCCGTTCACGGAGTTCATCGGCCGCCAGGGCGCGCAGAAAGCGCTACTGATAATCGTTTTTATTTTCCTGTACAAGCTGGGCGATAACATGGCCACGGCGTTATCTTCGCCGTTCTATCTTGATTTGGGTTTTTCCATGTCTGAGATAGGTATTATTGTCAAAAACTTCGCTTTGTGGCCGGCAATTATCGGCGGCCTGCTAGGTGGGGTGTGGATGCTGAAGCTGGGCATCAACCGCGCGTTGTGGGTTTTTGGTTTATTCCAATGGCTTACCATTTTTGGCTTTGCCTGGTTGGCCGAAGTCGGTAACGACAAAGTGGCGTTAGCGGTGGTGATAGCGGCTGAGTATGCCGCCGTTGGTCTGGGTACCTCGGCTTTCATTGCTTTCATAGCGCGTGAGACCAACCCGCGTTATGCGGCCACCCAACTAGCTATTTTTACTGCCCTGGCCTCTGTGCCACGCATTTTTGCCAACGCGACAACCGGTTTTATTGTGGCCCAAACGGGCTGGACCAGCTTCTTTCTGATATGCGCTGCGCTCGCAGTACCCGGATTGTTATTGCTGTGGTGGGTTGCCCCGCTCAGGGCAGACGCAGAACCTGGCTAATGTTTTCTCAAGGCCGCCGCTAACGACTTCGTCGGCAATTGCTGAAGCGCTTACTTTTGGTGTTCGATCTCCTGCGTCCGTGCAGTCGTGTCTAGCACGGCATACTGCACTTCCTGGGCACAAAAAAAGCCTGCAGAGCAGGCTTGAGTCTTCGATGAGTTATTATAATATTATTGCTTGGCGCGTCTGCGTGCGAAACCCAACCCGACCAGTCCAACGGCGAATAATGCGATGGTGCCGGGTTCTGGCACATCGGTGGTATCAACGGTCAAGCTGTTGATAAAGTAATCGTCGTTCCAGCCCAGGACGCCAAATCGAAAGTCCGTACCATCAAAGCCCAGGCGCGATGACAAGTCTATGCTGCCTGCGCCGGGAATGTCGCCGGCGATGCGCCGTGTATTATCAACGCTTAACGTAAAGTCGTCGTTGTAACCGACGCCACTCAGGGTGAAGCCAAGCAGGCGTACTGAGCGCGAAAAGCGGAATAAAATGCCTTCATCAGGCCCGAACCCATCGAGCTGCCAGCTGGTATCCAGCGGGTGGGTAACGCCGAGACCAGCGTGGGTTTGGGTTAGCATGCCACGCCAGGAGCGATGTACTTGCGCATTTACGCGCACATCAAGCCCGCTTTCCGAGAACGTGCGTGCATAACCCAGCAAGCGATTGCCGCTGCCGCTGAAATCAAACGTGATTGGTAAGGCCGTCGCAGACGTCGCCGCCAGGGTTAAGCTGATACCAATAATCGTATTTCTGATTGAACTAAACATAACAACTCCTAAATATGTTCTGCCGCTGTTTTAATGCCGCGTAGTTTCACTTTAAAAAATACAATAAGCAATATAAGAGCCAATATTAGAAAATGTGGAGATATGTAATATATTAGCCATATAAAACAATAGGATATAATACGTAAACTGCCGATAATAAGTATTATTACCAGAAAATATTTCGGCTTAAATCCCCCTGTGTAAATTAACTCGACATTAAAAGAGGTGCTTTTATTGTGCCAAAAATCGGCTTGCGGGGTGCCTTGGAAGAAGCCCCGTAACTGTTTTCTTCTGCGCCAATGACGACTTGGCGCTCGCAAGCCAGTGCTGCTGGTTGTCACCGCGCAATCGAGGTAAGGTAGCGATAGGATTTCTGAGCTGGACGTGATGCGCTTTCTGTTTTTGCTTTTTGTTATCGTACCGATCGCCGAAATGTGGATTTTGATCGAGGTTGGCCAGTGGTTAGGCGCTTTGCCGACCATTCTGCTGGTGATGCTGACAGCCGTGATGGGTATTTCGCTGTTGCGTTGGCAGGGCTTGTCGACCTTGGCGCGCGCGCAGCAGCGCATGCAGCAAGGCCAGATGCCGGCGCAAGAAATGCTGGAAGGTATAGCGCTGGCTGTTGGCGGGGCCTTGCTGCTCACGCCGGGTTTTATGACCGATGCTTTCGGTTTCGCCTGCTTGATTCCCTGCAGCCGGCGCAAGTTAGCCGCGCTGGTGGTTGCTCGTTTTTCACATAGCGGCATGAGTATGTATTCTGATCCATTGACGCGAACAGGGCGCTACGACTCATACACCGGCGATTCACACTCCCAGGATTCAAGCGCCGAGCCACCAAACGTTATCGAAGGCGAATATAAGAAGGTTGACGACTAGACCTGGCCAGCCCTTGAAATTCCATTGACTGCCCTCACCTGCATATTCACGCGGATAATCGAGCCGATATGTGGATAAACTCTTGACTCCGCAAAATCCGCCACTATTATTAGCACTCCTCGCAGTAGAGTGCTAATTGGGCGTTGCGCCCGTTAGTTCGGCGGCTGTGATTCCGGTGAATACCGGAAAGTGTTAAGTAATCTAATTTGGAGAATCATCGTCATGAAAATCCGTCCGTTACACGACCGAGTCGTCGTGCGTCGTCAGGAAGAAGAAGAAACCACCGCTGGCGGTATCGTCTTGCCTGGCGCGGCAAAAGAGAAACCTAATCAAGGTGAAATCGTCGCCGTTGGCGATGGTGCCTTGCTGGACAACGGCGACAAGCGCGCTTTGGCTGTCAAGGTAGGCGACCGCGTGGTGTTTGGCCAGTATGCCGGCAGCAACACGGTCAAAATGGATGGCGAAGAGCTCATCATCCTGACTGAAAGCGAAATTTACGCGGTGGTTGAAAGCTAAACTTTCTGCATCCTGCGGTTTAAACATTAACTGGTAAATTAGTAAGGAATCGAACAATGGCTGCTAAAGACGTCAAATTCGGCAATTCAGCTCGCCTCGGTATGCTGGCAGGTGTCAATCTCCTGGCCGACGCGGTGAAGATCACTCTGGGCCCGAAAGGCCGCAATGTTGTACTGGATAAATCTTTTGGTGCCCCCACCGTCACGAAAGACGGTGTGTCGGTAGCGAAAGAAATCGAACTGGAAGACAAGTTTGAAAACATGGGCGCCCAAATGCTCAAAGAGGTTGCCTCACAAGCATCGGATGTTGCCGGTGACGGCACCACCACCGCGACAGTGCTGGCCCAGGCCATCGTTACCGAAGGTTTGAAATCAGTGGCGGCGGGCATGAACCCCATGGACCTCAAGCGTGGCATTGACAAAGCCATTACCACGGCTGTGGAGGAGATCAAGAATGCGGCTATTCCGTGTGAGGACGGCAAGGCGATTGCACAGGTAGGAACCATCTCCGCCAACAGCGACACTCAGGTGGGTGAAATTATTGCCAAGGCGATGGATAAGGTCGGCAAGGAAGGCGTGATTACCGTGGAAGAGGGTTCGACCCTGGAAAACGAGCTTGATGTCGTCGAAGGCATGCAGTTCGACCGCGGTTACCTGTCGCCGTATTTCATCAACAACCAGGAGAATATGAGCGCGGAACTGGAAGCGCCGTATATTTTGCTGGTCGACAAGAAAATCTCCAATATTCGTGACATGTTGCCGCTGCTGGAGCAAATCGCAAAAGCCGGCAAACCTTTGGTCATTATTGCTGAGGATATCGAAGGCGAAGCGCTGGCGACTCTGGTCGTCAATAATATCCGCGGCATTGTTAAAGTGTCAGCGTGTAAAGCGCCGGGCTTCGGTGACCGCCGCAAGGCAATGCTGGAAGATGTCGCGATCTTGACGGGTGGCACCGTGATCGCGGAGGAAGTGGGTCTGGACCTCGAATCTACCACGCTCGAACACCTTGGCCAGGCCAAGCGCATCACCATGAGTAAGGAAAACAGCACGATCATCGATGGTGCGGGCAATCACGAGAGCATCACGGGTCGCGTCAATCAAATCCGTGCGCAAATCGAAGATACTTCGTCGGACTACGACCGCGAGAAACTGCAAGAACGCGTAGCCAAGCTGGCCGGCGGCGTTGCCGTCATTAAGGTGGGTGCGGCGACTGAAGTTGAAATGAAAGAGAAGAAAGCTCGCGTTGAAGACGCGCTGCATTCGACTCGCGCTGCGGTTGAAGAAGGCGTTGTAGCCGGTGGTGGTGTTGCGCTGGTTCGTGCGCTGCAAAGCATGGGCAAGCTCGAAGGTAACAACGAAGACCAAACCGTTGGTATTCGTCTGGCTTGCCGAGCGATGGAAGCCCCGCTAAGACAAATTGTGATCAATGCGGGTGGCGAGGGATCGGTAGTACTCGATAAGGTTAAATCCGAATCCGGTAACACGGGCTACAATGCCGCAACCGGAGAATACGGTGACATGATAAAAATGGGCATTCTTGACCCGGCTAAAGTCGCGCGTACCGCCCTGCAGGCTGCCGGTTCGGTTGCCGGGTTGATGGTCACTACCGAGGCGATGGTTACTGATAAGCCTGAAGACAAGTCGGCTGCTCCTGCGATGCCGGACATGGGCGGAATGGGAGGAGGCATGGGCGGAATGGGGGGAATGATGTAAATCACCCACTAAACCCGGTGCGTGAGCAGGTTTTAGCGCACCATCGGCAACGACTGATAGATTAGTCATTGCTTAAGTTGTAGAAAGGCCCCGGTTTAGCCGGGGCTTTTTTAGTTACAAGGCGTAATGTATGCTGCGGGAGATGCGACTGCATGGACGCAGGAGGTAGAGCACGAAAAGTAGGCGCTTTAGGCGATGCTCGGAACAATTGACGGGGGATGTCGTGAGTGGCGTCGTGTGCATATTGCAGAAATTGCGTTGTATAGCCGCTACCGGCGCTATAATTCATACACCAGTTTTACCAGAGGTACGCCAAAATGCCACCCGCAGATCACGATAGTATGCATGCCGGCCCCCGCGTTATGCCCGCCCGGGATGAGATCGCATCTTACAATGCCAAGCAGGCGACGCGCTCTACGAAGCGGGCGCAGCCTGGCATGGGTGGGGGGGCGAAGTTTTTTCTGTTTCTGTCTTTCTTGTTAGCCGTTGCCGCCGCGGCTGGTTCCGCCTACTTGTTTTTGCAGCTGACAGAAGCGCAAGCGACATTACAGGACGCACATGAGCGTGTGATGGAGCTGGAAAACCGCCTCTCCAGCACCGATGAAAGCGTCAGCGAGTCGGGCGTGGCAATGCAAGTGAAAATCAAGGATCTGACATCCGAAGTGGATAAATTATGGGCGTCAGCATGGCGCAAAAACAAGGCGGCAATCGAAGCGCTGGAAGGGCAAGTCAAGAAACAACAGCAGGCCAGTGCCAGCCAGGCGAAAAGCTTAGCGGCCCAAACGAAAGCCGTCGATACACTGCAATCGCAGCTGGGCAGCGCATTGAGCGCAACGCAGGCGCTGAAGGAGATTCAATCAACCTCCATGGCACAAAAGGCGGAGCTGTCCGAGTTGGGCGATCAGCTACGTGACATTGATACTGGGCTGCGCAGCCTCAGCAAACGTATGAGCGAGTCGGAAGAGTGGGTTGGCTCGATAAACGCCTATCGTCGCCAGATGAACGCCAAGATTTCCGAGCTGGAGCAGGCGCTACAATCGGAGCGAGATCCCACGGCTGCTTATTAGGGTCTGTTAGCTGCCGCGTTAACAGCTTCCGTAAAAACCGGTCCAGGGGGGTGATATGACACTGATTAATCGACAGCGTAGCCAGTGCGCTCCAGGTTCAATGAT
>CAZJDL010000082.1:0-19004 GCA_964544755.1 uncultured Pseudomonadales bacterium | reverse complement strand
CACTTGGGAATCTGCCCACGCCGCCAATGACCCACAGGTTTTGCTGAGGAAGCAAGAATATAAGGGCGTAGCAGTGGCATTAAAACCGACAATCTATAAATTAAAAATCACGTTATCCGATTTAGACCGCGATTATTATGACACTCTCAACTTAACGATTGCCCAACACCCCTCCGAAACACTGGAACGAATGATGGCTCGTGTGCTGGCATTTTGTATCAATGCAGAGGAACACCTGGCGTTTGCGAAAGGACTTTCTGCGGTGGAAGAGCCCGATATGTGGTCCCGCACATTGGATGATCAACTTTCATTGTGGATTGATGTAGGGGAGCCAGCCGTGGAGAGAATAAAAAAGGCCACACGCCTTGCAACGGTAGTTAAGGTTTATAGTTTTAATGTTAAATCGGCAGTTTGGTGGCAGCAGGGGCAAGCAAAGTTCGATGAGCTGACGGCGTCTATTTTTCAGTTCCAGTGGGCAGGGATTCAGGCATTGGCAGCGCTGGTGCAGCGTAGCATGGATCTATCCGTCACGATTTCAGGTGATTCCGCCTACATTGCGAGCGAACTGGGGGAATGTGAGGTTTCCTGGGTGGCGTTGCAGGTTTCATGATCGTGTCGCGAGCGGCGGATTGGCACCGCTGGCCATGGTCGTCAAGCCACCGCTTTTGGTAAAGTTAATGAAAACGGCGTTTCGAGCTATCGCGCACTCATTCAGGAGTTGCGTGTCACCGCGAGGGCTGACAATATAGGCGGTTTGGTAATCAGCGTGGCTCGGTATCCAATAATCATATCGCAGACTGAACTGAGAGGATCGTCGTCATGGCCGTTAAAAATACGCTACCGGAAGGCTTCAAAACACCGCTGGAAATGTTCTATCGCTGGGAAGCCGAGGTATCCGATAATGTCTGGATGCGGCAATCCACCGGCGGTGCGTGGCATAACTATAGTTGGGGCGGGGCGGGCGAGCAAAGCCGCAAGGTGGCAGCCGCGCTGCAAGGCATGAACCTGCAAAAAGGCGACAAAGTGGGTATTTATGCCGCCAATTCGCCGCACTGGGTCATGGCTGATCTGGCCTGCATGATGGCAGGCATGGTGACGGTGCCAGTCTACACGACCATGCCTGCCGACAAGGTGAGCTATGTGGCCGAGCACAGCGACATGAAGGCGCTGTTCGTTGATGCCAGCATTGACATTGAACGTTTGTGTACCCTGGTGCCAGCCGGCATGCCGCTGATTGCGATGCCGGGTGCTGACCACGACCGTGCCGAAGCAAGCTGGGACGCCATTTTGCAGACGCATGCACCAGTCGAGGGTGAGCCGCTGCGCGATCCTCATGATTTGTACACCATCGTTTACACGTCCGGCACCACTGGCATGCCTAAAGGGGTGATGCACTCCTTTGCCACCTTGCCGCATTCCGCATATGCGATACCACAGGTGGTAGGTTCGGATACCAGCGCACGCTTGTTTTCTTACCTGCCGCTAGCGCACGTTGCAGAACGCGTGCTGGTTGAATTACATTCTTTCTATTGCGGTGCCAGCATTGGCTTCAACGAATCCAAGGATACGTTTGTCGAAGACCTTAAGGAGATCAGGCCAACCTTCTTCTTCGCGGTGCCACGCATCTGGGTCAACCTGAAGGCTGGCATTGTACGCCAGTTGGGCGATGAGGCCTGGCGAAAAATTCTGGATGACCCGTATGGTGCCGGTGAAATGGGTAAGCTGATACTTGGCGCCATGGGTTTGGACGCGGTGACCTTCGCCTTTTCCGGTGCGGCCCCCATCTCCACCAAAGACATCGAGAGTTGGCAGGCGCTGGGCATGCCCTTGTACGAGGGGTTTGGTCAATCGGAAATCATGTCCGGCACCTGTAATATACGCGATGCGTGCCGCATCGGCACGGTCGGTAAGATCATCGATACCGATTTTGGAGAATTACGCATATCGGCAGAAGGCGAGGTACTGCTGCGCGCACCGGGTGCGATGTTGGGCTACTACAAAGCACCGGAGAAAACTGCCGAAGCCATCGTGGACGGCTGGGTTAGAACGGGTGACAAGGGAGTTGTTGACGAAGACGGATTCCTGCGTATTACCGGCCGCATTAAGGAGATATTCAAAACCGCCAAAGGTAAATACGTCGCGCCGGCGCCGCTGGAAAATCGCTTCGTTGGCGCCTGCCCATACGTTGAACAGCTGTGTTTAGTCGGTAGCGGCCTGCCACAAACGGTGCTGCTGGTGACCTTGACCGAAGCCAGAAAGGCAGTTAGCCGCGAGGCGATTGGCGCATCATTGGAGCAAGCTCGGCAAGACGTGAATCAAGCAGTCGAGGCGCACGAACGAATGAGTCATGTGGTGGTATGCAGCGAACCGTGGACGATCGAGAGCGGCTTGCTGACCCATACGCTTAAAATTCTGCGCAGCGACGTTGAACAGCGTCACGGCGCAGCAATCGACCGCGCGGCGCAAGCCACAGATGGCGAAACGGTTGTCTGGGAATAGGTTGTCTGGGAATAGGTTGTCTGGGATAGTAAGGGAGTAATGCCCGATGGGCACAGCCATTTATAGCGGCGGCTTTCTAACTGCCTGCGTCCACCTAAACGCCGCCAAGGAAGCGCTTTACGAAGTGGCAACGAATCGGCGCTTTGCCTTGCCGGCTTACAACGGGCATGAATATCTGGAATGTCTGTGCGGCCCGGTGAAAGTGCTCGTCATCGCGGCGGCAATCCAAACCCCACCTGACGCTGGCGGCAAGATTCTGAAACCGTCGTTTCTCTCCTAACTGTATTCTGGATTGGCCAACATGAACAACGTCACCACCACCTATAAACAACTGCTTAAAGCCATCGAGGAGTCTCCCGATGGACCAAAAATAGGCGCCATGTTTGATTTTGACGGTACATTGATCGCCGGTTACTCCGCGACCGTGTTTATTCGAGAGCAACTACGTCGTGGCGATTTATCGGCGCGCGATTTCGTCGAACTGATGAGTGCCATGATCAACTTCGGTCTGGGCAATCTTGGTTTCTCCGGCATGATGCTGATCAACGCGCAGTTTATGCGCGGCATCAGCGAGCAGAGCTATATGGATATTGGCGAGGAATTGTACCAGAACCACATTGCCCGTCTGATCTATCCTGAATCACGGGCGTTGGTGAATGCGCACATAGCCAAGGGCCATACGGTAGCGGTGATATCGTCGGCGACGCTGTACCAGGTTGAGCCTGCCGCGCGTGACATGGGCATTGAGCATGTGTTGTGCAGCCGTCTTGAGGTGGAAAACGGTGAATTTACCGGCGGCGTTGTGCGGCCGACTTGCTTTGGTCAGGGTAAAGTAGACGCCGCCGAAAAACTCGCCCGCGAGAACGGTGTGAACCTGAACGCCAGCTTCTTCTACTCCGACAGTCAAGACGACCTCGAGCTTCTAGACCGGGTCGGTCGCCCGCAACCACTGAACCCCAGTAAAAAACTCACAAAAATTGCCAGGGAACGCGGCTGGCCAGTCGCCAGCTTCGGTAGCCGTGGACGGCCAACGTTAAGTGAGTTTGTGCGCTCGGTCGGCGCCACGTGGAGCCTGGTACCCGCCTTCGCGGCAGGTTTGCCTGTCTGGGCGCTGACCGGCTCCAGACGCGAAGCGCAGAACTTTTCATTTTCCCTGTTTGCTGATACTGCCAGTGCGTTAATCGGGCTTAAATTAAATATCAGCGGTGAAGACAACCTGTGGAAGCAGCGGCCGGCGGTCTTTATTTTCAATCACCAGAGCAAAGCCGACGTGGTAATCGTCGCCAGGTTGTTGCGTCGCGATATCGCCGGTGTTGGTAAGCAGGAAATCAAGAAGATGCCGCTGATCGGCAAAGTGCTCGAGCTTGGTGGCGTGGTGATGATCGATCGCGCCAATGCATCCAGCGCTATCGAGGCCATGACCCCCCTCGTTGCCGCAATGCGTGACGAAGGCAAGTCAGTCGTGCTGGCCCCTGAGGGTACCCGTAGCGTGTCGCCGCGGCTTGCGCCATTTAAGAAAGGGGCTTTTCATTTGGCGTTGCAGGCGGGGGTACCCATCGTGCCTATCGTGATTCGCAACGCCGGTGATGTGGCGCCGAAGGGCGATTTCGTATTCCGCGCCGCGACAGTTGATGTTGAGGTGTTACCGCCGGTAGATACTTCAAGCTGGAAGGTCGAGACGATAGACCAGCATGTGGCTGAAGTGCGCAGCATGTTTTTGGACGCTCTGGGGCAAGGCGAGACGAACAGACCCAGGGCAAAACCAAAAGCCAAGCGCAAGGTTAAGCCAGCGGCCAGGGCCGCCGTGAAACCCAAAACCAAAGCGCAAGCTAACCCCAAAGCGAAAGTCAAAGCCAAGGCAAAGGCAAAGGCGCAAGCTAAAGTTAAGGCGAAAATTGTCGGCAAACTCGAGACGAAAACCAGGATCAAGCCGCAGGGCTAATTGTGCGTTTGTGGAGGGCAAACGTTTCCGTTGGCATAGGCTAATAGCTGTATGCCTGGCACAAGCGTACAATATAACTTGGCAAGATAACCAGAAAAACCAGGAATGCTGAGGAGTTAGGATGAACGACAGTACCGACAGCCCCTGGCCCGGCACTGCAGCGCAGAAGCTGGTATTCCTGCTCGATGACTCAACGCCATTGGAGCGCCAGATCCTCGGGCGCTGGATTGACGACACCCGGCCAGAGGGCGCGCAGCAAGGAGATACCTTTGATCTGATCAGCCTTGGTTATCACTCGGATGGCGCAAAAGCGGCCGCGCTTGCAGACCTGCGGCGCCTGCTGGTCGAACCATCGGACACTTATTTCGTACCCCTGCGCGTGCTCTGGCTACCCAAAGCAGCGGCGGCGGGTGGTCTACGGCTGCGCGATATGTTAACTGGCGACCCACGCGCGCCCGGCCCGTTAAAACAGAAGTGGATAGCCATGCGTGATCCCTCGCGCTACCGCCCGATTGCCGCGGCAGGTGCCAGCGCACAGGAGCTGACGGTGCGGCTCGCGCGGCTGGCGCCCGACCAACGCGCCAACGAACAGGAGCTGGCCTCATTTATTGCGCGTCAAGCCGTGCTCGCGCTTGAGCGTGCCGAATGTGCGGTCAACGGCGTGCGCTACAAGGTGCCACGGCTGGTGGCGGAAGAGGTGTTAGCCAGGCCCCGATTTAAAGCAGCCATTGCCGAACACGCCGCAAGTTCAGGGCGCAGCCTCGACAGCGTGATGGAGGAAGCGCAAGGCTGCCTGACGGAGATGGCAGCTAACCACAGCACCTTTGCCCTCGACATCATGGCGAGCTTCGGGCGTTTTCTTTACACTCGGGGGTTCGATCGCGACATTGAGTATCTGCCGGCGGATCTTGAGCGTATTCACCAGCTGAGCAAGCAGCATCCGGTGGTGTATTTGATGACGCACAAGTCGCATATCGACGGGTTTTTGCTGGTTACGCTGTTTCATGATCTGAACCTGCCGCCTATGCACGTATTTGGCGGCATCAATATGAATTTTCTCGGCCTGGGCACGTTGGCGCGGCGTGCAGGCACCGTCTTTCTGCGCCGCAGCTTCGGTACCGACCAGATTTACAAGTTGGTGTTTAAGAATTACATCGACTATCTGGTGGAGAAGCGCTTTGCCTTGCTGTGGGCGCTGGAGGGTACTCGTTCGCGCACCGGCAAACTCATGCCGCCACGCTACGGGCTGATGAATTATGTTGTCGACTCCTATGTGCGTGCCGCAACCACCGATGTGGTGTTAATGCCGGTGTCTATTGCGTATGACCAGGTGCCGGAAGTGGCCGACTATATTGCCGAGCAAAAGGGTAAAAGAAAAAGGCCTGAGTCGGCTTCCTGGTTTATGCAGTACATCAGCGGCCTGAACAATCCGCACGGCAAAATCCATGTACGTTTTGGTCAGGGCGTCGCTTTATCAGACGTGTTAGGAGATGACCGAGAGGCGCTGCAAGTGAGCCAGTTGGATATTCAAAAATTGGCTTTTAGGCTGTCGGTTGATGCTAACAATGCCACCCCGGTGACTGGTACGGCGCTGGTGACGTTTGTGCTGCTGGCGCAGGGGCACAAAGCGCTCACGCTCGACGAGCTGGCGCGGCAGCTCCAGCTGCTGATGCAATTCATCCGCTTGCTGGAGTTGCCGACGACCGAAGACGTGGATATTGCAACGCTCGAAGTGCTGACCCGCACGCTGGATGCGCTAACGCACAACGGCGTTCTGTTAGCCTACAAGGATGGTACAGCACCGGTCTATTCAATAGCGCCGGATTCCAGCATGGCCGCCGCCTACTATCGCAACACGCTGGTACACTTTCTGGTGACCAGCGCAATCGTCGAACTGGCCCTGCTGGCGGTTGTGGAGCAGCGCGCCGAAGAATCGCTGACCGCGCTGCACGCCGAAGCACTGCGGTTACGCAACATGCTCAAATTCGATTTTTTCTTCGCCGATAAAGATGTATTCATCGCAGACTTCGAGCGCGAGTTAACGCTGCGCGCGCCGGACTGGCGGGCGGCAACGGAGCAGGGCGGGGAGCGTATTTATGCCTTGTTGTGGAAAATAAAACCCTTGCTTGCCCACGGCGCATTAAGACCGTTTGTCGAAGCCTATCATATTGCGGCGGAAGCGCTGCTGCTGGAAGGCACGCAGTCCTTCGATAAAAAGCAGTTCGTCAAAAAGTGCTCCGAACTCGGCAAACAAAGGGTCTTGCAACAACGTATCGTCAGCGAGGAGTCCGTATCCACGGCCTACTTCGAACCGGCGGTCAAATTAGCGAAAAGTCGCGGACTCATCGGCCCTGACGGCGGCGAGTTGGCCGCACGCAGGCATAATTTTGCGGCCGAGACGGCTGAGTTGGTCCGGCGTTTGGCCTTTATCAGCACGCTGGCGGAGAATCGGCGTATGGGATTGACATCAGTTGACGCGCACGCGGCGTTAGCGCCGACCGGAGGGTAGCCATGCCAGGTACACAGCCAAAAGCCACACCAAACGGAGGGGAAATACCATGAAACTCAAAGTGGGTTTGTTAGGCGGGGGATCGTGGGGTACAACAGTCGCCTCGCTGGTTGCCCGCAACGCATCGACCGTGATCTGGGCGCGCAATCCGGCTACTGTCGAGGAAATAAATGATACGCATACTAACGAAAAGTACTTGCCGGGCGCCAAGCTGGCAGCTGGCCTGGTGGCGACAGCAACTATTGAAGAGGCGGTTAGCGGTGTGGATGTCGTGGTCATGGGTATACCCTCGCAGAGTTTCCGCAGCGTGCTCGAAGACATTAAGGAGCACATCCGGCCGTGGGTGCCTGTGATTAGCCTGACCAAGGGTTTGGAAGCCGGTACCGATCTGCGCATGACAGAGATCATCAATGAAGTATTGCCGGGGCATCCCCCTGGCGTACTCACTGGCCCTAATCTGGCGCGTGAAGTTATGTCGGGTCTGGCGGCCGCCAGCGTGATTGCCATGGAAGACCAAATCATCGTCAAGGAATTGCAGAAGGTATTTAGCAGCGGTCTGTTCCGGGTGTATACCAATCATGATGTCATTGGCTGCGAGCTCGGCGGCGTATTAAAAAATATCATTGCCATCGCGGTTGGCATGGGCGACGGACTCGGCGCGGGCGTTAACACGCGCTCCTCGGTCATCAGTCGCGGCTTGACCGAGATCACCCGCCTCGGCGTTGCCATGGGCGGTGAAGCGGCTACCTTTGCCGGCCTGACAGGCGTCGGCGACCTGGTGGCGACCTGCACCAGCTCGCAGAGCCGCAACCGTCACGTGGGCCTGGAACTCGGTAAGGGGAGGTCGATTAAGGAGATTACTGACGACATGTTTATGGTAGCCGAAGGGGTGAAAAGCGTACCCGCAGTCATTGCGTTGGCGGAAAAATACAATATAGAAATGCCGATTGCCGACGAAGTGTACCAGGTAACGCACGGCAAAAGCCGGGGGCGCGATGCGTTTCGAGGCTTGTTGCGTATATCGGCGGGCTCGGAGGCTGAGCCTGGGTAAGGGATTATTCTCCAGAATTTTGAAGATTCGCATCCAACCACTGCAACAAATCCGCCGTCACCGCATCGCGATTTTGCTCGTTCAGCATTTCGTGGCGAAAGCCGGCATAGAAGCGGTGGCTAACATTCTTCAGCCCGGCTTGCCGGTAGCGTTGCAGCAGGATATGTAGCGCTTCCAGCCGAGGTTTTTTGATTCCAGATAGACAGTAAATCTGTTGTTGCCGCAACATAATTTCTTGCTTCAGTAATTGCAGAAATCATTGCGACTGAGCCGATGCCGGTTGGTCTTAATTTTTTTGCGCGTTGCGAATCGATGCCGCCGATGGCTACTAATGGATATTCCTCACCTAATAGCTTTACCCACTTTTCCACCGCAGGCACACCTTGTGGAATCCACGGCATGACCTTGCTGGTGGTTGCGAAAATTGGGCCTAGCGCAATATAACTCGGGTTTACATAATGTGCACGTGCGACCTCAGCGTAACTGTGTGTTGATAGACCTAGTCGGCAATTCGCAGCAGCGATGGATTGCAAATCTTTACGGTCTAGTTTTGCTAAATCTTCTTGCCCCAGGTGGATTCCATATGCATTGTGCTTCAGTGCCAGTTGCCAATGATCATTGATAAACAACCGTGTTTTATAATCTTTACAACAAGTGATTGCCCTGATAATTTCCTGCTCTATTTGCGCGCCACTTTTGTTATTAGGGGTATCCGTTTTTATTCTTAGCTGGATTGTTTCAATACCCAGTGGGGCCAATTTTGCGATCCACTCTGCTGAATCGACAACCGGATACAATCCCAATTTCATTGAGCCGCAATCAGCAAACTTTGAAGTTGTTTGTTCTATTTCCTCGATATCATACACCAGCTTTGGCAGATCTTTTAGCTCAAGTCTTTCTTCAAATTGAGCCGTTGCATGTGAATTGCAAATTTGGAATGAATAGTAATCTTCGACTTTAACCGCATGGCGAATGCCCTCGCTTATCGCAGCTTTTGCCAGAACTAACGCATCCGTTAAACAATAACCCTTGCCCATAAATGCGGCGATAGACGTTGCGAACGCACAACCTGTGCCCCGTACATTTTGTCGGTCTTTCCAGCGCTCGCCAATTAGACAAAATGATTCGGCATCACTGACGTAAAAATCAATGCTCAAGCTTGAGTCGGCTTCAAAGTGACCACCTTTAACCAAAACCGATTTGGCCCCCAATTTTAATAGTTGCTTCGCGGCTAGACTAACTTCTTCGGTATTGCTAACAGGTAAATTTGTGAGCGAGGCGAGTTCACCCATATTGGGGGTAATGATTGTTATCAAAGGGAGTAACTTTGATAACAACACGCCTAAACCTTGATCACTTAATAATTCTCCACCAGAACTTGCCGCTAATACTGGATCAAGAATAACCGGTACAGCCGAAGGTCGTGCCACTAGATATTCGCTTAGCACATCAATGATATCTTCGTTGCCCAGCATGCCAATTTTAATTGCTGAAAATGCCCTTTCTTGCAGTGCTTCAAGTTGCCTGGCGAATTGCTCACGTGGCAATACGCCACTGTCTAAAACAGCGCCACTATTTTGAGCGGTAACAGCAGTAACAACACTGCTCGCCTCAACATGTAGCGCATTAGCAGTTTTCCAGTCTGTTTGTAAGCCAGCGCCACTCGGATCTGTCCCGCCTATTAACAAAATGGGGGAGGGTAGTGCTCTTATTTGTGACACGGCCCCCATTATTTTTGATGCCAAAAAGGGGTGCCTACGGTGGGTGTACTCGGCGATGCTGATTCGCGCGCCGGCATAATCCCGCTGACATAAGCAGTTCGGCCGGCCTCAATTGCATTAGCAAAAGCGCCCGCCATGGCCACTGGGTTTGCCGCCTCCGCTACGGCTGTGTTGAGCAACACGCCATCAAAACCTAGCTCCATAGCCTGGCAAGCATCCGAGGGTTTACCGATACCGGCGTCAACGAGCAAATTTAATTCGGGTAATCGTTCGCGAATCACTTTTAGCGCATAAGGATTCATTAAGCCTTTGCCTGTCCCAATGGGAGAACCCCACGGCATAACGACTTCGCAACCAAGTTCCTGCAATCGTTGGCATACCACTAAATCATCGGTACTGTAGGGAAAGACGTTAAAGCCATCTTTGATTAAGGCTTCTGTCGCCTCAAGCAAGCCGAACAGGTCGGGTTGCAAATTGTAATCGTCACCAATGACCTCTAGTTTAATCCAATTGGTTTGAAAAAGTTCCCGCGACATTTTTGCCAGTGTTATCGCTTCCTGCGCACTATGGCAACCTGCTGTATTGGGTAGTAAATGACAGCCTAGTTCTTTCGTATAATCCCAAAATTGTGTGCCGCCTTTGTTTGCCGGGGACTGACGGCGCAGCGATAGCGTCACGACGTCCGCACCCGCTGCCTTAATGGCTTGTCGCATAATATCGGGCGATGGGTAAAGTGCCGAACCAATAAAAAAGCGGCTTTTTAACTCCGTGCCGTAGACATTCCATGTCATAGTATTAACCTCCGCTCACTGGATTTAGAATATCCACCTGGTCATTTTCTTTGAGCAGTGTTTGCGCCCAATCAGCTTTTGAAACAAACGTCTGATTCACCGCCACGCCTAACATAGCGTTGGCGTCGTAGCCCAAAGCTTCCAGAGCCTGCCGCACGCTGCATTCGTTTGCCAGCGCTTGAATCTCATTATTTATACTTACTTTAATCATGCTGCCTTTTTTACAATAAACTGTGGAAAATGAATATCTGACCCATGCCCTGCAAGATGGCTGATTAAGTCAGTCACAAGAGCGGGTGCAAATAAATAGCCGTGCCGGTACAAGCCATTGATACGCACAACTTTATGATCAACTTCTATCTGGGGCAGATTATTCATAAACGTGGGGCGTAAACCCACATGCATTCCAATAATCTGCGCTTCGCCAAAACCTGGATGCAAACTGTAAAGCGCTGATAACAATTCCAGACCTGAACGCACGGTAACCGGTGTGTCCGCATCGCTTTCGATTTGTGTGGCGCCGATAATGTACTCATGGTTACTGCGAGGGGCGATATACAGCGGGAAACGTGGATGCATCAGGCGCACCGCACGAGTGATATTTACTTCGGGTGCACGTACCCGAATCACCTCGCCACGGACAGAACGAAACTGTTTTAAATCGGCATTTGCACCATTACCTCGACAATCAAAAACGCGGTCAAAAGCGCCGAAGTCTTTGCCTGCACACGCGATGTTTCCATCGGTGCTGATAGCTGCGCAGTATGTCTTTTCAAGCCAGGTAACATTTTCTGATTGTACTAAGTATTGCTCAAGCGCAGGATACAGATCAGGGTTGCTGATGATACCCTCTTTGGCAAAATACAATGCCTTTGAAAAGTTGTTTATGAGCTCAGGTTCTAGCGCTTCTAGCTCGCGCCTACCAAGCTGTTGCATTTGTGACACATCGACAACAATCTGTGCTTTCAAGTGAAAACGTTGCCAGTCAGGATCATCCTGAGCATGAGAAACAACCAAGGTGCCACGCTGATTAAAGTCAACCGATACGCCTGTTTTGGCCTCTAGTTGCGCAAGCCATTTAGGCCACAGTTGATAGGAACGCTCACCAATATTTTGTGTGATTGCTTCCGTGCTAACGGCTTCGGTATAAGGCGCAACCATCGCCGCGGCGACTAAGCCGGTACCAAAATGTGAGCGCTCATGCTGATCAATTAGTGTGATCGCTAAATGCGCGCCCACACTGGCTGTCTTTGTGTGGTGCTCATTCAAACGCCAGGCCAGCAGGCGGCCTACCAAACCGGCACCAATGATTGCTATATCCATGGCCTAAAGCGTTGTCGCCTCAGCTAGCGTGATACGTTACCTTCATCAAATGTTGACGTTATAGATCTCACTGCCTTTTTTTATAAACTCTATTGACTTCTCTTTCATGTCCGCCTGATTTTTTGCGTATTCACTGCCTGTGCCATATTTATCACGCACTTCACGCGTGATCTTCATGGAACAAAATTTAGGGCCGCACATTGAGCAGAAGTGTGCAACTTTCGCCGACTCCTTCGGCAACGTTTCATCATGATATGAACGTGCCGTATCTGGATCTAAACCAATATTAAATTGATCTTCCCAGCGGAATTCGAAACGGGCTTTTGACATCGCATCATCACGCATTTGTGCAGAAGGGTGACCTTTCGCGAGATCAGCGGCATGTGCTGCTATTTTATAAGTGACGATGCCAATCTTTACATCATCTCTATTTGGCAAGCCAAGGTGTTCTTTTGGCGTTACATAACACAGCATTGCCGTTCCGTACCAACCAATCTGTGCCGCGCCGATACCTGACGTGATGTGATCGTATCCCGGTGCGATATCGGTAACGAGCGGGCCTAATGTATAAAACGGCGCCTCATGACAGTGCTTTAGTTGTTCCGTCATGTTCACTTTGATCTTATGCATAGGCACGTGGCCCGGGCCTTCGATCATCACTTGAACATCATGCTTCCATGCAATTTTTGTTAGCTCACCTAAAGTTTTTAGTTCACCAAATTGCGCTGCGTCATTGGCATCTGCAATCGAGCCTGGGCGTAAACCATCACCTAAAGAAAATGAGACATCGTAGGCTTTCATGATCTCGCAGATTTCTTCAAAGTGGGTATAAAGGAAGTTTTCTTGGTGATGCGCTAAACACCACTTCGCCATAATTGAACCACCACGTGAAACAATACCTGTTACGCGATTTGCGGTTAGTGGTACGTATTCAAGTAGTACGCCCGCGTGAATCGTAAAGTAACTAACCCCTTGCTCGGCCTGCTCAATCAAGGTGTCGCGAAACAGCTCCCATGTAAGGTTTTCAGCAAGGCCTTTTACTTTTTCCAGCGCCTGGTAGATAGGCACTGTGCCAATCGGAACAGGTGAATTACGAATAATCCACTCACGTGTTTCATGGATATTTTTACCCGTCGATAAATCCATTACCGTGTCGCCACCCCAACGGGTTGACCACACCATCTTTTCTACTTCTTCGTCGATCGAAGATCCTAGCGCTGAGTTACCAATATTCGAGTTTATTTTTACCAGAAAATTGCGCCCAATAATCATGGGTTCTAATTCCGGGTGGTTGATATTGGCGGGGATAATTGCACGCCCTTCCGCTACTTCTTTTCTTACGAATTCCGCCGTCATTTCTTTGGGTAAACCGCTGGATTCTATTTCAGCAATTTCACTTTGTGGTAAGGATGCACGACCCAAATTTTCACGAATTGCGATGTATTCCATTTCAGGAGTAATAATGCCTTTTCTTGCATAATGCAGCTGCGAAACGTTCGCGCCTTCGGCGGCAACACGTGGCTTTGGTTTATTTGCGAAAGGCTCAACGTTCAGATCATCAGCTAGGCGCTCGCGGGTAAAATCAGACGAGAAGGATTTAAGCTGTACCGTGTCGCCTCGCGCCTCAATCCAGTCTGTGCGAAAACGCTCTAAACCCTTGTTAAGATCAATATCTACGTTAGGGTCAGTGTACGGTCCAGAGGTATCGTAAACTGGTAGTGCAGGATTTTCTTCATATTCAGCAGAATCGCCTGCGCCACGTAGAAGTGTTGGCGAAAGCTGAACGGCGCGCAGCGGCACTTTAATGGTACCAGCAGCGTTGCTTACATAGATTTTTTTAGAGCCCGACAATGGCTCGCGGGTAACACCTGTGGTGATGGCAGGCTGGATAGCGGGTTTTGCAGATGAAGGCATAATGACTCCGGCAGATTAATAAAACCTGCCGGAACAGCCTTCACAATGAAATCTTTACAAGATAACGAGTGGCGAAGATCTGCTCACTTGTTCCCTCCGACGGTATGAACCGTATCAGGTACAACGGGTGATGATCTCAGCCTCACATCTTTTCAAAAAATGGAGACACCCCGACAAGTCAGTGGGACTGATCCTAACAAAATAACTGCTCCTCCGCCAGTTCCGGCTGCCAACTGGAATACGTTATCGTCGGGCAGAAGGCAGGTGCACTGTGCGGGCTTGACCGTGACAAGATAGGCAAACTGATTTGGCGTCAGCGCATGAATATTGGCACGTCGAACGGCGGCATTTATTGGCAGCCACAAACGATGGCAGGAACATTGACGTCACCGACGCCGACCCGCCGCGTGATACACTAGTGTCGAGTAATCTCACGGCGGAGTAGAATGCGGCGCACAAGCCTGGTGCAGTTCGCGCCGAACTATCGTCCGCACGAAATAACATTGTCGATAACAGCTATTAAAGACAGTCGAGAACACAATGACGAAAGTTAAAAGAGCGACAAAGTCCGAGCAACGTAAGCCGCCACCCAAAGACAGTGCGTTTTCGCGTCGTGATTTTCTCAGCACCTCCGCGGTAGGTGTTGGTGCGTTGGCGGCCGGCGCCGGCACTGCTGCCTTTGCCGATACTATCCCCGAGGCAGACATTCCCTCAATTCGCATCCCCGCCGATTTTTCGCGCTCGCTGGAAGAGAAAGCCGCCCCCGGCAAATTCGAAGGCCGCGGCATGAGCGGCGCCGAGGTGTTTGCGCTGCTGTGCAAAAAGGAAGAACTGGCGGCCCTGTTTTGCTGCCCCGGTAACTACACGGTGATCAACGCGCTGGCGGCGGCGGGTATTCCTACCTATGGTGGTCGCACGGAAGGGTCGATGTGCGCAATGGCCGATGGTTTTTCACGTGCCACCGGAGAAGCCGTTGCCGCCTCGGGTACTGAAGGCCCCGGCCTCACGCATATGATGATGGGTATCGCCGCGGCCAATGCCGCGCGCACGCCCTTGCTGGTACTTGCCAGCAATATGGCGCTGGCGGGCGATGATCGCGAGCAGTATATCCAGACCGCCTACCAGCAGCCGTTGACCACAGGACTAAAAAAATACGGCAAGCGGCTGATAGATCCGGCCCGCGTGCACGAGTACGGCGCCTATGCATTCCGTAATCTAAAATCCGGTGTACCTGGCCCGGTACACCTGGACTTTCCAGCCGAGGTGGCGAGAGCTCGTTTCAAGGAAGCGTCGCAACTGAAAGACTATTTTGACAAGTCGAAATACCGTACCGAGTCGCGTGCTTACCCGGCGCCGAAAGATATGCAAGCGGCCGTCGCATTGATCGACAAAGCCGAGCGGCCGTTGATTGTGGCCGGGCAAGGTGTATTTCAGCGTCAGGGTTGGTATGCGCTCAAGCGGGCGGCGGAGGCTAATGAAATTGCAGTCGTGACCTCGGGGCCAACCCGCGGCGCCTTCCCGGACGATCATCGCCTGTGCGCGATGACCGCCCCCGAAGCCTTGTTGAGCGCCGATCTGGTCATCTTTGTCGGCCAGTATTGCATGCCCAGCCCTGGAGAATACCGTTTTAATCCCGATATAGAAGCCATCCGCGTGCATCCCGTGCAGGAAGATTTGGGTCGCAACTGGCCGCTCGATTTGGGCATCGTTAGCGATGAGGCGCTGTTTCTGGAGGCGCTGGCCGATCAATTGCCAAAAAAGAAACGGCGCAAATGGGTCACGGAAATTAGCGCCGCAAAAGAAACCTATCAAACAAAAATCGACAAGGTCTACAAGCTCGGCTTGAAGTACAGCAAGGATACCGGCTACCTGCATCCGGCGGTGATTGCGCGCGACACGCAGGATTTTCTCGACACCGGCACCGGCGACCGGCTGGCCGTCGTCACAGGCGCCGGAGGTTGGACCAGCGGCATGTTTGCCGGCCGTTATCTGCGCGCGTATCGCCCCGGGCAAATGATCGTTCCGGCTTACCAGTATGGCGCCATCGGCCCTGACATGGCCATGATGATGGGCGCCTGCGCCGCCGTGCAGCGCGGTGTTGGGCCGCAGGTTGGCTATGGTGGCGCGCCGACTTTGTGCATCACTAGCGATGCCGGCATGGCCTATAGTCTGTTTGAACTCGATACCGCAGTGAAATACGGCCTGCCGACTATTACTATCGTTTACAACAATAACGCCTGGGGGGTATGGCCAAACGCCAGCCGGTCGGCGCGCTCGATGCATATGTACCTGTTTCAGGAGAATCTGCGTTACGACCAACTGGCCGAAGGCCTTGGGGCGCGTGGCGAATATGTGCGCCAACCGAAAGAGTTTAAGGCGGCCCTGGCGCGTGCATACAAGCACGCGCGCGATGAGAAAGTGTCTACCTTGATCAACTGCCAGGCCATCAAGGAGTTTACCTCGGGGCGTGATTATCCGCCGGGTATCGCGCTGAATGCCGAACCTGGAACCGGCGCCATTGCACACTAGCAACAAAACAGTGGCGCTTAAAGCGATAGGGGATATCCTCGAAGGGTACGCCGCCAGGGGCGTGTTCCGGGGCTTCAGCCGCGGTGCGGTCAGCGGCGGTAAAGCCGCTTTCAGAATCGTCTGGCATTACGATCAGGTTTTCGACTTAAGCTACGATCACGGCAAGGCGGCGTTGCGGTTTCGTACCGTGCTGCCGGCGCTTCCAGCGACATCGCCGATGTACCGGGACCTTAAGCGTTTCCTCCAATCACGCTGCGACAACGCGCTGCCAGCACATCGCCGCATCGACCAAACGCGCGCGAACGTGAAGCTTTACAATCGTGCAGGTAATGTCGCGTTAACGCTTAAGGTGTTCGACGGCGATAGCGAGTACGGGGTGCGCAAGCTGATTCACCTCGTACACGAAATATATCTCGACTTCCTCAGCGACGGCCGCTATTTCGATTGGTTGGTGGAAACTTTTGAGCTGGACCCGGATAATCCAGCGCCCTGGTAATGGAGTCAGTTTCAATGAGCGCGCCTGTTGCGTACGGTATTTTTCGCACGTGCTCTTTGGGCCTCGCGTGTGGTGGCGGTAATGGCACCGGTTCACGCCGAAATCAGCACCATGCCATTTTATTCGATGCGGTCTAGTACTTTCCTCACCGACTCAAAGGTCATCGCAATATCGTCGGGTCTGGCGTTTAGAAACGGCGAGAACTGGAGAATATCCATGCCGGCGCGCAACACGAGATTTTCCTCCGCGAAACAGCGCTTGTGCACTTCCATGCCGCGCAACCCGGCGGCCCCTTCGCGTGGCGCGAGTTCGACCGCGCCCATCAGGCCGATATTGCGAATATCGATGACTTTGGGGTGGTCGGCGAGACTATGAATAGCTTCTTCAAACATGCCTTCCAGCTCGCGCGCCTGCTGGAAAGCGCCTTCTTCCGTATACACTTCCAGCGTCGCCAGGCCGGCGGCCGCCGCCACCGGATGGCCGGAATAGGTATAACCGTGGAATAGCTCCACCATATGCTCCGGTCCTTGCATAAAAGCGTCGTAGATCTCGTCGCGCACTAGCACCGCGCCCATTGGAATGACGCCGTTGGTCAGGCCTTTGGCGGTGGTGATGATGTCGGGAATAACGTCAAACCGTTCGGCGCCGAACGCTTCGCCGACGCGGCCGAAAGCGGTGATGACTTCGTCGAAGATCAATAAAATGCCGTACTTATCGCAAATCTCGCGCAAGCGTTGCAGGTAGCCGGTTGGCGGTGGCAGCACCCCGGTGGAACCGGCTGCCGGTTCCACCATCACGGCGGCGATATTAGCGCCGCCGTGCAATGCCGCCAAGTGCTCGAGCGCGTCGGCCAAATGCCCGCCCCACGGTGGTTGGCCTTTGCTGAAAGCATTGTGCTCAAGGTGATGGGTATGCGGTAAGTGATCGACGCCGGGTAAAAGATTGGCGCTGAAGGCCTTGCGGTTGGCGCCAATACCGCCGACCGACGTGCCGCCAAAATTAACGCCGTGATAACCGCGTTCGCGCCCGACAAGACGGCTGCGTTGAGCATGACCCTTGGCGCGATGAAAACCCAGTGCAATTTTCAGCGCGGTGTCGGTCGACTCGGAGCCGGAGTTGGTAAAGAAGCAGTGATTGAAGCCGGCAGGTGCCATTTCGGTCAGTTTGCCGGCGAGTCGAATGGCCTTGTCGTTGCCCATCTGAAAACCAATGCAGTAATCCATGGTCGCCACCTGCCGCTGCACGGCTTCGACAATTTTTGGATGGCAGTGGCCGACGCCGCAGGTCCACAAACCCGAGAACGAGTCGTAGATTTTCGCGCCATCGGCGCGGGTGTAATAGTGCCCTTGCGCGCCGACGATTACCCTGGGTTCTTTCTTGAAGTCACGATTGGAGGTAAATGGCATCCAGTAGGCTTCTATATGGTTTTGTTGCAGTTCCATGCTGATCTCCGCCGCTTTAGATGGGCTTCTGGTGGGAGTGTAGCGAGCATTCCGCATGTTAAACAACGGGTTATGTGAGAATAGTTAAGGTGTTGATTTCTAAATAGCCATCAGTGAAAATGTTAAACATACCAAACACTTTTTCGAGGGTCGCGCTATGGATCGTGAAATCGGTATGCAATTGCGGGCAGTGCGCGTGCAACGGGGTTTGTCGCAGCGCCAGCTGGCAAAGCTTGCCGCTGTTTCCAATGCAACGATTTCCCAAATAGAGTCGGGTGCCGTGAACCCGACAGTGAGCATGCTCAAAAAAGTGTTGCACGGCATACCCCTTAGTTTGGGCGAGTTTTTTTCGGGTGATTATGAGATTGTCGAAAAAATATTCTTTAGCGCGGATGAATTAGTCGAGATCGGCGACGGGGGTATTTCCTACCGGCAGGTGGGCGCCAGCCTGCATAACAAAGCCATTCAGTTGCTCCATGAATGTTATCAACCGGGAGTCAGCACGGGTAAACAAGCGCTCACCCACGACGGGGAAGAATGCGGGATTGTACTGCGAGGTCACCTTGAGGTGACGGTCGGCAAACGTTCAAAGACATTGAAACCCGGCGACGCGTATTATTTTAACAGCAACCAGCCGCATTATTTTAAAAACACTGGTAGAGAGACCTGCGAGCTCATCAGCGCGTGCACGCCGCCGAGTTTTTAGGGTCGCTTAACACTGTTTTCATCATCACTGCCGTAGACGATTGTTTGGCCGGCAAGGCAGTAAGGAGCGAGGCGAGGTAAT
>CAZJDL010000081.1:0-19367 GCA_964544755.1 uncultured Pseudomonadales bacterium | reverse complement strand
AAGTTGCGTATGATAGCTGAATTGAACACGCGGCGCTAATTTAGACAGAATACTTTTGTTACACATGAAAAACAGTTTATATTAACCATGCAAGCAATTGAAATTGCATTAAATTAATGTTTTATGGTGAGCGAGCAGGTTTAACCCTTAAATGACAGGCGGGAGAGTTAAGGCACGGCCATCGATGCCCAACGCGCCTGGAAAGCCCCTGCGTTGCCTGGTGTATTGCCTCCCATAGACGTGTTGCATTGGTCGCCAATCGTAGCCCTTATGTCAACGATTCAGAGCCTGGCGGTGGGTAAAATTTCGCTGTGCGGCACGCGCCAAAAAAGTGATGGCGCTGTACCGATGAAGCTGCCCGCCAGTATATACTGCGTGCCAAATAGATTTTACAAAGGTAGTTTGCTGCATGTTTGTTCGCCTACTAGCGTTTCTTGTGTTTGCCGGCTTGCTGGCGGCGGCTGCGGTATACGTTATCGGCACTGGCGCGCTTGGCGTACATCGTGGTGTGAGCCCGGTTAACCAGGTGCCTGTTCCGGCTGAATTCATGCAAGCAAAAGCAGCGGCGCAACAACAGGCCACAGCATTGCTGGAGGTCGCGCCAACCAAACAAATTCTATTCGGCGACTTGCACGTGCACAGCACCTTTTCGACCGACGCGTTTATGCTAAGCCTGCCGACCGCGGGTGGCGAAGGCGCGCACCCCGTTTCAGACGCCTGCGACTTCGCCCGTTATTGCTCGGCGCTGGATTTCTGGTCGATCAACGACCACGCCTTGTCGATTACGCCGCAGCGTTGGCAAGAAACCAAAGCGGCGATTCGGCAATGCAACGCAGTGAGCGCGGAGCCTGAAAACCCCGACGTGGTGGCCTTTCTTGGCTGGGAATGGACCAACATCGGTAGAACGCCGGATGAACACTGGGGCCATAAGAACGTCGTGCTGCGCGATTTAGCGGAAGACCAAACCCCGGCGCGCCCGATTACTACCAGCATGTTACCCGGCGTGCCGGCTCCTACTGCGTTGCAATTGGGTCTGCTGCCGCTGGCGGAAGGATTTAACCAGGATACTTTTGACGAGATTCTGTATTTGCAAGAAATGTCGCCGGCGAATGTACCTGCCTGCGAGCCAAACGTACCAGTGCGCGAGTTGCCATTGAACTGTATGGAGAGCGCGCCCACTCCGCGCGAATTGTTTGCCAAGCTGGACGACTGGGGGCATGCGGCCATGGTCATCCCCCACGGCACGACCTGGGGGTTTTATACCCCGGCGGGAGCCAGTTGGGACAAACAGCTAAGCAAGACTTACCATGATCCTACCCGGCAGTTTTTACTGGAAGTGTATTCGGGTCACGGCAACTCCGAAGAGTATCGTAGCTGGAAAGAATTTGAGGTAGACGCGCAGGGTAATAAGACCTGCCCCAAGCCACGGCCCGATTATCTGCCAGGCTGCTGGCGGGCTGGGGAAATTATCGGTGAGCGTTGCGCCAAAGCCGGTGCCGGCGCCAACGAATGTGCGCGACGGGTTAACGAGGCGCAACAGAACTATCTGAAAGGCGGCGTGTCGGGATTTCGCTCAGTACCGGCTACCGCACCCAATGACTGGCTGGACGCCGGTCAATGCAAGGACTGCTTTCAGCCGGCTTTTAATTATCGGCCAAAGAGTTCGGCGCAATACATCCTGGCTCTACGCAATTTTGATGACGATGCGCCGCAGCGCTTTCGCTTCGGTTTGATGGCGTCCAGCGACAATCATACGGGTCGGCCTGGTACCGGCTACAAGGAGTACGCACGCACCGAAATGACCGAAGCGCGGTTTGGTGCGTTGGCGGGCAACGCCATATTTGGGGGCAAGGTAAAGCAAGAGCCTGAAGCAAAATCGGTAGCTTGGCTGCCGCAAGATAATCCTCGGGTGCAATTTTTCGGGCAAAAAGAGACGGAGCGGCAGGGCTCGTTTTTTGTGACCGGCGGCTTAATTGCGGCGCATAGTGCCAGCCGCGACCGCGGCGCTATCTGGGACGCGCTGCAACGCAAGGAAGTTTACGGCACCAGCGGCCCGCGTATCCTGCTGTGGTTTGACCTGGTCAAGGAGGGTGAAGATAAGCCGGTTGCGCCGATGGGCGCCAGCGTCACAATGCATGCAGCGCCAACGTTCCAGGTCAAGGCTCTGGGCTCATTCGACCAAAACCCCGGTTGCCCCGATTACTCGCGCGATAGCTTGACGCCGGAACGCCTGCACTACCTGTGCCGCAACGAGTGCTACAACCCATCGGATGTGCGCCGACCGATTGCCCGCATTGAAGTTGTTCGCATTCGACCGCAACGCAAAGAAGGTGAAGCTATTGAGCAGCTGATCGAAGATCCATGGCGGGTTTTTGATTGTAAAAACAACGTCGAAGGCTGCAAAGCTATTTTTAGCGACGAAGAATTTGGCGCGGCGGCGCGTGACACTGTCTATTACGCCCGCGCCATCGAAGCCGAAAGCCTGGCGGTGAACGCAGCCAATGTGCGCTGCGAATACGACAAAGAAGGTAATTGCGAAAAGGCAAATGTCTGCAATAGTATGGATCCTGCGGAAGACTGCCTGGCACCGACCGAGCAACGCGCGTGGTCGTCGCCGATTTTTGTGGATTATAAGAGATAGATTTTGAATTGGCGCTCGATCCACGGCCAGAGTTGGTCGATTGCCCCGATAAGTTGGCGCAACGATGGAATATTACGCTCGACTATGCAAGTGGGGCATAATGACCCTTGTTGTTGTGGCAGTGGTAAAAGTTTCAGGAATGTTGCGGTAGCAACTAAAGCAGAGGTGAATATGAATACAGCAGAAAATGAAAAAACGATTGAAGAATTTGTTCGTGGTCCTCTAGGGTGTAATTGCCCGGCAAAAGTTTTTGAGCAGATTGAACAAATTGATAGTCCTGCTGAATTTGAAGACTTGGCGTCAACTAATTTGGTTAAAATAGGTGGTTTGTTGTTGCTATTGACTCTGAAAGTTGACGACTGGCAGCAGTTACAGCCTCAATTGGAATCGATTTTTAAACGTGGTATCAATTTGCGAGATAGTATCGGTTATAATCGTTTCAGATTAGTTGTGGCCACGGCCGATGCTAAGCATGCCGAGCAATCACTCAAGCAACAGTTTGATACGTTTAGTGAGTTAGACGAGAAAATACATTTGCATGTGATAACACCGGAAGAATTACCTTACACTAATATTCATTAGCCTTGTAACGAATCGCTTGTGATTGACCTGCCAAGCAGATTTAGGTCTTTGGGGTTCCAGGCGACCTGTATTTGCCGTGTATGCTAGATCAGAAGACGTTTACACGCCCGGGAAAAAGCGCCAGTACAAAATCTTCGGTGTACGTGCGCTGGCCAGCGTTACGAACGAATAACGGGAGCTGCTGGTGGATTTTCCTTATCGCTGTCACTCGGGTCAACAGGTGGTTCCACCTCATTGTTGCCAACACCGCAATGCCCAGCGGATTCGACAATAGAATCGAGATAGACCTCGAGGTTGGTATACACAAGTTGTCTTAGATCGGTTTTATTGCGATCGTTGGCATCCTGCGGGTCGAGTCCGTTGGCTCGTTCCCAGCTATCAGGCATGCCATCGCGATCTGTGTCGGTTGGCGCAATCCCTTTATCAATCGGCCCCAACCCTCCAACATCATCCTGGGAATCAATTATTCCACCGGTACGATTTATAAGGTCATTCATAACCCGCACATCAACATCGTCGCGCGCAAGTGAAGCCCCTGCATGGTCGAGAATTTCTTGGTAGGCATCTTCAGCAGACAAAACAGGCTTGACGACGGAAAACGGGAATGCTTCGTCTAAGACTTCACCCGCTTCAAATCCAGGGAACGCTTCACTTCCAACGGGTTGCCCGTTATGAATGCTGTCTTTGTTCGTATCCATATAGTTGCCGGCAAAATAAATGAAGAAATCACCTTCATCGTCATCCTCCTCGCGCACAGCCGTGTTTATATTCTTTGATGTCGTACTCGGCCCGGCGATGAGATAGTTGTTGACGTAGTTCATCTTGGTTTGAGGTCTGCCAGTGTGGCCACTGCGCTCCCCCCAGTTGTAAACGACATTGTTGGCGAAATGCATGCGCATGAATTTTCGATCTTTCTCAGCCTGGCCTGGATCTAACGTCATTTGTCCGCCCACAACTGGATTTCGTAGGTTGCTATGCGCCATGAGGTTTTGGTAAATGGTGTAACCCCCATCGCCGTTTGCCAGTTCATTGTCTGTCACGCCGGCAAACAACATGAGTCCTCTGCTATGAGGTCCCTTGGGGTGAAAGGAGTCATACAAACCTTCTGCAATGATTGAGTGTTGCAGCGTTACGTTCTTGGAGTCAAGAATATCCACGGTTTCATCCATGCTCCATGACGCTGAAATATGATCGATAATTAGCCGGTTAGAATTCTCAGCATTGATTGCGTCTCCGCCAGCGCCTCCCAGGTTCATATTCCCTTTGCCGTTGTTCCCACCTTTGGGGTCTCTGGCATTGTAATCACCCACACGAAATCGCAGGTAGCGAATAATCACATCTGACCGTTTAACGATGTCTAACGGATACCCGGCAAGGGTAATTCCGCCGCCCGGAGCAGTTTGTCCGGCAAGCGTAATATTATCGGTTCTTAGTTTCAGTCTGGACTTCAATTTGATGATGCCGCCTGTCTCAAACACAACGGTTCTTGGCCCTTTCGCTGATTCGAGGGCGTCGCGCAAAGTCCCTGGTGAACCATCATCCAACAGGTTTGTGACATGATAGACATCACCGCCACGGCCGCCGGTCGTTGAGGCGCCATAGCCTTGCGCGCAAGCAAACGCCTTAAGCTGATCTGCAGCATATGCCGTTGCGCCAAAGTTCATCATCATGCAAGTCAGTGCAACAGCACAAAATTTGACAGGAGGTTGCGGAAAGCTCGCCAATCGTTTCAATACGGTCGCAGATTTTTTCTCTTCTAGATACTGTAATGGATTCTTTCTCATATCGCATATTCCCTCTTTATAATGGCGTAGGGTGAAATTTTTCGCTTGCATGTGATGAAGCAATATTCGAGTGAAACTCGACAATCACTTTCCTTGCTAGACTTCTGGGTTTGGGTGTTGAGTGGGGGCCTGATAGTCGCTTAATCCGCTCACGACAGCGGTCATTACCCAGTTTCCAGCTTTTATTTAGTGCTCTGGCGTATGGGGTTTCAGATGATATTTTCCGGAAGCTCGTCGAAAAAGCTGGCGATAGGCCGGTTGCCTTCTGTTTCATTCTCCCTCAGTTGTCGATGCAGTCCACGCTGAGTTATTGGTTCGTTATACTTGCATTCGTCGCATAACTCGACCGATATAAGCTCGGGTACATTCCACCATGCCGGTGCGGAGCGGGTTAAGTTCAATACGGCGCTTACCGGTCAATAAATATTGGCCGCAGCTTCGAAGCGTCCTTTCCGCGTTCTTGGGTATATGCGCGCAGCCGAACGGGGCGATCCCAAAAATACTGTTTTCAGTATAGGGCATCACTGTATACGTTGTGAGTTAATAGTCTATTCGGTTGGGCAGCGTCCTACAAGCCGCCCAGATTGAAGAAACAGTCATTATTAACACAAATGGTTCGGTCGCGCTCATAGCCGTGCCGAATACTATGCTGAGCATGGTCTTTCACAAAGTAGGGTGGAAGACGTGCGATAAAAGGGGAGGGGGGGAGGAGCTGGAGGTCAGATTTATTGATTTTGTTGGTCTCGCTATGTGGCGCCAGGGTTCTAGGTGGGTATGAACTTTGCTCGTGTCGCTCTGTATTGCAACCTTCCTGTTAAGTTCTTGTTGACCAAAGCGCTATCATTGTCGAAAAACATGCGCGCAACTCCCGCCCACAAATTCACCGGCCGATCACCGGCTAGAGGAGGCCAAGCAAACCATTGAGCTCAACATGGCCATGCCTTTTGCGTGTTTGGGCGATCGCAGAATTTTATGGGCGCGACCAAAGACATCGCCTGATCCGTCATTCATGGCAACGCTGTCGACTAGTGTGCTGTAACGAATAAAGTGAACATATCAGAAGTCATCAAATTAGTCAGTGCAAGACGCCGCTTGCGGGCAATGGCCCCTCCCTTGACCAAAGCGACAACGCCGCACTGGCTGATTTGGTGACTTCCGTTGCGGCGAGCCGCCAAATGTCGCTCTGGCAACGCGAATTAATCAATAATGCTCCATTCGTTATGAGGCAACGAGGGATTTTTCGACATTTGGCGGCTCGCTGATATGTGCAGTTTATTCGTTACAGTGCACTAGGTTCAACAAGCCGTTCGATGAATCGTCGTCGAATACGCTGATTGACTTATTCTGAAAGTTGATCGAAAGCTCGAACGGCGGATCTGGGCAATGCTGGGCTACCGATGTTGCCGCGCCCCCATCGTTGCGATTGCAGCGATTAAGACTGCAGCTGCGGATACAACAAATTGATAGCAGCACATAAACGTCCCTGTCTTTACTATCGATCCGGCTCATCCGTTGCGGATCAGTTTGCTGTGGTGTGACCTGATTGAACACGAACTTATCGGAAGGCTCGCTTGTTGTCGATGCCGCTCGTCTTGCAACATACCTGTAAACTACCGATAGATAGCGTCCAAATAGCGATCAAACGCTTGCACTGAGTGATGGCCCCGATACATTTTCTGCCACTCTCCCGCCTTGAGCGCGAATGCACTCGGCACAAACTGGACGCCGTTTGCTGGTTTGATAGCCAATCACTACTACTACACTTCAACCCCTTCACCGGTCGTCGCACCAACACCTACATTGCTTTGGTGCAAGTAGCGTTCGACTGTCGTGGCTACTGCAATAGCCACGGGTCCCGAGGGCCATCGTATTTTTTTCCGCCTGCCATATTTTTTCGCACAAGCATTCCGTTCAAAAGAATACTATTTGTTACGCTGACAGGATAGTTTTCACTCCTGCCGTATTTTTCCCATTGCCTCTCCCTGTCAGATTTCCATCCCGGTTCCTGTTTGTGTTTAAAAGGTACATCCAGAGACTTTGCCTCTTCGTACACCATTTCATGGAGTATTCCATAGTTGTAGTTTTCCCCACAATTAATTCTGCTGGCACGTCTCAAATAGTTAAACCTTTGTTGTTCAGAAAGCGTAGACGGCTCAATCGAAAAATCCGGTATACGCAACCCATCGAGATCGTGATGGAAAACAAACTCCATTCGCGGCCAATAGCCTTGAAACGTACCTCCGTAGACAAGTTTTCCAGGGTTCGTGGTGATATATCCCACTTTGTGGGCATATAGCTCAAGACTCCTGCGTGGATCTATCGGGTTTTCCCCATTGTTGCCTTTTGGGATTGGCGGCACCGAATAGTAACCCTTTGTATCGGTCATTACTGCCGTACACCAATGCGTTGAAGGGCCACCATAGTGATCCATTCCCGATCGAAACGAAGGAGGGTGCCTGCTGGTTTGATAGCCAATTACCACTACTGCCCCTTCAACCCTTTCACCGGTCGTCGCATCGACGACTCGGCCTTTTGTGACCCCTTGAAACAACTCATCGCCATCGTCTACTGGGTCTGGGACGCAGCCCAATAGTACTATTGCCGTGAGGCATAACAAGAATGAATTGGAACTCTTAGAGATTGCACACATATTTTTGAAATCCATGATACCCATACTCAGCTTTGGCAGCCCTCTTTTTCATCGTCGCAGTTAGCAGCCGGAAACAGGATTTCCGGGTTGTCTTGGCGGTTCAATGTGTCAATTAACTCGCGCCGGTTGGTTTGCCCTATATCCTTTTCATACCCTTGAATCGTATTGTTCTCGTGATCATTGTCTTTTAGCCACGTATCCAAGATGTCCGTTTTTTCTTTCCATTGAAGCGAATATTCATGCCCTTCTTCATCAACGGCATTGAGATACGATTCCATGGCATTAAACTCCTGCAATACACCACTTGCCTGGCTTCCATCGTGAAGGCCAAACGGCGCAGTCCCGTCGCCGTTGATCTTGCCCCATAGTTCTTGAGTTTTCGCGTCATACTCCGCTCGATTAAAGGCGCCTGGCTTCAAGCCTCCACCTTCGTTCGACATAATTTCCTCGACATAATTTTGCCGAATTAGCTGGAACACCTCGCGTTCCATTTCCAGTGTTCTCATTTCATTCATATCCCACTGTGTCGGAATGATATTGTTGATTGGCGCTCCCAAAAGCCAGTGCCCTCTGGCGCTGTGATTGAACGTGTAGTCCGGGGAATGATTTTCCGGACCGTGACCTAGCAATGGACGGTCTACAGGGCGATTCTGCGCATTACGATGCGCGAAGCTGTCCTCAAATGCATGCAGAAATTCACCAAATAGCACGGTTTTTATGCGCCTAGCAGGCGCTTCATTCACCAGGAGACAGGCATTGTAATCGTAACGCATGGCCACGCTATATAGCCTCTGGAGCTGTGAGCTCCAACCCGTTGGTTGTCCTTGTTCGTCAATTCGACGAATTCTGGTAAACGGATCGAATGTCGGGTCACCCAAGGGCCCACTGTCATAGTCATTGGTGAAATGATACCAAGGTAGCGATCTTCTATTGGGTACCGGGAAATCCTTTATTGCCACAGGAAACGATACCGGCCCTATCGGAATAACGCCACTAACGTCGGTTGGGTGAATTGGCCGCGTCACCGGACTGTCATCGATATATTGCGTAGCCGTTGCCAGTGTTTTTGCGGTCTCAGCATCCAGCCCGGCGACCACGGCCAGGAAATAGGTCATATCGTAGTGCACGATTTTGTCGTACAAGCCCAGCGGATCCACCCGATTCAAAGGGTCATTTTTCACGTAAGCGTAAGTATTCAGGCCCGCCTGAACACCCAGCGGGTCGCTTTGCAGGTATCGTCCTGTTTGTGGGTCGTAGTCACGATACATATTGTAGTAAGTCGCTGTCTCGCTGTCCTCGTACTGCCCCGGCAGCCGCAGATTGAGGGTGAACGACTGGCCGTCATTGTCCGGGTCGTTGTTGACTTTGGCCTTGCCGAACGGCGCGTAATCGGCAGACCAAATGCGCCTTCCCTTTCTATCGGTGACGGCGACCGGTGCGCTGCGGTGGTCGGTGTGGATGGCGAAAATGCGCTTGCCTTTGAGCAGGGCAACCGGCTGGTAGCCTAAATACAGGTACTGGACGGTGGTTTTTCCCGTTGCGTCCAGCTCGGCCACCAGCTGTTTGTTGTCGTACAGATAATACGTGGTCCTGGCAGGGGTTTGCGTGTGGTCGATTTTTCGAATGCGCTCGCCCTGGCTGTTGTAGCGGTATGCGGCGAGCAATTGTTTGCCCCTGTAGACTTTTGACGGGCGACCACCGAGGGTCAGTTCGTAATGCAGACCGCCTTTTTGTTTGACCTCTCCCGTGCGGCGGTATTTGAAACGAGTGGCTTGTGTTTGACTCGCGGCTGGAATGATCTCCAGCAAGCGATTACTGCTGTCTGCGATTTTATAGCGCTTTGCGGCGCCATTATGCGTTGCCGAGAGGCGGTTGCCCGTGGGGTCGTATGCAAAGCTATAAGCGTTCCTGCCCTGCTGCGCGCCGATGAGACGGTCGAGCTCATCGTAACTGTATTGGAAGGTATCTTTGCCGCTTTCAACGGCAACCAGTTTGCCGTATCTATCATATTGATAGCGTTGCGGGCTGTTGCCGGGCGCCGAGATCTGGCTGAGGCGCCCGGTAGCATCATAGTGATATTCGGTGACCGCGTTGTTGCCATGCGCCAGCGTTAACAACCGGCCCTGTTGGTCAAATTGCAAGGCCGCCAGCACCGGTCGGTCGAAGACCAACCCGCTGCGCTCGATGCCGACGGGTCTGCCCTCTGCGTCATAGTGGTATTCCAGCGCCGTGCCATCCGGTAGCACCTTCTTCACGAGTTGACGCTGTGCATTGTAGGCGAACCGGGTGGTCAGCGTTTTATTCAGCGCCGTAAAGGTCACGGATTTTACTGTGATATCACCCAAAGCGTTGTATTCGTAGCGGGTATGCTGGTACGGATCGTCGTCGCTGTTGAGTCGGGTGCCATCGTAGCTCAACGTATTCGCCGCCGGTAAATCAAACACGCCGACGCCGATCAGGCGCCCTTTGTCGTCATAGTCGTAGCGGGTAATCACACCACTCTCATCGGTTTTGGCGATCACGCGGCCCCAGGCATTATAGCGGTACACCGTAACGCCGCCGTCTGGCGTCGCGGCGTATAATTTGTGGCCGAAATCGTCAAAGCGCTGCCGGCTCTTGTTGCCTCGAGGGTCGGATATTTCCTCTACACGACCATGCACGTCATACATGACTTTTTCACGCGCCGGCGTAGACGAAGTGGCCGCCCGGGTTCTGCTCGCCAGTGCTCCCAACGGCGTATACGCATAGCGAGTCACGCGATTCAGCGGGTCAATGACTGCGGCTAGCCGCTGCCGATCATCGTACTGGTAGTAGGTACTGCCGCCGTCGATATCGCGGCTGCTACTGAGTCGTCCGTCTGCATCATAGGCATGTTCGGCCTGATAGACAGGCGTGCCGTCAGCGTCTGTTCGGGTATGCGTGACGAGTCGATTTTCGCTATCCCACTGCCACTCTGTTTGCTCGCCATTAACGCCCTGGATTTTTACGGGGCGCCCTGCATCATCGTAGTCTGCCGTCACGGTGCCTTTGGGGCCATGCACAACGGTGATGTGGCCGCTCGCATTGTAAACAAGCTCGACCGCGGTCGTCTGTTTGCCGCGTTGGCTGCGTGATAACTTGATCAATCGACCTACTGTGTCGTAGGTGAACTGGTCGTCACTGCTATCATCGTGCCTTCGTCGTAGCACTCTTCCCAGCCTGTCTTTTTCTTCACTGGCGAAGCGGACTGGATGACTACCATAGGCATCCGTGACCGATTCAAGTTGCCCTTCCGTGGTATAGCGATAACTTACTTTATCGGCATCACCTTTGACCGGCCCATCGATGGATGCCAGTTGGCCGGATGCGGTATAGGTGTAACGGGTGCTGCGCTCCATTTCCAGGAAGCCATCGTTGCCGTCGGGCGTATAGCCCACTTCCGTCATTTTTGTCACCTGCCCGGCGTTGTTGTGACTGAGCCACCACTGGTGCGTTTTCGCGGGGTTGACGCTCGGTTCAGTGATCAGGCTGGGATACCGTTTGCTTCCTGCATAAGAATATTTGGCGATTAGACGCGGCTTCCCACCCTGTGGGTGTAGGCTAAGTTGAGAGATTCGTCCTTCCTTATCGTAAACCACTCTTTGCTTTACTTGTTGCTTATCCGTCGCTGCAATGATCCGCAGGTGAGCATCATATTCATAGCGTACGTCGCCCGGCCCGCAAGAGGAACATCCCGGGCCATTGATGCCAGTGACCAGGCCAAGGCCTTGCCGCTGCTCGGTAAAATACGTGCTGACCTGCCCCTGACTGTCGGTGACAAGCCGCGTGCCGTCGTCATTAAACTGCACTGAGACCTTCTCCACACACCCCGCGTGTTTGATACTTATTACCGCTGACGACGTGAATCGGGTTGCCCGTGCCGGTCGCTGGCAGGCCGGTCACTTTCGCGGTCTGCGTCGGCGGCGCAGGTTCAACAACTGATTCCAGTGGCCAGCAAGCGACGCGCGTTAGCGTGCTTCAACTGACACAGAATTTTGAACGCCCTCAAAAAACCTACTGCAGACAGGCCGCAGCTTGTGTGATTGTCCACCCAATTACTGTTCTATTTGCGTAAATATAGAGCCTCGCCATTGTGTTTTTTCTGGATGATATGCCCTGTTTTTAATGCTTTCTAAATAGATTCGTTTATAGCGACCAAATGTAGGACCATTTTTCGATCCAGGGTATATTTCTCGATCATCCTGATAATTAACGCTCAAAGATTTGGCTTCTTTGTATAACCGTTCATTAAATAACATCGCATGCTTGCCATAGCATTTTACGATACCGAGCAGGTTCAGCTGTTCTAACCTAGCGTCATCTGATCGGGTACTCTCCGACATGCATACTACGTTAGACCTCATATTCTCGTCTTCGCATGGCACCCTTTCCATACCTTCTTTGTAGTACTCTTTATACATTACTTTCTTCGTGCTTTCTCCAAAGAAGTCCCAGTGCTTCTTCGCTAGTTCAACGCTATGTTTTTTTTGTTCCCTAGTAAGTTCTGCAAGCTCATAAGCGCCATTCGTTGCTGTGGAAGTCAAGCGAGTCGCCACACAAATAGGCGAATACGACCTGTGGTCCAACCCTGACAGCAGCCGTGCCAGGAGGCCCGGCTGCGGTTTTAGCATGTATTCTGCATAGACAACTGCATCCGATATGGGCTTGCCCGTATTTGCGTAAAGGACCCTCACATGAGACTCGCCGAAATATCCTCCGCAACTCGTGCAGCAAACTAAAACGAGCATTGCAGCCACAAGACCCTTTCTGAATGACGGCTTCAATCCGGAAATAAACATCGGTTTAGCCTTTAGGTTCCGAAATCACGCCATTAATCGGCGGAAGACCACCAAGGATACGCGCTCTGTTCGCTGCCGCTTTGGTGGAATTATCTTTATCATATGGTGGAATTTCCCCTAACCCGTTGTCGGTCAAAAACGCATTTAGAATTATGATTTTGGCCTTTTCGCCCGTGCTAGCTCCATCCGGATGGGACTCCGGATTGTACGCATTAAATTCCTGTAGCACTCTGGTGATGCCTTCGGCCGGTGTATAGAATGAGCGAACAAAACCATTGGTTCCATCGGTACCAATTTTCGCACTCCCATCGCCCGCCAACTCTTCCCAAGTTACAACCGGCATTGTACCAAAGTCTGCTACCAATTTCGTGAACACCTCCTGCTCCATTTGCAGAGTTCTCAGCTCATTGTAGCGCCAATAGCCTTGTGTGTTGGATAGAGTGTAGAACTGGTTGTAGGTATGATCTGGGCGGTGGAACAACAAGCCGTGCCCAAGCAACCCGGTTGAATTTAGGATTGAGAGGGGGTTATTGGTGTTGTCACGATGCGCGAACGTATCCTCAAAAGCGTGCAGATATTCGCCATACAGCTGTGCCTTGATCTCTGCCTCTGTCGGTTCATTTGGCTCCCTATAACGCGGAAGACCCGCGTGGCAAGTGTTATCGAAGCTCAGCGCAGCATTTCTTAGTCTTTGAAGTTGTGCGCTGTCCGGGTTTTCTACTCGTCTACGCACATAGTCTTCATAAGTCTCATTTCCCCTGTGCGGCGCATCGCCGTCAGTTTTAGTTTCATCGTCATAGTCCAGGGTAAAATGATAGTTTCTTAACGCATCATACGTTTCTTTTACTTCTTGCCCGATGCCGCTGATCCTGCCGACTAGTGTAGGTCTTGCCAACGCTTCTAAAGCCTCCCGCTTGCTTGGAATCGGATTGGTTATCGGATTATCGTCTACATATTGTGTCGCTCTGGCCACAATTTCCGCTTCATCTTCAGACAAGCCGGCGGTAACCGCGAGAAAATAAGTCATGTAATAGTGAACGTACTCATCGTACAAGCCCAACGGATCAATCCGGTTTAACGGGTCGTTCTTAACGTAAACATAGGTATTAAAACCAGCGGCGATGCCGAGCGGGTCGCTGGTCAGGTATCGCCCGGTTGCGGGGTTGTAATTCCGAAAGATATTGTAATGATGACCGGTTTCGCGGTCGAAATATTGACCCGGCAGGCGGATGTTCAACACGATCTTCTCTTTATGGATTGTTGCCTCGCCGTAGGGCGAATAGCTAGCCTGCCAGATAATCTCTCCCCGCTTGTTAGTGACTATTTCAGGCGCGCCTAGATGGTTGGTGTGGATTGCATAAAACTGCTTGCCGTCAAACAGTCCGAGTAGTCGCCGGCCTGCATACACATATTGGCGCTTGATTTTTCCCGCGCCATCCAATTCGGCCACCAGTTTTTTATTCTCGTAGAGATAATAGCTATGTTGCGCTGGCGTTCGGGTGGAATCGATTTTTTCAATGCGCTCGCCATCGGCGTTGTAACGGTACTGCGCTAGCAGTGTGTTGCCTTGATAAACTTTGCTAAGGCGATGACCCGCGGTGTACTGGTAGCGAAGGCTGCCGCTAGCTCGGATTTCTCCCGTCGGCAGATAGCGGATCAGTTCGTTATTTCGCGACAGCATCCGATTGCTGGATTCTGCATAGCGGTAGCTGTCAGTTGTGCCGTTGTGCTGCTGCTTCACCCGGTTGCCCACCTGGTCGAATGCCCAGCGATAGCGCTCGCCATACTGTTTGGCCGCGATAAGACGGCCTTGCGCGTCATAATTGTAAGTATGGGTTTGCGAGCCGGTGGGCGAAGTCATCTGAATCTCGCTGACTTGCAGATCGCGGGTGTAGCGATAGCGTTGCTCCCTGACGGTTGCCGCGCTGGCGCTCACGTCGAGGGTCGCCAACGTACCGTTGGGGTGGTAGCTATACGTCGTGGTCTGGTTGTTGCCGTAGTGCACGGCGGCAAGACTGCCGTTGTCATTTAGGGCCAGGCTGAGCAGGTCGTTATCAAACACGCGGCCTTCGTGTTTGATAACGGTTGTCTTGTCATCCCTGCCACGTGCAAACAGCAAGGACTGACCGCCCGGTATCTGTACGCTAGAGATGTTGCCCTCTGTGTCATAAAAGTACTTTGTCACGTAATGTTGATTTAGCGTTTTTAACGTAATACGCTTTTCAGCGACGCGACCGTCAGCATAGGTGTATTCCGTGGTCTGGTTGAGGTCCTGCATCTTTTTCGGTGCACCGTCTGCAGTGAAGGCGAATGTGGTCGTCGCCGGTTGGTCAACGGGAGCGATACCAATGAGCTGGCCTTGGTCATTGTATTTGAAGCGGGCAATGACGCCACTCTCATTCACCCGTGCGATCACCTGCCCAGCCGCATCGTAGCGATACATGGTCACGCCGCTGTCGGGATTGGATTTAAAGAGCAGATGGCCGAAGTCATCGTAGGCCCAGTAGCTGGTATTGCCGCGTGCGTCTGTTCGTTCTATCACGTTGCCGTGCACGTCGTATTTCGCGCGCTCGGTCACGGCGTCGGCAGTGTTGGCAAGCCGCGTGGCTGACGCAAGCAGGCCGTCGCTGTCATAACCAAATTCGGTACGCCGGCCCTGACTGTCCGTGCGGCTGGTCAGCTCGGATTGTAGGCCATATTCAAAATATTCCTCCTCACCGTTCATTAGGGTGACCCGCGCGAGTTGATTGAGGGCATTGTAGCTATAGTTTTGCTCAGTTGTGAGTTCGCCTGCTTCATTTAGGCTGGCTTGGCGCAGCAGTCGGCCTTCGGTGTCCCATTCCCAGTTTTGCTGCCGGCCTTGTGGGCCGGTGGCGGCAATAATCCGCCCGGCGGCGTCGTATTCTGCGGTGGCCGTACCCTTTGCGCCACTTAGGGAGATCAGGTTGCCAAGCTCGTTGTAGCGTAAATCGGCTACGGACTGATTCTGTTCGTTCTGCAGGCTGAGCAATTGCCCCTTTTTGTTGTAAACCAATTCGTATTCGCGACCGTGCATCTTAACCCGGTGGCGCTTGGGGCTGGCTGCTTTGGCTGCAGCCGGGTGCGCAGGTTTCTGTCTACTGGCCGGGTACACCACACGGTCAGCAGTGCCTGGTGCCGGTCCATCACTGGCGTACAATTCACCGTTTTTGTATTCGTAGCGCGTGGAGCGCGTCATCTTGTTAAAGCCGCCTTGATAGTCAGGCGCGTAGCCAATTTCCGTAATATCAATAATCTGCCCATCACTATCGCGTGTTAACACTTTGCTGTGGTAGCCCGTGGGATTGATGCTCGGCCGGCTGAACGTGCTTGGTAATAGTTCGCCACCGTCGAAGCCAAAGCGGCTCACCAGGCGTTTTGGTTGATCGTCGATCTGTTCGTAGAGCGCTGTTAATCGATCTTGCGTGTCATACTCACGGTGCGTCGTTCTTCCATCTTTGTAGGAGGTTTTTATCAGCGCTAGCGCATTGTTGTAGTCGTACTCAACCTCACCCGGCCCACAGATACTGCAACCAGGACCATCAATACGAGTCACTACACCGAGACCTTGCTTAACTTCGGTGTAGTAGCTGCTGATCTCCCCAAGGCTGTTGGTCACCAGCCGCGTGCCATCGTCATTAAACTGCACTGAGACCTTCTCCACACCGCCCGCGTGTTCGCTGCTGATTGCCCGGTCGTGCTCGTCGTAGGTCCAGGTCGCGAAGCGCACGCCGCGCTGGTCGGTGATGCCGGTCAGGTTGTTGCGGTCGTGCTTGTCTGCGTAATGGTAGTGGCGGGTGGTGGTGTCGGCATAAGTGACCGCTGCCAAATTACCGCGGTCATCGTAGGTGTAGCGTAATCGCTGGCCGGTGGTGTCGAGCACGCTGCGCAGGCGGCCATTCGGGTAGTAACCCAGGCTTAGCTCGCGGTTCTGCGCGTCACGCACCAGGAACAGGCGCTGCTCGTCGTTGTATTGCAGGCGCACGGCTGCGCCACTCGGCAATGTGATATCGGTGAGTTGGCCGCCGGCGTTAAACTGCAGTTGCTGACCGCTGCGCCAGTGCCAGGTGATGCGTTCGTCGCCGCCTTTGTGGTTGTTCTGTGCGACTGTGAGCCAGCCATCGCTCGCGAGGGTGCTTTGGTAGCGGCCAGCGCCGGCGTCTTTGAACAGCAGATGGCGGCCATCGGACTGTATCAGGCGCATGCCGTCTGTCGTGCGTCGCACTTGCACGTCATAACTGTGGCGCCAGCCGGTACCCAGGCCACCGCGATAGCGGCTCTGACTGTTGTAATGCCGTTGCCACACCAGCCCCAGCGGGCCGGGCAGGGCGGCGAAATCGGTTTCAACCTGATACTTATTGCCACTGACGACATGAATCGGGTTACCCGTGCCGGTGGCCGGCAGGCCGGTCACTTTCGCGGTCTGCGTCGACGCTGCGCTGTTGCCAGCCGCCGAACAACTGTTCGGGTTGCCCTGGTTGGCGGGATTATCAAGACACGATTGCACGCTGCTGTCACACTGGTTGCTGTTGCTCTGAAACGGGTCCACCGGGTTCAACGGGTCGCCTTGCCCCGCGGTCGGGTCATCGGTTTCGGTGTCGTCCGTGCCCGCTGCACCCGGCTCTCCGTTCGGCACTACACCACCACCCGGCGGGGTGCCGGATGCCGACAGGTTGCCATCCTCCCACGCTTCGCTTTGCATTCGCACCGTGGCGACCGCGCTGATCGGAATACGGTTCTGATCGTAGAAGGCAGCGTTTTGCGGGTCGATCCGTTTCAACGCCGACGTCACGAGGCCGTTGACCAGCGGAACCGTCAGCGCGAACCCGTAGGTGATTTTGATCTTCAGCAGGTTGGCATCCTGAACATTCACGCCGCTGCTGGCGCCGATCCTGGTGGCGTCACGATATTGCAGGTGGCTGTTGGGTATTTCGATTTTGCCAGTCTCGGGGTTGTCTGTGCCGAATTCCAGAAACGCTTCGTGGGTGGGGTTGATGATGTCAATGCCAGTGATGCGAGGGTCGCGCGCTTCGAGCTGGCCTTTGTTGATGGCGTGCAACGCGTTGCTGCCGCTGCCATCGCCGCCAAACACTGGCGCCAGGCGCAGCCCGAATTCATCGAGCATCGGTGTTTTCTGTCCGTGCAGGGTGGCGCCTTTGCGGGCCGCCTCAAAGGCGGCGTAGGTGACCGTAGTTTTGGCCTGGTAGAACAGCGCGCTTTGCAGGCTGCCCAGGCCCAGCACCAGGAGTGCCGGGAGAACGACGACGAATTCTGCGATGGCGGCACCGCGTTGGCGGCGCGGATAACGCTGTTTCGGGCGGGGCAATTGCCCCTTTGCTGTGTTCCACCGCATACGCTTGTGCTCCTGCAACCTTAACGGTTTTGTCCTGTTGATCGAGTCGGATTCAGCGCTTCGCGCTTAGCGTTCGTTGTGCCGAATCAAACCGTGGTTGGGTGACGTGACTTCAATCAGCGGTTCATAAATCAGCGCATCGAAATGACTAAGCTTGTCGCCGATAACCGCTGCGCCGCCATCACTGTTCGGCAGTTGTTGCTGCGCGTGTTGCAAGGCGTCGCGAGCCAGCAGCAAATACGCGGTCGCCTGGTTGTAGTGCGCGCGCGGGGCGTCCGGATCGCGTTCGATGGCGGCCTGGTAGGCATGCACCGCGCCCATAAAATTGTTCTGCCGCAGGCGAATATTGCCGAGCCGGATCCAGCCGTAGGCGTCTTTGGGCACGCTACGGGTCAGTTCCTCGTAGTATTTCTCCGCCACTAGCCAGTCGCCGCGCTGGTACGCCCGGTCCGCTTGTGCGGTGACATTAAAGGGGTCTGCCGTAGCGGCTTTGGTCGTGCGGCTGCCGGTGCTGGCGCAGCTCTGCAGCAGGCCCACAATCGCGCACACAGCGATAACGCGGGTTACGAAGAACGAGGAGGGGCGGGCAGGTGTTTCGTATAAGTGTTGCATCAGAATTCTCACGTTAATGTTCTCTTGTTAAGGCGCCGGCTTGGTTTCCCAGCGCAGGCGATCGCCGCTTTGTAGGCCCAGGCGCAGGATACTGTCGGGGGCCAGTTCCAGCGTGTGTTTCGCGCCGCGCGCTGCGGCCACCCGGCCAGGCGCCAAACGCCGCACGCATTTCAGCACCACGCCGTCAGCATCCAGAAACACCACGTCCAGCGGCCAGCGCATGCCGAGGGTATGTACCTGGCTGCATGGGGTGATCAATAAGCCGCCGTCTTGCGCCAGTGGCTTCGTGCCAAGCAAACCGCGCAGGCGATTGAAAAAACGGCGCGCGTGCATCACCGTCGCGATGCGCTCGGCCTCATTGTTGATGCGATGTATTGCTAACTTTTGCATGGCTAGCTGCCGGCCCTAACTTCGTAATTACCGGTACCCGCGAACCCGTCAGACATTACATTCAGGGAGCCGCGGTAAGCACAGGACAGGTTCAAGCGCAGAATGACGACACGCTCGCCGGTGTATTCCTCGGTGTGGGTGCGAAACAGCGGGTCGTTAGCGTCGCTGACCCGTTCCTCGGTGCCATCGACCACGCCGTTGCCGTTCATGTCGTCGTACAATTCCATCACCGGCAGGCCGCTAAAACTGTTGGCGCCAAAATCCAGGCTGATGGCCAGGTCGGCCTGGCCGATCGGGCTACCCTGTTGACTGCGCACCGCGATCGTGACGTACTGGTCAATGGTGTTATTGACGTCGAAGATGCAGTTGCCTTCTTCGTCCCTGTCCTCGACAATATCGAACGACTTACTGATCGGGCTGACATCGATCGTGGCGCCTGCCGGTAGCGGGTTATCGCTGCCGTCGTTACAGGCCAGCAGCGTTGCTGCTAGTGCGGCCGCCGTGGTGGTTTTCCATAAGG
>CAZJDL010000080.1:0-19409 GCA_964544755.1 uncultured Pseudomonadales bacterium | reverse complement strand
TTACGCAATCCTTTACGCAATCCTGACGACACCCTCACGGAGAGGGGACAACAGACACAGACCCGACAAAAAGTCGGAGAAACGATTTTCGTAATACTGAGTAGACTCACAGTTAGCGGATATGGGCCAGAATCCCCTCCAGTTCATCGAGGCTCGAGTAGCTGAACGTCAGCGTGCCTTTGCCGTCACTGTTGTGTTTGATTTTTGTCGGCGCACCCACTTTTTCACCAAGGTCTTCCTCGAGACGCAGCGTGTTCGGATCTTTTTCCACCGGCACGGGTTTACCGAGCTTACCTTCCTGTGCACGGCGCACCAACTCTTCGGTCTGACGCACCGACAATCCCTGATCGACGACTTTTCTCGCCAACTCGTTTTGCATTCCGCTCTCTACGCCGAGCAGGGCGCGAGCGTGGCCCATTTCCAGATCGCCGCGTTCCAGCAGGGTGCGCACATCGGCTTGCAACTGCATCAGGCGCAGAAAGTTGGTCACCGTGGTGCGCGACTTGCCCACTGCGTCTGCGATTTCCTGGTGCGTCAGTTCAAACTCGGTTTGCAAGCGCTGCAACGCAGTGGCTTCTTCGATAGGGTTTAAGTCTTCGCGCTGAATATTCTCGATCAACGCCATGACGATAGCGGCTTCGTCCGGCACGTCTTTGATAATGACCGGAATAGTGTCCAGCTCCGCGAGTTGTGCCGCCCGCCAGCGGCGCTCACCGGCGATGATTTCGTACTGTTGCATGCCCACCGAGCGCACGACGATGGGCTGTATCACGCCCTGGGCCCTGATTGAACTGGCCAGCTCTTCCAGCGTATCGGGCCGCATGTCGTGGCGCGGCTGGTAGCGGCCGGGACGAATGACGTCAACAGCCAGCTGGCGCAACGCTCCCTCCGCCTCGGGAGACGAGGGTGCCTGGCTGATATCGGTTACCGATGCACTTGCCATTGTGGTGTTTGAATCGCCGCCCAGGAGGGCGTCCAAACCGCGGCCGAGGCCTTTTTTCTTTGCTGCCATAATCGTTCCTAAATTGCTGCGGGGGCTAGTTGGGCTTCCTGTTCGTGGCGGCTGAGTACTTCATGCGCCAAGGCAATATATGATGCCGCGCCTTTTGATTGCACATCATAAACGACAACCGATTGGCCATAACTGGGCGCCTCGGCCACCCGCACATTACGCGGTATCACGGTGTTATAAACACGCCCGCCAAAATGTTTGAATAGCTGCTGCGACACTTCGTTGGTCAAGCTCATGCGCGCGTCATACATGGTGCGCAAAATACCTTCAATTTTAAGCTTGGGGTTAAGCGCCTTCTGGATACGCGCCACGGTATTCATCAGGCCCGACAAGCCTTCGAGTGCATAGTATTCACACTGCATGGGAATCAACACGCCATCGGCCGAGGTCAACGCGTTCACTGTTAACATGCTCAGCGACGGCGGGCAATCGATGATGACGTAGTCGTAGTTGTTCGATGCCTTGGCCAGCGCGAAGCGCAGTCGAAACTCGCGATTGTCCAAATTCATCAGCTCAATTTCGGCCGCGGTTAAGTCGCTGTTGGCCGGTATCACGTCGTAGCCGTCCTCGCCTGATCGCAGTCGCGCCTCGGCGACCGGTGTCATTGCCGTCAATACATCATAACTGGATCGAGTCAGAGTGCTTTTGTCGATACCGCTGCCCATGGTGGCGTTGCCCTGCGAGTCAAGGTCAACCAGCAGCACTTTTTGGTGGAGGGTGGCCAGCGCGGCGCTGAGGTTTACCGCCGTAGTGGTTTTGGCGACGCCGCCTTTTTGATTGGCTATGGCTATGATTCTGGACAATACGGTTCCCGGCGCTAGGCGCTTTTATGCAATTCGATCAGGTGTCGCTCGGCGACGCAACCCGGCACATGCAAACGCTCATAGCGATGCAAGTTAAACGGTTTGCGCACTTGTCGCAACTCTTCGGTACTAATTCGCCCTTTCATAAAGCACATTTTGCCGCCAGCAGCGCATAGATGACCGGCGCTTTGCAGGCCTTTGCCCAGCGCGGCGAAGGCGCGGCTGATGACGCCGTCGAACAACGGCGTCACCTGGCAGTCTTCGGCACGCTGCTGCAGCGGTTCAACATTGGGCAAGCCCAGTGTGCTCCTGGCCTGCAGCAGAAAGCGGTACTTTTTGCCGTTGCTGTCAAGCAGGGTAAAGCGTGTTTCCGGCAACGCGATAGCCAACGGCATGCCGGGCAGCCCCGCGCCGCAGCCGACATCAAGCCAGCGTTTGCCGCTGATGTACGGCACCACGCTGAGACTGTCGAGCAGATGACGGCTGACAATATCTGCCGCGCTGGCGCGGCCAATCAGGTTGTAGGCTTTATTCCAGCGCAGCAGTAACTCGGCATAGTCCAACAAACAGGCACGCTGCGCTGCGCTAAGAGACAGCGCCTCCGGCAAAGCCAACTGCTGCAAGCCAGCTTCTAGCTGCGCCTGCAAGCGCAACCTATCAGGCGCTGCGGCGCTGCTGCTCACCACCTTTCTTCAGATGAATAAGCAGTAATGCGAGTGCAGCGGGTGTGACGCCGGGTATTCTACCAGCACGCGCCAGGGTTGTTGGACGAGCATCGCTAAGCTTCTGTTGCACTTCATTCGACAAACCGTAGACCACCATAAAGTCGAAGCTGGCCGGGATGGTCATGTTTTCGTGCCGCCGCAAGCGCTCGATATCGTCTTGCTGGCGGGCAATATAGCCAGCGTATTTGATATCGATTTCGACCTGCTCGGCAACGACGGGCGCTGCAACCGTGAGCTCGGCGGCAACGCACACGTCAGCGTAGTTCAACTCGGGACGTTTTAACAAGTCCGCCAGCTTATGTTCACGTGTTAGTGGTTTTTCGATTTTTTTATTTAATATTGCGGCCGCAGCGCTGTCTGCCTGCACCCAGGTATTGCGCAAACGCTGTTCATCGACTTCTATAGCGGCCACTTTTTCACTGCATGCCCGCCAGCGCGCATCGTCGACCAGCCCTAGCGCGCGGCCTTTGGCGGTCAGGCGCCGGTCGGCATTGTCTTCGCGCAGCAGCAAACGATATTCGGCACGGCTAGTAAACATGCGGTACGGTTCGAGCGTGCCCATGGTGATCAGGTCGTCGACCAGCACGCCGATGTAGGCTTCGTCACGGCGCGGACACCAGGCTTCTTTTTCCTGCACCTGCAAGGCCGCATTTAAACCCGCCAGCAAGCCTTGCGCGCCAGCTTCCTCGTAACCGGTCGTGCCGTTTATCTGACCGGCAAAAAACAAGCCGCCAACAAATTTCGTTTCCAGCGAATAGTTCAAGTCGCGCGGATCAAAGAAGTCGTATTCGATCGCGTAGCCCGGCCGCGTGATATGCGCGTTTTCAAAACCCGCGATGGTTTGCACAAACTGCAACTGTACATCGAATGGCAAGCTGGTGGAGATACCGTTCGGGTAAACCTCTTGCGTGGCCAGCCCTTCCGGCTCGATAAATATTTGATGCGACGACTTGTCAGCGAAGCGCACCACCTTGTCTTCAATCGACGGGCAATAGCGCGGGCCAACGCCTTCGATTACGCCGCTGTACAGCGGCGACCGATCCAGACTGGCGCTAATGAGCTCGTGCGTGTGGGCATTGGTATGCGTGATGTAACAGTTTACCTGCGCCGGGTGTTCGGCAACATCGCCCAGATACGACATTACCGGTGTGGGCGTATCACCGGGCTGCGCCCGCAAGCCGTCGAAATTAATACTGCGCGCGTCGATGCGCGGCGGCGTGCCGGTTTTCAAGCGGTCGACTCGAAACGGCAACTCGCGCAGGCGCTCGGCAAGGCCTATGGAGGGCGCATCACCGGCGCGGCCACCAGCGTGGTGTTGCATTCCTATATGAATTTTACCACCGAGAAAGGTGCCAGTGGTTAATACCACGGTAGTCGCGTAAAAGCGCAAACCCATTTGCGTAACAACGCCGCGCACCCGTTCACCTTCAATCATCAAGTCGTCGGCGGCTTGTTGGAACAAGGACAGGTTTGGCTGGTTTTCCAATATACCGCGAACCGCCGCCTTATAAAGCGCCCGGTCAGCCTGGGCGCGAGTAGCGCGCACAGCCGGACCCTTACGCGAATTCAACACGCGGAAATGAATGCCGGCGCGGTCGATAGCCCGCGCCATGACGCCGCCGAGCGCGTCAATTTCTTTCACCAGATGACTTTTACCAATGCCACCGATCGCCGGATTGCACGACATCTGCCCCAGCGTTTCGATGTTGTGGGTGAGCAACAAGGTGTTGCAGCCCATCCGCGCAGCCGCCAGCGCGGCTTCGGTGCCGGCATGACCGCCACCGATTACGATAACGTCAAAGTGATGTGGGTGATCCATCGTCGGGAAATAGACTAAAAACTCGGGCCGCGATTATACGCTATTTCTGCCGCATAAACGTCTCGTACTCGAGCAACTTCGAGAGCGCACGGCAAAATAACTTCGTATTTCTGGTGTTGGTCGGCAGGCTGACAGATTTGCATGAATCCCTTATAATCAGACGTAGTGCGGCAGTGGCGATGATTCTGACGAGTATCATCGCACTTTGGCTGGTGCCGGACTCCGGTATTGTTTGCGGTGTTGGTGTGGCACCGTGACTAGAATTAAACGATGCCTGTGAGCTGGCCGCTAACACAGAAATACACGACCAGGCGCCAGCACGCCAGCACGGCTTGATTGCCGAGGCCTTGGGTGAAACCCTGTTCCTTGATGCAATTTGCAGGTTACCGCAGTTTGTGCAGTCCGGAGCGTGCCGCGCAGCAGGGTCTGAAATCATTAAGCATAACAACGTGCGCATCATTACCGCTACCCATTGCAATCTTTCCGAAGCTGTCAGCAAAGGTATGTTCCGTGTTAAAGAAATATCGGATCAATGCTTAATTCACTTGCAGTAATACGCCTTTCTCAACTTACCTTGGCCGGAGACAAGCAGAACGCGCATGGCTCCGAGAAACCCTGTTCGTAATGCTATGTTTTCCGCAACAAGTCCTTACGTGCTCCACGGATGTTACCGAACTAGACAGTTGCCTCAATACACTCCTACCCATTCCAATTAACAGGATGAACCTTCAATGACTCAGTCGTTCCACCCCCCTGCTCGCACCTTGATGGGCCCTGGCCCCTCTGACGTTAATCCGCGAATTCTGGAGGCCATATCGCGCCCCACTATCGGCCATCTCGACCCTCTTTTTGTGGAAATGATGGAGCAAGTCAAGGGGCTGCTCCACTATGCGTTCCAGACCAAAAATGAACTCACTCTGCCAGTCTCTGCGCCGGGGTCAGCCGGCATGGAAACCTGTTTTGTCAATTTAGTGGAGCCGGGCGAGAAAGTGATTGTTTGCCGCAACGGCGTTTTTGGCGGCAGAATGATCGAAAATGCCGAGCGCTGCGGCGCAACCGCTATTGTCGTTGACGATGATTGGGGCAAACCCGTCGACCCCAACAAACTCGAGGACGCGCTCAAGGCAAATCCCAACGCGCGCGTCGTCGCCTTTGTGCATGCCGAAACCTCAACCGGCGCCCGCTCAGACGCCAGGACACTGGTCGATATAGCCCATCGGCACGACTGTTTAACCATCGTAGATGCGGTCACTTCGCTGGGTGGCAGCGAACTGCGTGTCGACGACTGGGGTATCGATGCCATCTATTCCGGCACACAAAAATGCCTCTCCTGTGTTCCCGGCATCTCACCGGTGAGCTTTAGCGCAAGCGCGGCGGAGAAAATCACATCCCGTAAAACAAAGGTACAGAGCTGGTTTCTCGATCTGAATCTCGTCATGGGTTATTGGGGCGGCGGCGCAAAACGCACCTATCACCATACCGCGCCGGTTAATGCGCTCTACGCCCTACACGAAGCGCTGGTTCTTCTCCAGGAAGAAGGCCTGGAAAACGCCTGGGCGCGCCATGACCGAAATCATCTGGCGCTACGCGCCGGGCTGGAGGCCTTTGGTATCCAGTTTCTGGTCGACGAGCGTCACCGTCTACCGCAATTGAACGCCGTTTCCATTCCCGAGGGAACCGATGACACTGCCGTACGTCAACAATTACTCAACGAATACAACCTTGAGATAGGCGCGGGTTTGGGCGCTTTTGCCGGCCAGGTTTGGCGTATCGGCCTGATGGGGTATACCAGCAATCCGAAAAATGTGTTGACCTGCCTGGGTGCGCTGGAAGCCGTCGGGCTGCAGGCAGAAACTTCGGCTGTTGCGGCGGCACAGGCGATTTACGACGCCAAGTAAATTGTCTAACGTAAAATGCTGGTGTGGTGTTGGTAGCAGGTAGAACCGCCCGATTTTAGAGCGCATGATTTGTCCTCGTTTGCATGGCGACGTGGCGTGGCGACTACTCTAAAAAAACGGTATCGCTGCAAAATCGCATAAAACCCGAGCCACGAACGTATGCTACTTCTGCAACATAAACGTCTCGTACTCGAGGTCTTCGAGGGTGCGGTTTAAAATAATGAAGCCGATAAACGTCGTGATAGTGATCGAACCGGCGAAACCGTAACCGTAGAAGCTGGGGCCCAGCCAATGAGTCGCCACGGTCAGCACCAGGTTCAGAACGAAAAAGAGAATATTCAGCGCCAGTACGATGCCACGCCGGTCCAGGTAGAAATAGACGTTCATAATCGACATCAGCAACACCTGCACGCTGACGCCGACCAGGTCAATATAGAACAGAGGCAGGTAGTAACTCGATATGCCCAGCAGGTCGAGAATGCTCGGTGCCCATAGAAATATCAGCACCACGGTCAGACCTTGTACTTTGAACACCTCGAGTATGCCCTGGCGGATCGAATACACCATTTGATCTTTCAGGAAATAAATGTGGTCCAGCGCTTCGCCACCGCGGATAGCGTTATACAGTTGCTCGTAGTGTTCGGCAAAGTCGGTTTCAATGCGCACCAGAAAAACCGCCATGCCGGGAATGATCGCGAGGTAGGCGAGAAAGATCGGAATGTCGTAGATCAGCGAGGCGTTCAGCGGGCCAATCACATCGACCGAGGTCGCCGGGTTAAACCAGAACAGGTATTTGTCGACCCACACGCCGAAATAGTAAAACATGCCGGTTGCGAACAGCGACCAGAAAACCTTTTTCCTGTCGAGAAAATCAAACGCGACAAACTTGTTGCTGGGAAACTCGCGAAGGATATCGTACAAAAAGGCAAACAGCAGCACGCAGTGGCCAATCAAAAACGCCAGCAATAATCCTTCCAGCGAGAAATGACGGAGAAAATACGCAGCCATCACCATCACCAGGTAACCAATCAGCATGGTCAGAAGAATGCGGTTATACGCCTTCATGCCGGACAGAAAGATAACGACTAGCCACAAGTCGGTGAGGGTGACGAAGTTGGCCACCATCAAAATGCGGTACAGCAGCGACTCTTCGAACATCAGAAAAATAAATGAGGCGCCAAGCACGCCGGCCACCGCGGTGGTTAGCAACAGAATACCGATCAGGTTCGGCAGGATCACATCGTCGCGCTCTTCGAACAGGCGGTCGGAGATAAAGCGCGTGAACATCAGCTGCAGACCGCCGGTGAAAATCAGCGAGGCCGACATCAAGTAGGTCACCGACACCAGAAATTGTGTCACGAGCAGGGTGGGGGCAACCACGCTGACGCTGAGTATGCCAATTAACAATACGCTGAGAATCGACAACACCCACGGGCCAGAGCTGATCAAGCCGGCGTAAAGATAGGCCTGCAGAGTGGCGACGTAAGTATCGCGGTTGAGTATGCGGCGCAGCTCGAATCCGATGCCAGCCATTTACCTGCCCCTCAAGATTTAGCCATCGCGATTTGGTACATCTCGCGATAGCGATCGTACATTAGCTGTTCGGTGTAGAAACTTGTTACCCGCGCCAGGCCGGCTTGCTGGGCCTTGTTCCACAGCTCGGGATTACCGAGCAGCTTCAGGCATTCTTCCGCGGTGGCTAACGGATCAGCTATGTTGACCACCGCGCCGGCGTGGCCCAGCGCCTTATCTTCCTCGCTATAACCTTCGATCAGCTCCCGGCACGACCCAACATCGGTCGCAACGCAGGGCACGCCAGCCGCATAGGCTTCCAGCATCACCAGTGGTTGCGCCTCACTGATGGAAGTCAACGCCATCACACCGAGCTGCGGCAAAATCTCCGGCACTTTCTGAAAACCCAGAAATTTGACATTGTTTTCCAAACCCATGCTGCTAACCAGCCCCTCACACTCGGCGGCGTAAGCCTCGTCTTCCTCGGTCGGTCCCACCAACCAGCCTTCGGCCTCGGGAATTTTATTGCAGATAGAGCGCATGGCGCGAATAAAGGTTTTGATATCCTTAATCGGCACGATACGGCCGATCAGGCCAACGATGGGCGGAATCTCCTTCGGCCGCTTGTCTAGCGCGTCTTCGTACTGTGCCAGAGAAATTCCGTTAGGAATAACACGCGTGCGCTTAGCTATCGCCCCATCCTGCACCTGGCGTAATCGGTTGCCTTCGTACAACGCAACGATAGGGTCGGAGGCATGGTAGGTGATGCGGCCAAGTTCTTCGAAAAAACGAATCCACAGTTGCCGAATATAACCCACGTCGTCGGTTAGGCCGCTATCAAGATCGGTGGTGGAATCCTGAATCCATTCGGCCTGCGCCAGATCAATCTTGCGTTCCTTGGTGTAAATGCCGTGTTCGCTCAGAATAAAATTGCACTCCGGGTGCTGGTGTTTAACAAACGCGCCGAGCAGGCCGGCAAAACCGGTGGAGATGGAATGAATAACCGGGGCGCGGGGTGCACCGCGCGCCACCTTAGACAACATGAAAATCGGCGCGTGCATCGAGCGCACGGTCCAGAAATAATTTACAAACGACGGCTCGGTGCAGTATTTCTCATAGCCGTTAGTCATATACTCCCACGACGCCTCACTGAACAGAAAATCTTCGTGAGTAATACCTTTGTCGGGGTCATTGATCATATTCAGCAGATCGCTGATCAAAGCGTCGGGTAAATCATCGTGCGACTGATGGAAATAGTCGTGCATTTGCTGGCAGCGGTTGAAAGCGTCAACATTGCCCGGGCAGCGCCGCGATTTTTGCTGGTGCCAGGATTCCTGCAAGAAATGCTCTTCCAGATGCACAACATTCTCCGGCAGTTCATACTGTTGCTCGCCGTAGTGCTCGCGAGCGCCGCCGACAAAGACCAGCGCAAATTTCAGCTCCGGTACGCCCCTGATGATTTGATGCACCCAACTCGACACCCCGCCGCGCACGTAGGGATACGTTCCTTCCAATAGTAGCAGTACGTCTGCGTCTGCCATCGTTTAGGCTTGCAACCAATATTCAGCAACGGCGGCAATCGGTTCACGCTCGCGCTCGGCGTCAGGTAATTCCCGCAGTATCGACGGAATCAGTTTGTAATCACGGTTAAGGTAGGCGATCTCCGCCAGGTAAGAGGAGATGATGGACTTGTCCATGCCGTATTCGTGGGCGCGCATGAATGCCTGTTCGGCTTCTACCAGCGCTTCTTCACGAATGAGGATACGGCCCAACAGGAAATAGGCGCCGGAATCGTTGGTTTGCTCCAGCACGTTGTTAACGTGCTGTTTGGCCGTGTGCAAAATATGCAGCAACACGTCGCCCTGCGCCAGACCCATGTACACCAATTCCCAATACAAAAATGCCAGCCGTTTATGAATCACGGGCCGTTGCGCCTCGGTCGCGATTTGCAATTCGGTTAGCCCGCTTTTGATGTTGACGTTGATGCCGTTTTCCTTGTTGTCGAGAATCGAGTAAGCCAGCAGGCGCACATCGTCGACCGGGTCCTTCAACGCCACCTGTAGTATCGGTATCGCCTTGCGCTCGTTCATGCGCTGCGTTGCCAATACCGCTTTCAGGCGTTTATCAGTATCAGAGGCATGGCGCAACACATCGTACAAGCCGCCGCCAGCAAAGCTTAAATTGGTATCGATGGTCACCGGTTTGAACGGCAACTCGGGTACTGCCGTCGCTAGCGTGTACTCCGGCCGTTGTTCGTGCGGGCGATACAGACCCAACAGAATCGACACCACCGCGCCGACCATGCCGAGACCGGGGATAAAAAATATGATTAGCGCAACGAAGGCGTACGACCTGAGCACCGGCTGCTGGTACTGCGCGGGTAGCAAACACCATACGGCGAACCCGGCTAACAGTGACGCAATGGTGTGGGTCAGAATAAACACCCAGGCTGCTACCGCCGGTTGTGCTATCGTCAGCCCAACCCAGCTGACCAGCTCAAAGAAGATTGCATTGGCAAAGAGTATATTCGGCTTCATGCGGCAACCGGCCGGGCGTTGTTCAAATACAGTAAATCCTCTTCCGGTAGGTGCGCTTCGCCTTTCAGACGCTGTTTCAGGCGCTCTACGGTGTCGTCTGGTTTGACCAGGTACTCGACGATTTCGAGTTTGGCGTCATCCAGATTAACACCGTGTTGCTGGCGCATAAACTGTTCGAACCGGATCATATAACTGGCGACGCCGTCTTGCCCCGTGAGCGGCATCAGCATCAGCATAACGGCGTCGCCGCGGGTATTGCGCGCCAGGTAGCCAACGTCCAGACCGCGCATCTGGTTTTCGATGGACTCGATATAAGCAGGTGCGGTGACCGGGTTACTCGCCGTAATGGTCAGCAGGCTGGCCGGCAACTGAAAGCTGGCCGCATCGGCCATGCAGCGTTTGAGTTGGCGAAAGAATTCGTAACGCTCAAGGTTTTTGATCACCGGCAGTTCGTTCGCCGCCATCAGGATGTCAGCGATGCGGCCGGCGATAATGGCCATCAATTTAAGATTGGTTTCATGAAAGGAAAAAAACGGCATCAGCTTGATGACCAGCACCGCGTGAATGGTTTGATAGGTATCGACCAGCGGAATGCAGGCCAGGTAATCGGTTTCCTGCGCTTCATCCTCGCCGGCAATATCGGCGCGCACGCTAATCAGCTTTTTCTCCGCAACCGCCAGGCGCAGTAGCGGGTCACTCGGATCAATGACTTCGGTGTCACCAGTGTGCGCCAGCGAATGTGCCTGTACGCCATCGTCAAGCAGCGCATGCAGCGAGGCTGCTTGCAGTACGCCATAGTGGGAGAATACGTTGATAATGATTTCGGCATTTTGCGCCAGGTTGTCGCTGTCGGCTTCAACGTGCGCAAGCTGGCGCTGCATGTCTGACAAGGCGCTGCGTAAACTGGTGGATTTACCCGCGCTGTCCTGTTCGAGGCGATCGTGGGAAATTTTTAGTACATGGTAGGCGCGGGTAAACTCCTCCAGGCGCGCCTGCCGGTATTCATTGGACCGTTCCAGGCGGCGCAAACGGCGTTCCCATATATCCCGAAATTCACCGCTCAGCATGCCGGTGACCAATATACCAATGCTGTAAGCCGTGGTCAGACGCCAGGCGGGTTGCTCCAGCCACCAGGCAAATACCAGGCTGCTGACGATAATGAGCAGTGCCGCCGCGAAGGCTTCGGCAAAGCCGTAGCGCAAACCGACCAGTACCGGCGCCATGATAGGCCACGGAAAATTATCGCCATGCACAAAAAACGGATCGTCCGGCCGCACCAGAAAACCCAGCCCAACGGTTAGCGCGCTAACGCATACCGTTTCCAGCCAAATCACGTGTGGTGATTTGGCTTCCGTTTTTCCGAGCGAGTCGAGTTCAAAGGGCATGGACGAAAATCGCCTGGGATAAATTCGCGTTTACTTGGGTAAACGAGTTTTATTGCTAAGTGTTATTTTAACTGAAGCTTGGTCACAAGCTTTTCCAGCACTTTATGCGCGGTGCCGCTCAAACTTTCACGCGACCAGCCGGCGCGCGACCCCGAGCCGGACCACAATACGTCGCCACTGCTAACGTCGATCACCTGCAGGCTGACGCCGACCGCCGGCTCACCGTCGAGACCGCTTTTGTAGCGCCACTCCTCGATGCTGCCAGTGACACCATAGCGCATGTTGTTTTCCTGCGCCCACGCCAGCGCGGTATTAAAACGTTTCTGTTCGTCGAGAATAGGTAAGCCGCTCGGATCTTCCTGTAACGGATAATGGCTCAGGGTCTTCAAGCCCTCAGTACGCAATAGCGTTTCAGTGATGCGCTCCGCGCGCTCACCGGCCTGCGGCGTTTGGGAAAAATTAATAATCGGCAGTAAAGCCCAGGACTCTTGCTTGGCAAAAGTGATTTTGCGTTCCGTTTGATTCACCGCGCAAGCGGCCAACAACAAACACGCAATGATCGGGATAAGCCTGATCGCTGCAAACGGCGAATGGAAAACAACAAAGCGCATAAATAAACCCATTATTTAAATCTAGCGGCCAAACCGGTAACTATAGCTCAGGCGAATGTCTTGCGCGGCATCGCCTTGCCCGCCTAACGGTTTGCTATTGTATCCATAAGTCAACGCAAGTTCATCGTTACCCATAATACGCCAGCCCAAGCCTAAAGAAACCGCGAATGACACCTGCGATAGCGGCCACTGGTAAGCGACCGCGGCATTAACCAGGTAGCGCGGCGACGGTGTACGCGCGTTCAACGCGTGCAAATCACCGCGCTGCAAAGTCGTACCGATGAACACCTGACCGTAGTCTTCCGGCAAAATGGTGTCGGCGCTGGTATTAGTATCGCGCAAACGCGCGGTAATATCAGCGGGGAAGTGCGCATCTAGCGAATTTTTCTGCCACTCCACGCCGGCCGTCATCGCCCATTCCGGGTCGGCAAAGTTAAGCCGGTGCGAATAGCTGATGCCGGCGTCGTAGCCGCGCGCAAATGTAACACCACTGACCCGCGCCTGAAAACGATTGAAGCCAATATTAGCGGTAATGCTGTCGCGCGCGCTCAACGAGTAATTGATGCTGCTGTCAATATGGTCGTACACGCCAAACGCGCGCAGTATCGGTGTGACGGTTGGCAAGTCCTGCCAGCCAGCTGCCACCGTGGTGCCAAGGCGCGAATCCCAGCGCCGCTCGAGCTGACCCTGCACGCCGAAGACGGATTGGTCGTCACGCAAACTGGCCACTGGTTTGATAAACCAGTGGCCGTGCCGGGTAGCGCGCAACCAGCGCCATTGTAAAACTGTTTCATCACCGACGTCGTTAAAATCCACCAAATTGTCACTGCTGTAGCCAGCGTTTTGCAGCTCGAGCTGCGAGTGCCAGGTATCGAAATACTGCGCCCAGGTCAGCTCCGGACCTTGCAGGTCGATGCCGCCGAGTTGATCGCTGCGCCAATCCACGCGCCAGCCACTAGGCCGTTCGCTGCTCAGTTGTGACGTTAGTTCGCGCAAGCCTTGCTGGTCACCCGCCGCGGGCTGCAGTGCTTGCAAACCAACCGCCAGCGCCTGACTGTTCCACCCCAGCCGCTGCAAGCCATCGGCGCGCATACTCGGCGTGATTGCATCGTGCTGCAACAGGCCGAGTATGGTGTCGCGCTCATAGTTGTGCGTGGCCATGCTCATGCGTTGCAGCACGGGCAGGTCTTGCTGGTACTGCTGCTGTAACCACATGCGCCAGAAATTCACCGCGTCCGCATCGCCCTGGCCGATCAAATGGTCGGTGTATTTTGGCAGCCATTGTTGCGCGCTGGGCAGACCCTGCGTGTGCCGCAGCTGCGCATAGGCGGCCCGATAACCAGCCAGCGAATGTGTTAGGTTGAGTTGCTGGGTCAGCAGGTCGGCCGTTGCGGGCGCCGTCGGCGGCTCGTCCCACAATTTAGCGTAAATATGTTTGCGCAAACGCCACGCGGCCGGCGCACGACCGGCGCTCTCCAGCGTGTCCGCGTAGGCCACCAGAGTATTGATATCATCCGCGTCTTCCTGCACCAACCGGCCGTACCAACGCAGGGCCTCACTGTGGCGGCCCAGCTTGCTGGTCGCCGCGGCATACACTGGCCACAAACGTGCATCCTGCTGCGCCAGGCTGCGCCATTTGCGTAAATAGCGCGCCAACTTGTCTTGTTGATTGCTGTTCAACAAGAACCACAGGAAGCTCTGCGTCACTTCACTGCTGTCACCCGACAACTGCAAGGCTTGCAGATAGGCATTTTGCGCGCGCTTGGTACGGCCTTTATGTTCAGCGAAGGCGGCCTTGAGCAGCCAGTACTGCACATTGTCGGCGAACAGATCACTATGGTTCCGTGCCTCATCCAGCGCCTGTTGCACTACGTCCCAGCGCTTCAGCGTCTGCGCCATTTGCATTTGCGCGAGCAGGTAATGCGGCTGCCGAAAACGCTGCCAGCTCTTCTGCGCCACCTGCAGCTGTAAATCGATGGCGGTTTCATCCTCAATCAACAGTAAAATATCGGCTTCCTGCTGGCTCACATCGGCTGGCGATTTGATGGCTTTTCTAAGCGCGTGCATGGCAACCAGGTCTTCTTCTTCCTGCCAGGCAATTTGGGCTAACAAGCGCCAGAAGGTGTCGTCATCGGCGGCGGCGTTTGGCGCGGCTTTTTGCAGTATTTGCAAGGCACCAGCGGTATCGTCCAGTGACCACAGCAAACCGGCGACGGTTCGGCTTTCCTGCACCGACAAACCGAAACGCCGATCTATTTGCCGCCAGGACGCCAGTGCGCCTTGCAAGTCCTGCATGCGCTCCTGCAGGTAAGCGATGCCCAGCCAGGCACTGCGCTGCTTGGGCTGGCGCCGCACATACTGCTGCAGGTACTTGACCCCGGCGCCAGGGTAACCGCGCTGTTCGTAGGTAGACACCAGCAGGCTCAGTTCGTCGGCCGCCAGCGCACGACGCCTGCCGGTCTTGTCGAGAATAGACTGCACGGTCGCATAGTCGTATAAGGCGGCCGCCAGAAAGCGCGTATGCCGCAGGTTCTTTTTGGTCGGCTTACGATCAATCAGCTTGCGCCATTGTCGCAGCGCTTGCTCGGGCATACCGTTCCATTCATAAATGCGCGCCAGTTGTTCGCGTTGGCCCCAATCTTCCGGTTGTAAGCGTGCATGATTTTGCGCGGCCTGCAAGGCGAGTTTGACGTCGCCCAGTGCCAACGCCAGGTCGCGCGTTTGTAACATGGCGCTGGCGTCATCGGCCATGCCGGCCAGCATATGCTGCAGGTATTGCCGCGCACGCACTTTGTCGCCCATGCCAATCGCCAGCCGGGTAGCGCCCGCCAGCAGGCTAACGTCATTACCTACGCTGCTCAAATATTCGCTATAGAGTTGCAGTGCACGCTCGCGTTGGTCGAGCATCAGATAGGTGTCGATCGCTTTTTGCAAGTATGGTTTCGGTTTGCGTTTGGCAAGACCAACATAAATACGCGCGACTTTTTCGTGCTCGCCCGCCGCCAAAAACCATTTCGCCGCCTGCTCTGACCAGTAGGTTTTTTTGCCGGCCTCGCTGGCGGCCAAATATGCATATTGGTGCGCCGCATACGCCGGTTTACCAATGGCCAGCGCAATGGCGGCTATTGTCTGATGCTCTTCATTCGAGTAGCTTGCACCGCCCATTCTTGCCAGCAACTGTTCCACTGTGGCGCGATAGGCAGATTTTTTCTCTGTACCGATAGCGTCGGAAAAAGTCAATTGGGCAACAATCTGCAACTGCAACAAGTCAATGGTATTTGCATCTTCAGGCGGGTAGCTGACGAGCAAATAGTTCAGCCGTAACAGCGCCTTTTGGTATTGCCCGGTTTGCATCAATTGCTGGATCAGGTTGACGCGCAGCGGCAGATCTTCCGGCACGGTTTTCAACAGTAGTTCGAGGTAGGCGATCGACACCGCATCTACCTGGTCGGCCGGCAGTTGCTTTCGAAACTCCGCCTGCCGGGGGAACAGCCAGATCAACACGGCAACGATGACGGCGAAAAACAGTATCAGTGATGTACGGTCAAAGATACGTTCGCGGTCGTTATTGACATACCAGAAGTGCATTCTGCGTATCCCTTATGCCGAGGTTGAAAGACTGGCGAGTGCCCCTCTTGATGCCAGTGCGCCATTTGTTACGCGTTTTTATTCGGCAGCCATTGGCGTTTTCGATTTGTAATTTGATCGGTTCGTGTGCCGTAAGGCGCATTTCCGCGCCCTTGCTGTTTGCCCTCCAGTGGTCGACCATGGCATTGGCCTGCAACAGATAAGGTTGTTTCTTATCTAGCCTTTTTTGGAAATAGAGTTTTGCGCTGGACGCGCTCAAGTGCAGGTAACGCCCTTGGGGCAAATCGATAAAGCCGGCAACACCCTCACTGCGGCGCAAATCAGGGTAACCCAGGCTCGGCGCAATACGCAACGTACGCAGCGACCCAAGGCCTCTTACTTGTATACCTCCCTCCGCAGTGCGGGCGAATGAGGTGGTGTAGGTGCCTTCCACTTTCGGCGCATATTCGCTGATATACATCGCGGTATGAGCTTGCGCCTTTGCCCAGTCGTAGATGTCATAGAGGGCTTGCAAGGCAGACTGCTTGGTACCCGAATAGAAGTGCCAGTAAATCGCTATTGGTTTGAATCGCCTAGGTAAATCCGTTAGTTTAAACGTCTCTATCACTTGCCGAAAGCCGTAGTAGGGTCCATGCCACTCGTTGGTGTAGACGTTCTCATTCATAATAGGCGCGTAAATCTGCGGCCCCGCTGCAGTGGGGCGTATTTGCGGGTACACTGCCGTTGTCGAGGGGTAGGCGTTGGTCACTTTAGTATTGCCGCCGTTAAAATTGACCACGCCGGCTTCTTGCGTGAGTGCTATCGCTGCGGCACCCGGCAGAGCGTCACCGGTCCATAACATGACTTTGACCTTTTTACCGGGTGGCGCCAGACGCGTGTTGATATAGTCGATGGAACCGATTACTTCACGCCGGTAATCCACACTGTAGTTCGGAATCGGCATCGACACGCCATATTCTTTTCTGCGGCCGGTATTCATTTTATTTGGCTGCCAGAAAAACGGATGGCTAAACGAGTGACTCGCCAACTCCACATTGGGTAGCCGAAAAATGTCGCGTGCGATCTTCTCCAGCGCCGGCGACTGCTTGGGATACAAGCCCTGCTTGCCGACCTCCCCCTCTATAACAGATACGGTATGCGGCAATCGATAGCGCTTGAAAATTCTTTCCAGCAACACTTCGGCGCTGTACGGCGCGTTGGGTAGTTCGGCGCGGCTGACAAAGCCGTCGCCGTCGACATGCGAGGTTAAAATGCGGCTACCACTTTCGGTGGTTGAATCCGCTACTGGAAAATCATTAATCTGTAGTGCGCTGCGCAGGAACTCGAAAGGTTCGATGATCCAGCGTTTAAACCCCGGTCGCGTTTCGGTGTTCACATAAGGGTATAAGGCCATGCCCCCCCAGGGGGCGATCAACACCGGGTCGGCTGTATTGCCCTTGGCGCCTTGCAAGCTTAGCCACGGTGTGTTTTTTTTCCTGGCATTGGTGATACCTGGAATATCACGGATTTTGAGCTTGATCGGCGCTTCGTAATGGCCGATATGCGGTACTTGCGTCGCTATGCTCAGTGGTTTTTGCAGCGGCTGCTGGAGCCTTTTCAAACCTAGCTTTGCCAGCAAGCGCGTGTTCTGCAATGGCAAGCTATTGAACACGACCAAAGGTATTTGGTTGTCGAGCTGTTCTGCGAGCCACTGTTCGAACAACTTGAAATGAGAAAAGCTGCCGTCCTGCAACCAGGTCACCACGCCGGCGTACAAACCGGTCAACGGCTGGGTCGGCATGCCGGCGCGAATATCATGATAATCGATCCGCATACCCAGGTAGTCCAGCGCGTTACCGAGCAAAATATGTGCGGAATTAAGCGCCAGCGGTCCTTGTTTGGCGTCGTACACCACCAAAACGCGCCGTGGTATGACCTGCACAGCGCCGACCCCCAATTGGTCGAGCGCCGCAACACTGACCCACGGAACAAACCCCTGCGCCTTGATTTTTTGCGCGGTCTTCGCGGCCTTGTCGCGCTCTGCCGGGGCGACGTAATCGATCACCGTTACCGGTATACCCAGGGCTTTGACTTCGCTCAGCTTGCCAAGCAACCACTGCCTGTCGCTGTCCGTTACCGGCACGTATTTTTTCCGCTGCGCATTCCATCCCTCGAATAGAGACTCCACCGCCAGCGCATACACAACGTCGTGCAGCTCGGGCAGCAGCTCGAAGCCGCGGTTGAAATACAGTTTCAGCTTCGGGTATTGCGTATGAATGCTGCGGATGAGCTTGATCAGGCCCGCAATTTGCCTGCGCTGTTTGTTCTCTGTGTCCGCCACCAGCTGAAAACTGTCCAGCGTGTCGAAAAACAGACCGTCATAGCCCGCCGCTACCAGCGTTGACACGCGTTCGTTTAATACCCACTGTCGCCAGGCTGGATTGGTCTGATCGACAACGCCGCTGCGCCAGGCGGTGTTGCGCCCGAGCAGCCAGTCACGGGGCAGATCAAAGCGTTTAGCCTCGGTATCGCTGATTTCTCCCAGGCTCAAGTAGGCGAACACCTGTGATCCCTCACGCTGTAGAAATTTGATATTACGGGCTGTGGTGTTGAGTGGTTCGACGATCACGTCGTCGAACTGCGCTAGTTCAGGGGTGGGTAGCGGTGTGGCGTAGTAAAACGCAGCCGAGCGTTGCGCTGGCTCAGCCAGGCAGCAGTGCGCCATAAGGCAGGCGCAAAAGCCAAAGATTTTGGCGCGACCGCTGGCCTGACAAAACAAATTGTAGAGAGCGCTGAAAACCACTTTTGCTTATAACTTAAACACATTGATACAGTGAATTTATATTCGGTTACTAGTAAATGTAGCAGAAGCGGGAAAAAGCGCTTTGGGATGAAAGGCCCGTATTGTGCTGTAACAAGCGGGAATGTCGGCAAGCGTAACAATATAAACAGATTAAGTTAGTATTATTTATACTTTATATATAGATAGAATATTTAATATTATTGTTATTGGGGCTTGGTCCAGCTGTGGATGGTTACGGAAACTCTTTATTAAACAATTTGTTAAGTCGTAAACACAAGGGTATAAAGACTGTATCGTAAGCCTTAAGCTTGCTCACAAGCTGTGTTCTCGAAAGCGCAACTTTGGCGTTTTTCCCGGTGGGGTGAGTAAAGCCCTGGTTATCCACATTTCATGCCCTGGTTATACAGAAGATGTTGCAGGGCGAATGCAATAGCTATGATGAATGTCACTGAACAATTTGCGCACGTCGATTGCGACGTTGGGTAACGGGGTGTGGGCGACTGTGCCATGATCAGGCAGAGCATGATTAATGTGAATTCAGGTGGGCATCAGCGCTTATCGGGAATTTCGGCTGCCCTGTTTTTGCTGCTGTTCATCGTTGTTTTCGGCACCTTCGAATGATCCAGCTTTCGCATTATCGGCAAAATCCCCAAAAGCCGATGCGTTTGTGCTGGTATCCGCAGTTGTTAGCGCCACAGTAAACCCGCAGGTATTTGCCGCAGAACAAAACGACGACA
>CAZJDL010000079.1:0-19558 GCA_964544755.1 uncultured Pseudomonadales bacterium | reverse complement strand
AAAAATAAGTCGGTAAACTCATAAGGGCAAGTACGCGCAGAAATGGGCGCTTACGTTCCTCTTGCTTACTCGACCAAGTAGATGCACCATAATAATTTACGAGAGATCGGGGATAATCTGATATTTCATCGCCGTGAATTATTACAGTGATCTAAGCGTTATATTTTACAGGAAATTATTAACATGAAATTTGTTGTATTAGAACCTTTACCCATTGAATCTCAAGGAAGTGATTATGTGAGGCGTTGTAGCATTAATCGAGTTGATGGTAATGTTCAAGTTGACATGAAAGAGTTATGGTTCCAATTCTCAAAATCAATCCCCCCCCCCCGAAGAAAAAGATTGTGACAGCTATTTGCTAGCCGTCATTATGGATGCTATGGCGGAAGGAAGGGATATAGTTGTTAACGGGTCGGTATCATTGGGGCTATTGGGCAACCTAGTAGAGTATCAATCTGCATGGAATAAATGGCTGCCTGAAACCTACTCAATTATCGATATTAAAGTTGATTCTGTAAGAGAGAATGAACGCCCTGTTTCTGGTGCAATATGCGCTTTTTCAGGAGGGGTTGATTCCATGTTTTCAGTATGGAGGCATTCGCAAGGTAAAAATAGCTATAGATCGAAAAATATAAAATTATGTACTTTAGTGCACGGTTTTGATATTCCTCTTCAAAACACAGCTGCGTTTTCTAATGTTACTCAAAGAGCAATTACAACACTCGATGACATTGGAATTGAGATCATGCCGATTAAAACAAATTATCGTGAAATATCATGTGCAAACTGGGAGTACGCACATGCTACCGCTTTGGTTGCTACTTTAGCTAATTTCAAAAGCGTTGCTGGTACCTGTATAGTCGGTAGTACTTACCCCTATAACTATCTCACTATTCCATGGGGATCAACTCCCATTGTAGACTTTTTATTGAGCTCTGATGATTTTGTTGTAATTCATGATGGCGCTTCCCATACACGAACAGAAAAAGTAGATATGATTTCTGAATGGAAAGAGGGAATTGAAAATTTACGTGTATGCTGGGAAGGCGACTTGAAAGACAGCAATTGTGGTAAGTGTGAAAAATGCGTAAGGACTAAGCTCAATTTTTTAGCAATTGGGCGGCCGCTTCCGAACTGTTTTGATAAAGATGATGATGCGAGGATAGACTTTAAAAGTATTGTATTAAAGCATGATGGAGTTCGTGGTGACTGGAAACAAATTATAGATTATGCAAATCGGAATGGTATTAAAGATGCTTGGGTACAGGAAGCTAAGAAAGTCATCAAGAGAAAACCAAAGATTGACTTATTTTTTCCAAAGGGAAGTATTCGAAGGTTGATTGTAAAAAATATAATCGGGATAGGGAGGGAGCTACTCAAGTAGCCCCCTCCCACACCACCGTATATACGGGTCCGTATACGGCGCCTGGCCAGGTATTAACTGGGGGAGCTGAGGGTCAAGTCTTGACTTAACATATTTGTCTGGGAAGATGCAGTCCCACTCCGCAACGTTGGCGAGCCCCTCACTGAAAAAGCGCTTCATGAAAAATACCGCCTGAAAAGGCGGTCGTAACGATTATTTATTAGCCACTGTCTTTTACAAAAAAGATGTGCATCGAACATTAGGGGACAGACCACTATTTATCAACGACCTTCTTAGGCCGACCCGGATGTCCCGGCTCTACTCGTCGGTCTAACATCTTGCTGATCTCCTCCTTAAAACGTTTATTACCCACTGCAAAATTACCATTGGTGGCGCTTCGTATCTCGTCCACTATGCCCGGCTCCAGCGCCGTTTTGAACAGCGCCCGGTAGGCGCTTTGCCTGGATAATGCGCTCTTACCCAGGCTTTTGTACATAAAGTGAGGTTGCAGCAATTGGCTTTCCTCTCCCTGCGCATTATAACGATAACTTGACCACCGATAGTCTCCCGGGTGTTCTACCATATCCGCTCTGACCGGGTTCATTTCTATATACTGCTGGCAGTGGAGAAGGTAGTTGTCTTCCTGGGCGATGCATGAACGAAAGCGCCCTTCCCAGAGCGTTCCGCTTCGCCGGTAGCTTCGATTGATGTATTGTACATAACGTTGTCCTAAACGTTTCATCATCTCACCTGTACTACTCGCCCGATCTGGTGTCAGCAGGATGTGAACATGGTTGGTCATCAAAACGTAGGCATGGATTTTACAATCTGCATAGGATGCGTATTCTTCCAGCCATTCAAGGTAGGTCAGATAGTCGTCTTCGGCAAAGAAGCAGGCCTGGTGGTTATTGCCCCTTTGAATAAGATGCAGGGGAATGCCAGGTGCAACGATACGGGGACGGCGGGGCATCAGCATTTCTATGTCATGAGAAAGCCAATAGCATAGCTTATTTATCGTGGTCTGTCCCCTATTATTCATCGTGGTCTGTCCCCTATTATTCATCAGGTATTGTTTCATGATGACTTGGATACAGACGATGAGCCTTACTTCATGATTCAAAGTCAATTTGAGTTTTCGGATGGCGGCGCCTGTTACTTCGAGAGTCATAACGAAAATCTCATTGAACATTGCAAGGCATACTCGGTGTTACTTTCAAAAAACGCTCTGTACCTTTCATATGGAAAGGAGCAACGTCGAGATATCGAAATTAGGTTCGGTTTGGGGGGCACTGGTTTTCAAGAATTAGCTTCAATGCTAAAAGAAATGATTCCAGAAACGAAAATTGATATGCCTTAAAAGTGCTAACGAATAAGGTTAGATTGTGAGAGCGAAGCGAGCCACAATCTGAACCGTTGGCTGGACAAGCCCGGGCTCAGTATTTCTGAAGTGCTATGAAAACAGATTTTTTGCTGGCATGGGTGTAAAACTATGCAACCCATAAATGCCAGAAGCAAAATAACACGGCCGTATTTTGCGTAATAAATATACGGCGATGGCCGATTTGCCGAGGTCGTGCCGGGCGCAACGCTCAACGGCAAAGGTCTGCCATTATTCGCCTATCCTCAAACGTTGACGAATCGGGTACCATACTTCCGTTCTGCCTGCAGGCGAACCAGCCGAGAAATATGCCGTGATCGCTTTTATGCGATGAATTAAAACACTTAACGCAGGAGTTAGTCAGGTGCGAAAAACTATTTTGATCGTCGCCAGTATGTTGTTGCTTGTTACTGTTGCCCACGCCGAGACGGCGCAAGAGAAGGGCTATGCCATTGCCCGGGAACAAGACCGGCGCGATGATGGTTGGGGCGACGCGCAGGTCAATATGAAAATGATATTACGGCGCAGCAATGGCCGGGAAACCGAGCGCCGCCTGCGTTTAAAATTACTTGAAGTGCCGGGCGATGGCGACAAGGGCCTGACGATATTCGACGAGCCAAAAGACGTTCAAGGTACGACCTTCCTGAATTATTCGCACGCGGTCGAGCCGGACGATCAATGGATTTATCTGCCCGCATTGCGCCGCACGAAGCGTATTTCGTCGAAGAAAAAAACCGGCCGGTTTATGGGTAGTGAATTCACCTACGAAGACATGTCATCTTTCCAGCTGGAAAAATATGACTATAAATATTTGCGTGACGACAGTTACGACGGGCAAGCGGTGTTTGTGATTGAAAGCTACCCCAGAGATGAATACTCCGGTTATTCCAAGCAAATCAATTTTATTGATCAACAGGAATATCGGCCACTCAAAGTTGAGTTTTACGATCGCCGTGGTGAGTTGCTCAAAACCATGGAGATGAAAGATTATCAACAGTTTCTCGATAAGTATTGGCGCGCCGGCCGCGCGTTGATGCAAAACCGGCAGACCGGTAAAAGCACTGAACTGGTTTGGGAAGACTACCAGTTCAAGGTTGGCCTGAGCGCCGCTGATTTTAATAAAAGTGTTTTGGGCCGGGTACGTTAGGGAGAGTGGCAAAAAACAACAGCGGTCGCCAAATTCGAGCTGGCTCCCAGCTTAAGCAAACGATGGCATCACGTTGGGCGAACTGCGTTTGAGTCGCTTGCCGTTAGAGTAATGCGCTGCTGCCGCGGGTGATCGTAACGGAGACTTAGCAAGTGCAGACTGTTTTGGGGAAGGGCCAACCTCGTGACGCTCTATTGCTGATAAGTCTCCAGAAAACTCGCCAGCCTGCCGATGGCTTGTTCCAGCACGTCTACCCGCGGCAAAAACACCACGCGGAAATGGTCCGGTGTCGACATGTTAAAACCCGTACCATGCACTAGCAGAATTTTTTCCTGCAAGAGTAAGTCAAGCACGAATTTTTCGTCGTCCTTGATGCCGAACCGTTGCGTGTCGATTTTTGGGAACAGATAAATAGCGGCGGCGGGTTTTTGGCAGCTAATGCCGGGTATATCGTTCAACAGTTGCCAGGCGAGGTCGCGTTGCTGCGTAAGGCGGCCGTTAGGCAGTATCAACTCGTTAATGCTTTGATAGCCGCCAAGTGCTGTTTGCACGCCAAACTGTGCAGGCACGTTGGCGCATAAACGCATGGAGGCAAGGATATCCAGTCCTTCGACATAATCGCGGGCATGATGTTTGGCGCCGGAGACAATCATCCAGCCAGACCGAAACCCCGCCAGCCGGTACGCCTTCGATAAACCATTGAAGCTAATGCAGAGTACCTTCGTAGCCAAGCGTGCCAAAGGTGTATGTTGATGGCCGTCGTACAAAATTTTGTCGTAGATTTCGTCGGCGAATACAATCAGTTCGTGCCGCTCGGCTAAGGCCACGATTTGTTGCAGAAGGGCGTCTGGGTAGAGTGCGCCGGTGGGGTTGTTCGGATTGATCACCACGATCGCGCGCGTGCGTGGCGTAATTTTGCTTTCGATGTCGGCGATGTCGGGCATCCAGCCGCTTGCCTCGTCGCAGCGATAGTGCACGGGAATGCCGCCACCCAGCGAAACCGCGGCTGTCCATAACGGGTAGTCTGGCATGGGTATCAACACTTCATCGCCGTTGTTGAGCAAGCCCTGGGTTGCCATCACGATCAATTCGCTTGCGCCGTTACCCAGATAAATGTCGTCCAGTTCAACGTGCTCTATTTGCCGTTGCTGGCAGTGCTGCATAATGGCTTTGCGGGCGGCAAAAAGACCTTTGCTGTCGCAATAACCTTGCGCCTGCGGCAGGTTGTAGATAACGTCTTGCAGAATTTCGTCGGGCGCATCAAAACCAAACGCGGCCGGGTTGCCGATGTTGAGCTTGAGAACGCGGTGGCCTTCTTCTTCCAGCAGATGGGCGGCTCTTAAGACCGGCCCGCGAATTTCGTAGCAAACGTTTTCCAGCTTGTCGGATTTCAATATTTCATGCATTGCATCGGGCCTTGTTCGGGTTGGTCGCCGCTTCGTTTAAGTTTAGCTACAAAGGTGGCACAATATGATGGCTGAATTTATTTTTCATGTGCAATAGCATCTATACCGTACAATTATTTTAACACGCCGTATATTGACATGTTGTAACAGCAGAGGGCAATCAAACATGGCCAAAATCAAAAAACCCGACGCCGAGTGGCGCGCGCTATTAAGTGACGAAGAGTATTATGTGTGCCGTGAAAAAGGCACCGAACCGGCCTTTAGCGGCACTTACACCGACACCAAAACGAAGGGCAAGTATCTTTGCGCTTGTTGTGGCGAAGCGTTGTTTGCGTCCGCTACGAAATTCGATTCCGGCAGCGGCTGGCCCAGTTTTTTTGAGCCGGTTGCGGCCGACCGGGTCAGCAGCGATACTGATAATAGCCACGGCATGCAGCGCACTGAGGTGACCTGTAGCAATTGTGGCTCGCATTTGGGTCACGTATTTGCCGACGGCCCCGCGCCCACCGGCCAGCGTTATTGCATTAATTCGGTGTCGCTGAAGCTAGAAGCGGAAGAGGAATAAGAGACGCGGCTAAATCGGCACCACACGCCTGGCTGGTCGTTAAACAAGCAAATTTCGTTATTTGCCTTGCAATTTGCTGATGCAGCCATCCAGCATCGGCAAACGGCTCTGCGCTGCCTCACTGCCAGTGGCCTTGCGTAATGAACGCTGCGCGGAGCGGTAATAGCGCATTGCCGTTGTACTGTCGTTTTCCTGCTCGGCCTTGCGTGCGCGTAGCACATACTTATCGGCGGCGAGTTCCAGGCTGCGTTGGTCGAGCTGGCGCATAAATTTCCGCGCATCGACGGCCGACAGCGCGCGATGAGCGCGCAATTGTTTCACCACGCGGCGCACACCGGGCAAGGCCTGTTGGGCGCGCCTTACCCTTGGTTCGTCGTCAAAACTGGGCAGGGGTGTGCCCGCGGCCCGCTGGTTTAAGGTGCTAACCTGCGAGTCGGCTGCTTCGATGCAGGGCAGATAACCCGCGCCGCTGCCGTGCCTGGCGTGTAAACGGCGAAAAGAATCGGCCAGAAAGTGGCAGATAACCAGCTTCAATTCGGTTGAGATCAGCCCGCCAGGGCTGCTTTCCAGCACCCGCAGAATCGACCACAGCTGACGCAATAAGGCATCGTCGGCCCACGCTTGGGCAGTCACATTTTGCTCGTAAAGGCGTACCATGCTGTTGCTAAACAGCAAGCAGCACGTGACAACGCCAAACACCAATGGCCAGGCCATAGAATAACTCCCTTTAATCCTCCTAAAAGTATAGGCGAGGATAACAACAACGTGTGTTTGGGTGACGCCCGTACGTCGTTCTATAATGCCCGCGTACCCACACAGAGAACAATAATCATGCCGGCTAATCGATTTGTTGAGCAGATACGGCGTAACCTGGTCGCTTTGATCAGCCTCGCGATAGCGTTAAGTAGCCTGAGTTACAACACCTGGCGCAACGAGCAAACCGAGCAAAACCGCAATGTGCGTGCCGCGGGGTTCGAAGTTCTATTGAAGTTGGGTGAATTGGAGCGCGTGGTGTTTCGTTTGGGTTATGACCCGGAAGAAGTCACCGACGATCTGCGCCTGGCCTGGGCGATCGTTGAAAATATAGAAGTTTTTTGTGAGCTGCTGCCTGCGCTGGTCACCAGCGAGATGAAGCGTCTGGATAAGACCTGGTGAACACATGAAAGCCGGCTAGAAAAACCTGAGCGGGCGGAGAACAGCACGGCAAGAATGCAAAGACGCACCAGCGCCAAGGCAGTTAATGGTGCGATTGATGAGTTACGCAGAAAAGTGTTGCAGTCGCTGCGAAGTTTACGATAAGCAGTGCACTAGTGCGCTTGCCGCATGCTTGCGCAAGCGCACTTCATGGTTACGCCATAATGGCCTTGATTTCCAGAAACTCCTCAAAACCGTAAACGCCCCATTCGCGGCCATTGCCCGATTGCTTGAAGCCGCCGAACGGATTCGAACCATCGCCATCCTTGCCGTTGATGTGGATATTGCCGGCGCGAATGCGTTTGGCAACCTGTTTGGCGTGCTCCACAGCGCCGGATACATAACCTGCCAGACCGTACTCGCTATCGTTAGCGATGGCTACCGCTTCGTCTTCGTCTTTGTAGGTGATGATTGATAGTACCGGGCCGAATACCTCTTCGCGCGCAATAGTCATATCGTTCGTAACGTTGGCAAATACCGTGGGCTTGATAAAATAGCCGGTTTCCAACCCCTCCGGTTTGCCCGGCCCTCCGGCGACAAGTTCGGCCCCTTCTGCAATGCCCTTATTGATGAGGGCTTGGATTTTGTTAAATTGCAGCTCGCTAACCACGGGTCCCATCACCGAATTTTCATCGGCGCTATCACCTGGCTGCATGCTTTCTGCCGCGGTGCGGGCGGCATTTATTGCCGTTGCAAGGTGCCGCTCCGGCACCAACATGCGGGTCGGGGCGTTGCACGATTGGCCGGCGTTACCGAAGCATTGTTTGACGCCTCGCGCTACGGCTTTGGCAATATCGGCGTCTTCAAGAATAATATTGGCCGACTTGCCGCCCAGTTCCTGGGCGACGCGTTTTACCGTATCTGCGGCAGCCTTGGCAATCGCAACACCGGCGCGGGTTGAGCCGGTGAACGACACCATGTCGATATCGGGGTGCGATGAAATAGCCGCGCCTACGCCGGGCCCGTCGCCGTTTACCATATTGTATACGCCAGCAGGCACGCCGGCTTCGTCCATTATCTCGGTCAATATAGCGGCGCTAATAGGCGCGATTTCGCTGGGTTTTAGTACGCAGGTGCAGCCGGCAGCCAGCGCCGGAATCACTTTGCAGGCAATTTGGTTGACCGGCCAGTTCCACGGTGTAATAAAGCCACACACGCCTATCGGCTCTTTGCGAATCTCATGCGTCGCGTGCTTCTCTACAAACGGGTAATCACGCAACACCGCCAGCGTTTGTTCCAAATGCATCAGCCATGTGCCGGCTTGTGCCTTTCTGGCAAAGGTAATAGGTGCGCCCATCTCCTGACTGATCGCTTGCGCAACTTCTTCGTAGCGCGCGGTGTAGCATCCCTTAATGCGCTCCAGCAGGGCGATGCGTTCTTCGCGGCTGGTTTGTGAGTAGGTGTCGAAGGCCTTTTTGGCGGCCGCCACCGCGCGGTTAACATCGGCGGCATTGCCGAGGCTGATTGTGCCGATGCTGCGTTCAGTTGCCGGGTTAATGACTTCACAGGTTTTACCGTCCTGCGGTTTTACCCATGCGCCATTGATATAAAAATCGTTAAAGGTGTACATTACAAATCTCCGCTGCAATCATTGCTGTGCTGTTGCCGCTATTCTAAACCAGCGAAAGACGAGTTTCGATGCAATAATAAGCGCTGCCGACTGCAACCCGGGGCGCCCACGCTGCGCCGTGCCACGGTGTTTGTCTGGCAGCCTGCGCTTAGTAGGCTTGGCAGGCTTCGGTGCCTATATGATTCAAGGTCTGTTCCGCCATCGACATCTTGCATTCCCAATTAATCATTGCGGAGTTCGGCTTCGGTGTAATCAGCACGAACGCGCCGATGCCGAATCCGCTGCTCACATCAAGTTCTACTTCCCCTTTGCGTCCGAGTTTGATTTCGTCAATGATTCCCGCCTCGGTAAAGTCGATTGCCTGGACGCCTATCTCGTTAAAACTGGCAGGCCAGCTTCCGTTCTGCATATAATATTGTGCCAGATGTATTTTTATTCCGGAGAATCTGCTCATCACCTCGGCAAACTTGGCACGCGTTCGGTAGCTCTCGCTGTATTTTTCTCGAATGCTGCTCAGCGTATCCCAGAAGCGCGGTTCGGCTTGTGGAGCCCGGGTGACTGTGCGTTTGTGAACGGGTGCCGGCGTTCCCTCAGGCGCTTGTAGTATCTCCAGTAATTCGTGGTTCGCCGTCAGGCGTCGCGCGGCATCTTGCACCGCCGTCAAGAAAGCCATTCGCATGTTCAGATCGGTGTTGTCGCGTGCGCCGGCAGCGCCATCGCTAATGGCGGTAAAGACCACCTTGCCGCTGTCGTGCGCCTTCAGCAGCCACTGTATCTTAACTCTGCTACGGGTCTTGTTGAAATACTGGTTTTTCAAGGATTGGCTCTGCTGCGCTTTGCGTCGCTTGCTGGTGCGTAGTTGGGAAGCCGCACAGGTATGCAAATCCAGGTCGATAAGATTGCCATATAACTCGTAAGCCGTTTGTTTGACGTAGCCTGGTTTGCCCCCCTTAGCGTAGCCGCGATTAACCAGATAGCCCGATTCGCGTAGCGTACTGGAAATTCTGTCCTGTAGGGTTTTGTCACTGGGGATAGCCTGCGGAAAATCAGTCTGCAATTGCCGCCATTGCATGGCGGTCGGCGACACGCAGTCGGGACCAAAATAGAAGGCGCCGATACTGCTGTGCGCGCGATTTTGTTCGAAGCCCGCGTAACCAAGCGGCATAACCAATACTTGCTGCAAGGATTTCGACCCGCGCCAGGGTGGCGCCGTGACCGGTTCCACACTCAGCGTTGGCAGCCCGAACCGGCTGTCGTAGTCGAGGGTGTTGTAGTTGCTGGCTGGTTTTTTATCCGAATAATGAATCGTGCCGTTGGCGTCTCTCCACTGGTACAGCTCCGCTCGCGCCGGCATGACAAGCAGGCAATAGCAACAAAACAAAAGCGCAATATGACGTCGCAACATACTCTATTTCCGTTCGCCAAAGTGTGTGGTCTTAATGTAAAGCTAAGCAGGGTTCCAGAGATTCTCAACCCGGCAAGGCAAAGTCCTGAATCGTTTAATCGGGCAACCGTTTCTGGCCGCGGAAGCGGCGACTATACCGGGCAAAAAAACAGCTTCGCGGAGGCGCTTGTCTGTTCAGCGAAAGCGTCCAAATAAATGTAAAATATCTTTGATTTGCTTTATAATCGACCATGCATTTGCGCCAATCCAATCCCGCTTCGCGCAGGCAGATCAAAAAGAAGAGCATCACATGTCAGACGATTCAATTTCCGGTTCCGTTAAATGGTTTAACGAGGAAAAAGGCTTCGGTTTCATCGAGCAAGAAGGAGGGAAAGATGTATTCGTGCATTATTCCGCCATCAACGGTTCTGGGCGCCGGTCTTTATACGAAGGTCAGAAAGTGACTATGAATGTCACGCAGGGTCAGAAAGGCCCGCAAGCAGAAAACGTTAGCATTGTAGACTAGTACACTGACAGAGGTGCGTGCTGAGTACTTCTGTGTTCTAACAACGCGTGCCGTGTAGCTTGATCGCTGCCGAGCGAATGTTTTTGCCAATATAACGATACAGCTAAGCTGCTATGGCTACTGTGTTGCGGCTCTCTTTTTTTGCGCGATACAGGCCTTTGTCCGCTTCATCGACAACATCCTGCCAACGCTGCATACATTTCTCACCAGCGAAAGCGCTGGCCACGCCGGCGCTCGCGGTTAAAATGCCATACGGGCTTTCACAGTGCGGAATGTTCAGCTCGGCGAGTTTCTTTAGCTGGCGCTGCAAGAACGTTGTTGCGCCATCGACATCGGTATTGGGTAACAGTATCAGCAATTCTTCGCCGCCGTAACGATAAACGCGATCCGACTCTCTGATATTAGCGGCAACACTGTCGGCGACTGTTTTGAGCGCGGCGTCACCCGCCCCGTGGCCGTAGTGGTCGTTGTATTTTTTGAAGTAGTCTACATCCAGCAGGGCGACACTATAGTAATGCTGGTGGCGTTGCGCCGCAGCGTGCGTGTGTTGCAAGTCAACTTCCATGGCACGGCGGTTACCAATACCGAGCAAGCCGTCTTCCATCGACAAGGCCCGCAACTCTTTGTTGGTCGCTTGCAGATCGAGCGTGCGTTCTTGAATGGCTTTTTCAAGCAGCCCCGATTGCACTTCAATAACATGAAAATGGGCTGCAGCGAGGTTCGATTGCGTGACCAATCCGACCAGTTTGCCGGTTTCATCCACCACCGGCAAGTGCCGCAGTTTTTCGGCGCGCGCAACAACTAGCGCGTCGAATAAGGATTCGTCGTCTCGCAGTGTGACGATGGGCGACGACATCCATTCGGCGGCAGTGTGTTGCAGTATGTCAGGTTGTTTAGTAGAGCGCCGCAGCAGTTGCACGATATCGCGCTCGGTAATAATACCCATTGGTACGCCATTGCTCGTAACCAGCATGCACGAATGGCGTTTCTCGGCCATGCAGGCGACAATACTTTTCAAGCTATCGCCGGGCGCGGCGCACGACAGCCGGGTGCTCATCAGGCTGGCAATCTGGATGGCTTTCACGTTATTTATCGATCTCCGTTACGTATTGTTAAATGGCCACGATGCTGGCGCTGGTGAAAATTCCGGCTCAGCTTGTTATTAGTACAGACCAGAATTTACGATTGCGCACGCCACGGCGTGGATAAAATCGCCGTTTGGTCATAAAGCAGCCAGAAACAAGCCGTGCCGCCGATGCTCGGCGTCAACAACGGGCATTTAGTCAGTGCGTTGCGGCCACCACGAAAATTGATTGCCAGCGCTTGCTGCTTTTAAGTATGCTTGTCGGCCTTTCTAGCCCTCTACGATTCTTTTAGCCACGAGGTTTCCGAATGATTTACCAGGGAAATTCCATCGCCGTTGACATGTTGGAAAACAACATAGCGGAGCTCAAATTCGACAATCAATCTGGGTCGGTTAATAAATTCGATGCCGCCACGCTACTGGAATTGCGTGATTCGATCGCTGCCATCGCCGCTAGCGCCGCCGCCGGCGTTGTCGTCACCAGCGGCAAGCCGGTGTTTATTGTCGGTGCCGATATTACCGAGTTTGGTAATGTTTTTGGCGGCTCGGAGCAGGACGTTTTGGATAACCTGGCGCAAACGAACGCGATCTTCAACGCTTTCGAAGATTTGCCCGTTCCCACGGTGGTGGCAATTAACGGTTTCGCGCTCGGTGGTGGCATGGAAATGTGTCTGGCGTGCGATTACCGCGTCATGTCGACTGCCGCCAAAGTCGGCTTGCCCGAGACCAGGCTGGGAATTTACCCGGGTTTCGGCGGCACAGTGCGCCTGCCGCGCATTATCGGCGTCGATAACGCCGTGCAATGGATAGCCGCCGGCGCCGAACAGAGAGCGCCGAAAGCGCTGGCCGACGGCGCGGTCGACGCCGTGGTAGAGCCGGATCTGCTGCGCGATGCTGCACTTGATTTGCTGCGGCAATGCATGGCGGGCACGCTGGACTACAAGGCCAAACGGCAGGAGAAACTAGAGCCCATCAAGCTTAACGACTTCGAGCAGATAATGTCGTTCACCACCTGCAAGGCCATGGTTGCGGGGCAAGCGGGTCCGCACTTTCCAGCACCGGTAGCCGCGGTCAAGAGCATCGAAAAAGCCGCCAAAATGGGCCGTGACGATGCCCTTAAAGTAGAAGCAAAAGGCTTTGCCAAACTGGTACGCACGCAGGCGGCGACCGCCCTGATCGGCTTGTTTCTCAGCGATCAGTTGCTTGCTAAAAAAGCTAAAACCTGGGCTAAAAAAGCGGAGCCGGTCAAACAGGCGGCGGTGCTGGGTGCCGGCATAATGGGCGGTGGTATCGCCTATCAGTCGGCCTATAAAGGCACGCCCATCGTGCTGAAAGACATCGTACAGGAAGGGATCGACCTGGGTCTGAAAGAAGCCAGCAAGCTGCTGTCCAAGCGCGTCGGCCGTGGCCGCATGACGCCGGAGGAAATGGCGGCAACGCTAACCCGCATCAATCCCACGCTGAGTTACGCGGATCTGAAAGACGCGGATCTGATTGTCGAAGCGGTAGTCGAAAATGCCAAGGTCAAGCACAGCGTGCTGGCCGAAGTCGAAGCGGCAGTTGCTGATGACGCGGTTATCACTTCTAACACATCAACTATATCGATCACATCGCTTGCCGAGGCGCTCAAGCGCCCGCAAAACTTTTGCGGCATGCATTTTTTTAATCCGGTGCATGCTATGCCGCTGGTTGAGGTGATTCGCGGCGAAAAGTCCAGCGACGGAGCCATCGCCAAAACTGTTGCCTTTGCTACGGCAATGGGTAAAAAAGCCATAGTCGTCAACGACTGCCCCGGTTTTTTGGTTAACCGCGTGTTGTTTCCATACTTCGCGGGCTTTGCCGGCTTAGTGCAACAAGGCGCGGACTTTCAGCAAGTCGATCGCGTCATGGAAAAATGGGGTATGCCGATGGGGCCGGCGTACCTGAGCGACGTGGTTGGTATCGATACGGCTGTGCACGCCGCCGATGTGATGGCCGAGGGTTTTCCCGACCGCATGCAGCGCGTGTTTAAAGATGCTACCCAAATCATGTTCGAAAACGAGCGCTACGGACAAAAAAATGGCAAGGGCTTTTATAACTACGAGCCGGATAAAAAAGGCAAAATCGGCAAGACGCCGACCGACGAAAGCTACGCTTTGCTGAAATCGCAGGTCGAAGCCAGCAAGGAATACGACGACGACGAAATCGTTGCGCGCATGATGGTGCCCATGTGCACCGAGATGGCGCGTTGTGTGGAAGAACAAATTGTTGCAACGCCCGCCGAAGCCGACATGGCTTTGATCTACGGCATCGGCTTCCCGGTCTTTCGTGGCGGAGTGTTTCGCTGGATGGACTCCATCGGTTTGCAGGCTTTTTGCGATATGGCCGATAAATACGCACAGCTCGGCAAGATTTATGAAGTCACGCCAACGCAGCGCGAGATGGCCGCGGCCGGTAAAAAATACTATACGTAAGAAATACTGGGCCTGACACGCTGCTGTAAAACGTAATCAGCGCTTAGCATATTTTTAGCAGGAGAGAACACAGTGAGTTTACAAGCCGACGATGTCGTCATTATCGATTTTGCCCGCACACCAATGGGCCGCTCCAAAAACGGCTGCTTTAGAAATCTGCGCGCCGACAATATGTCAGCTGCGCTGGTCAACGGCATGCTGGCGCGTAACCCCCAGCTCGACCTGACGGCCATTGAGGATGTGCTTTGGGGCTGCGTCAGCCAGTCGAAAGAGCAGGGCGGCAACATCGCTCGCTTGATGATGCTACTGACTGATATACCGAAAGAGGCCGGCGCGCAGACGATTAACCGCCTGTGCGGCTCTTCCATGGCAGCGCTGCACACGGCGGCGCAGGGGTTGATGACCGGCTACGGCGACGTTTTTATTGTCGGTGGCGTTGAGCACATGGGGCATTTGCCGATGAGTTCCATTGTAGAACCCAACCCGGCCATGGCCAAGCATATTGCCAGCGCCTCCGGCATGATGGGCATGACTGCGGAATTTCTGGCGCTAATGCATGGTATTACCCGCGAGCAGCAGGATGCCTTTGGCATGCGCTCGCATCAACGCGCGGCCGCTGCGCGCGCCGAGGGTCGTTTCGATGCCGAGATTATTGCCATGGAAGGGGTCGATGAGAATGGCTTTAAAAAGTTGATTACCGCGGACGAAACCATCCGCCCCGAAACCAGCATGGAAAAACTGGCGCAACTGTCGCCGGTATTCAACCCGCAAGGAGGCACTGTGACCGCTGGCACCTCTTCACAAATTACCGACGGCGCGTCGGCCATGATTGTGACCAGCGCCGGCAAGGCGCAAGAAATGGGCTTAAAACCCAGGGCAAAAATACGCGCCATGGCGGTCGCCGGTGTCGACGCGGCGATTATGGGTTACGGGCCGGTGCCCGCCAGCCATAAGGCGTTAAAGCGCGCCGGCATGACGATTGATGATATCGAGTATGTGGAATTGAACGAAGCCTTCGCGGCGCAGTCATTGCCGGTGCTAAAAGATCTGCAGCTGCTCGAGCGCATGGATGAAAACGTCAATGTTAACGGCGGCGCTATCGCCCTGGGCCATCCGTTCGGTTGCTCGGGAGCGCGTATCACCGGCACCTTGTTAAACGTGTTAGAGCAAAATGATGCAACGATTGGCTTGGCCACCATGTGTATCGGTCTTGGGCAAGGCATTAGTACAATCGTAGAACGGGTATAATCACCTGAGGATAAACGTTATGAAGAATAATAAGAATAGGTGGCGGATCTTTAGTTTGGCGCTATTGGTCAGCCTCGCAGGATGTAAAGCCACCGAACCCGAAGTGCTGGGTTTGCAAGACGGCAAGCTGGCGCAATGCCCGGACAAGCCCAACTGCGTGTTAAGTCAGAACCCCGGCGAGGAACACGCGATAGCGCCGTTGGCTTTCACTGGCACGGCTGCCGAGGCGCAAGCGGCAGTGCGGGCGATTGTCGCGAACCATAAGGGTGAGACCGCCGAAGTCGTCACGGTAGACGGCAATTACGTGCATATTGAATTTACAACCTCTTTGATGAAGTATGTTGACGACCTTGAGTTATTGGTCGTGCCGGGTGAAAAAATTCATGTGCGTTCGGCGTCGCGCATTGGCCGCAGTGATATGGGTGCCAATCGTAAGCGGGTGGAAGCGATTCGAGCGGCGTTGGAGAATGCCAGCAAGTAGGAGCTGGTATTCTCTATGGTTCTTGAAAAAATCGCTGCATGATATCCGGGTTCGGAATCCAGCGCTGTTCGGTTTTGCCAAACCAGCGATAACGCCGATCGCCGATAAAATCATAGGCGCAGTCTCGAACGGGACTGGGCACCGCGATCAGTGCGTAAAACAGTGGCCACAGTCCGTTCAACTGCCGGCTGATGCGCAGCGCAGCCGAAGATTTCTGATAAACCCGCCCCTGCTCCAGTAACACCATAGTTTGCAGATGAGTAAAACCGCATTGCGTCGCAAAGTACTGTCCCACGTCTGACTGCAATGAGGCGAATTGAAAGCGAGCGTGAGGGTCGCGTTGAATAACAAAGCGCACGCTGGCGCTACAAAAATTGCATACGCCGTCGAATAGGACAAGCCGGTCGGGGATCGGTTCGCCTTGGTAGCTGTGATTACTCATCGACGGCAACCTCGCGTATGAACCGGGTCACGATTTCGGAGTAATTTTTGTTGTCGAAGTAGGAAACGATTTGGTGAATCCGAATTGACGTGATCACACTGTGCTCGGGCAGTGCGGCAGATGTCGGGAATGTCCATAACCGCTGTGGCGCCGGTATGCTGGAAAAGACCGTGTTCTTGCTGCCGCTTCGATTGTACGCCTGGGCAAATTGCCGCAATAACAGCTCAAACACCGCCGCTCGTGTTACATTGTATTTTACCGCACCGTGGCTGGCTTCAATAGCTAAGACTTGATCGCTTCATGGATACCTTCAGTGTCGTTGGCATCGGTCTTGTTGCCCTGAACGTACGGCTTCACCTTCTGCGGCGCTATCAACTGCACCGTATGCCCTTGCTTACCCAGCTCTCGGGCCCAGTAGTGAACACCTCGGCAGGCTTCCATGCCTATAAGGCACGACGTTAACTGAGTGAAAAACGTCAGCATCTGGCTGCGCTTTAAGCGTTTCTTGATGATATTCCCGTCTTCATCAAGGCCGAAAAAGTGAAAGACATTCTTGGCTAGATCAACACTACAGGTTACGGTTCGCATGGTAGGAACCTCGCTCCCACCAACTATTAGAATCCCAAACTGGGGAGAGTGCAGCTATCCTGACATAGTGCCATTAACCGCGATAAACTATTGCCAGCGGCCAGTGGCCTATAGTAGTTTGTGGAAGGAAGGGGCGTTAATGTTGCCTATACGCGCCGATTTTAAAATGATATTTCTGTGATGTATTGAGTTTTAGACTTATAACAGCGAGTTGGAGTTAGGCATAGCAAATCTAAAATATTATTCGAGTAATGGTTTGTTGTTAATTACTTGCTAAAAAATGTATTGGTAGATGGTTTGTTCGACTTGGGAAGTTTATAAAAGGTAATCATGCTTAAAAAAAATCAATTCTTTAGTGGGCTAATTTTATTGTTTCTTGCCAGCAACCTATATGCTGATGCTGGTTTAACTGCCAGCGATGTTTGCAAGGTAACGAAGTCGTTAGACTCGAATCAATTGCAACTAATTGGTATTCCCTGTAACGCACCGGCAGGCGCTGATACTGTGGAGGCGATTTTTGCAGACGATATTACCGGAAGTTATGGTACCGACTGGATGCTCTTTAGTTATAACCCAGCTAGCGATAGCTTTGAGAAGATGAGCCTGCAGGGTATACCGTTGGTTGGGACCGGTTACTTTATTATCACTTATTCTGGCCAGGCTCTGTTGGATATGCCGGCTGGCAGTCAGCCTGTTAGTCAGGCAAATTCTACGCAATGCGCTAGCCCGGCGTGTTTCGAAGCAGTACTCAGCAGTGATGGGGCCAGTCATTGGCAGCTATTCGCCAATCCGTTCCCTCATTCATTTCACTGGTCAGCGCTACGCGGAAAAGTAGCCACAAGCGATAATGCCTGCGGTGGCAGTGAGGGTTGCACGCTGGCAGAAATGCAAACGTCTGGCTTCGTGGAAGATCAAGGCTGGCATTACAATGGCAAAGCGTATGTAGATTTAAAGGGAACAGAGGTTTCTCCCTGGACGGGATTTTGGGTAGCTACAATGGATACCGTGAGCAATGCTGACGCACCGACGCTTCTGTTCCCAGGCAGGGCAGCTCCCAGTTCTGAACCAGACGAGGGCTTTTTTTACCTCAACTTCGGCACTAGTCCACTTGGCGAATATGATGCAGCTGATATCAAGCGCGATTGGCCCGGTGTGCGTTGGTCCAGACCGGACGGGCGAGTGAACGTGATCGATGAGAATGGCAACAAATTCATCCGCGTCAACTATCCCCAAGGAGGCGTAGGACCGCATGAAGGCGGTGCTCAGTGGCAAGTCGACTTTAAAGACGGATTCGGCACCGATTATGACGAACTTTATGTCTCGTACAAGGTGCGATTTGCCAAGGGGTTCGATCCAGTGAAGGGTGGCAAGCTTCCAGGTATGCTTGGTGGTCAGGGTAATACCGGCGGAAAGCGAGCTAACGGCTACGACGGATGGAGTGCCCGCATGATGTGGCGTACTGAAGCGGCCGCCGTCTTTTACGTATACCATGCGGATATGTCGGGTAAATATGGTGACGTCTACGAATGGGGCGAAGTCGAAACTCAGTTGTTTCCTGCCGGCAAATGGGTGCAAGTTGAGCACCGCATTGTGATGAACTCGCCTGGTGACAAGAACGGTGTCCTACAGGGCTGGTACAACGGAGTGTTGGCATTCGACAAACGCGATATGCGATATCGCAAAGTGGATAGTTTTGCCATCGATGGATTCTACTTCAGCACGTTCTTCGGCGGCAACAGCGATGATTGGGCACCTACCCGTAACGAGACGATCGATTTCGATGACTTCATTTTCTCGACAGTGCCGATTTCGCATTGATTGCAGCTTCTTTTTTTGCCAATGACGTTTTTATGCTAACAATCGGGATGTTCGGGTTAACTGTATGTAGGGCACCTCTATTAATTGATGAATGGAAATCTGCATAGTCATTAATTGGATTATGCGTTATTAACAAATTCCACTCTTTACACACGGACTCCCATAAGCGTCATTTTTTTTTTGCTGTCGCAAAAAAAACCGCCACTCATGGTAGCCGATGAAGCAGACGTTAGGCATCACCTCAACATATGATGGAAAAATATCTAATGGAAGTATCGATTTTTATAGTTGGCTTGTTAGTAGGTCAGATTTTACCATCATACTTCAAAGAAAAGGGTAAAAATCTCGCAACAAAAGAAGATATTACGCAAATCACAGAGAAAATCGAATCGGTAAAACATACATACGCACTACTAATTGAGGAGTATAGAAAAAGAGAGCGGCTTCGATTTGCTGCATTCGATCGCAGATTAGAGGTTCATCAACAAGCATTTGCGCTATGGTGGGAGCTGGTGGGATCGATTCACTCTGACGAAGTAGGGAAAAAAGTGGAAACTTGTCAAAATTTCTGGGTTGAAAATTGTCTATATTTAACCGTCGAAGCGAGCCATGCATTTCGGACGTCGTTCCACGCAGCATCGGATCATAGAGTATTTAAGGGCGATTCAGAAGAGAGTCGTCCTAACTTTGAGAGGATACTCGAGGCCGGTAATATTATTCGCAAGGCTATTGAACTCCCTCCCTTGAAGGAAGAGGAATTGCCAAAAGGAGCTATTGTCAAATCTGGTGTATGACCGGTTCATCAAGCGGCGACCCGGTCAGCTTCTTTCACTTCAATGCCATCTTTAAACTTGAGGGGTGCGGCTCTTTTAAAACGACACTTCAAAGCACCAATTCAATGGATTAACGTG
>CAZJDL010000078.1:0-20089 GCA_964544755.1 uncultured Pseudomonadales bacterium | reverse complement strand
AGGCGAAACCCTTGAAATTCAAGGGCATGATCTCAAACGGCAACAGGCCCTAGTCTTGAGCATCAATACCTGTTGCATTTGAGTCAAGTTTTAGGTCAAGCCGCAAACTGCATCTCCTGAAGTAGTTCGCCGAATACGCGATCCAGTGTGCCGCGTACGCATCGGGTTGACGAAAGCATATCGATAGTTGACGAACAAGAGAACGCCGGACGCAAAGCGCGTGCATAGAATCTGGAATAGAACTGCGCCGCAATAATGCGGAGGTCGGTAATGCGATGATGGGATACGTTCGATCAAATCGTGCAACCGTATCCGTCGCAAATCCTAGGTCATCTGTCCATCGACTTTCATTGGTTGGGTGCTGAAATCGATCCGCGCGGCCTTTTGAGGCGTCGCCCTAGAAATAAGCCTGCGAGCGATCACTGTGATCGGTCACATCGCGCACCTCCGTCAGGCCCGAAATCTGCTCCAGCAAGGTTTTTTCGACACCGTTTTTGAGGGTGGCATCGACCATGCCGCAACCCTGACAGCCACCACCGAACTGCAGCACAGCCACGCTTTTCTCCACAACTCCAATCAGGCTGACTTCGCCGCCGTGGGACGCCAGGGCGGGATTGACTTCGTTGTAAAGAACGTAATTTATGCGATCTTCGATCGGGCTATCGCCCGTCACCCTGGGCATTTTTGAGTTGGGCGATTTGATCGTCAATTGGCCGCCCATTTTTTCTTTCGCGTAATCGACCACGGCGTCCTCCAGAAACGGCAGGCTGCGGTGATCGAAATAAGCATCAAAGCCGGTAAAAGCCGTTTTGGCATCTTCTTCTTGCAGGTCTTCCGGCCGACAATAGGCGATGCATGTCTCGGCCCGCGGCGTACCGGGTTGATTAACAAATATGCGAATTCCCAGCACTTCATCGTCCTGATTGCTTAACAGGCCCGCTAAATATTCCTGTGCTGGCTCGGTGATTGTTACCATCGTACTGACCTATTGCTGTCTCGTTAACGCATTTTAACCAATTTCGTGTCGGTAAGCGAGCAGCAGCCGCAAAATTTGATACTATGGCCGGCTGATTTCGACATGTCTATTTCTCTCCCAGAACTCTAACTATGACAAATGTTTCCGCTCTTATATCCGACCTGCTCACACAGCGCATTCTGATACTTGATGGCGCCATGGGCACCATGGTGCAACAGCACAAGCTGGAGGAAGAGGATTTTCGTGGCGAGCGCTTCCAAAGCAGCAAAAAACTGCTCAAGGGCAACAATGACTTGCTGGTGTTAACCCAGCCGCAGATTATCGAGCAGATCCATAGCGCCTACCTCGATGCCGGCGCCGATATCATCACCACCAATACCTTTACCGCTAACCGGGTGTCACAAAACGATTACGAGCTGGGCGACCTGGCGCGCGAGATCAATCTGCAAGGGGCAACAATCGCTCGCGCCGCGGCCGCGGCCGCCACCCAGGCGAATCCGTCCAAACCACGTTTCGTCGCCGGGGCCGTCGGCCCTACCAGCCGTTCGGCCAGTTTCTCGCCGGATGTTAACGACCCAGGCTTTCGTAACGTCAGCTTCGACAGCCTGGTGGCCGACTACGCGGAAGCCATTGATGGCCTACTTGAAGGTGGCGTCGATTTGATACTGATCGAAACCATATTCGACACCCTCAACGCCAAGGCCGCTATCTACGCGACCCAACAGGCGTTTCAGCAACGCGGCGTGACTCTGCCAATCATGATTTCCGGCACCATCACCGACGCCAGCGGCCGCACGCTGTCGGGCCAAACCCCGGAAGCATTCTGGAACTCGGTCGCCCACGCCAAACCACTCACGGTTGGGCTTAATTGCGCGCTGGGCGCGACAGAGCTACGCCCGCACATTGAAGAATTATCGCGCTGCGCTGACGCTTTTATCAGTGCACACCCGAACGCCGGCTTGCCCAACGAGTTTGGCGAGTACGATCAAAGCGCGGCGGAAATGGCCGCTATTGTCGAGGAGTTTGCCAGCAGCGGCTTCGTCAATATCGTTGGCGGCTGCTGTGGCACTACACCGGAGCATATTCGCGTGCTGGCTGAATGCGTCGACGGGCGGTCGCCACGCGCTATCCCTGCCATAAAACCGGCTTGCCGTTTGAGTGGCCTGGAGCCGTTTACCATTGATCAAGAGTCGCTGTTCGTTAATGTTGGAGAACGCACTAACGTCACCGGCTCGGCTCGCTTTGCCCGTTTGATTCGCGAGGGCGATTTCAACACAGCGTTGGAAGTCGCCGCCGAGCAAGTGCGAAACGGCGCCCAGATTATCGACATCAATATGGACGAGGGCATGCTGGAGTCGCAGGATGCCATGGTCACGTTTTTGAACTTGATAGCGTCGGAACCAGATATTTCGCGCGTGCCCATCATGCTCGACTCGTCGAAATGGGAAATCATCGAAGCCGGTTTGAAGTGCGTGCAAGGCAAGTCGGTTGTCAACTCCATCAGCATGAAAGAAGGCGAGCAAGAGTTTATCGAGCGGGCCAGGTTGTGCCAGCGCTACGGCGCGGCCGTGATTGTGATGGCTTTCGATGAGCAGGGCCAGGCCGACACGCTGCAGCGCAAAAAAGAGATATGCCAGCGCAGCTACGACTTGCTGGTAAAAAAGGTTGGCTTTGCGCCCGGCGATATTATCTTTGACCCCAATATTTTTGCCATCGCCACCGGTATCGAAGAACACAACAATTACGCGGTCGACTTCATCGAAGCCTGCCACTTTATCAAGAGCGAACTGCCACACGCGCTAATATCCGGCGGCGTCAGTAACGTGTCGTTCTCGTTTCGCGGCAATAATACCGTCCGCGAAGCGATTCACGCGGTGTTTTTGTACCACGCGATCCAGGCCGGCCTGACTATGGGGATCGTTAACGCCGGTCAGCTCGCCATCTACGACGATATTCCAGCCGACCTGAAAGTTGCCGTGGAAGACGTGGTGCTAAACCGCCGCACCGATGGCACCGAGCGCCTGCTGGATATTGCCGGCAAATACTCCGGCAATAGTGCGATCAAACCCGAGGAGGATCTAGCCTGGCGCGAGCAGCCGGTCAACAAACGCCTGCAACACGCGCTGGTAAAAGGCATCACCGCCTATATTGAGGAAGACACTGAACTGGCCCGACAGGAGGCCGAGCGGCCTATTTTGGTGATTGAGGGGCCGCTGATGGACGGCATGAACGTAGTCGGCGACTTGTTTGGTTCCGGCAAAATGTTTCTGCCGCAAGTAGTAAAAAGCGCGCGCGTTATGAAGCGGTCGGTCGCTTATCTGCTGCCGTATATCGACGCGGAAAAAGACGGCGCTGCCGCACGCAGCAACGGCAAAATACTGATGGCGACGGTCAAGGGAGATGTACACGACATCGGCAAAAATATTGTCGGCGTAGTGTTGCAATGTAATAACTTTGAAGTCATTGACCTTGGTGTAATGGTACCGTGCGAGGATATCCTTGCCCAGGCGGTCGAACAAAATGTTGACATCATCGGCCTCAGCGGTTTAATTACGCCATCGCTGGATGAGATGGCGCATGTCGCCAGCGAAATGCAACGCCTGGATATGAAGTTACCGTTACTGATCGGCGGCGCTACAACGTCGAAAGCGCACACCGCAGTGAAGATCGAGCCACAGTATCAAAACGACGCCGCCGTGTATGTACCCGACGCGTCACGCAGCGTGACCGTGGTGTCGCAATTGATGAATGCCAACTCGAAGATCTCTTTTATCGAGGAACGGCGCGAAGAGTACGAAAAAATTCGGATACGCAACGCCAATCGCCGCAGCAAAGCTGCGCGCTTAAGTTACGCGGCGGCAAAAGCCAATGCGTTTCAGTTCGACTGGAAGGCGTACACCCCTCCCGCGCCGACATTTACCGGCACGAAAACGTTCACCGACTACCCCTTGAAAGAACTGCTCGATACCCTAGATTGGACGCCATTTTTTATCTCTTGGGAGTTGGCCGGCAAATACCCGAAAATTCTCGACGACGCCGTGGTTGGCGAGGCGGCGCGTAATTTGTTTGACGATGCGCAAAAGATGCTGCAACGTATTATCGACGAGAAGCTGTTGCAGGCCAACGCGGTGATAGGCTTTTGGCCGGCCAACCGGGTCAACGCCGACGACATTGAAGTGTACAAGGATGCTTCGCGCAGCACAGTGTTGCATACCCTGCACCATATGCGCCAGCAAACCGACAAGGCGAACGGCCAGGCGAATTTCAGCCTGGCCGATTTTATCGCGCCGAAATCCAGCGGCTTCACCGATTACATCGGCGGCTTCGTGGTGACCACCGGCATGGGCGTTGAAGCACTGGCAAAGCGTTTTGAACAGGCCCACGACGATTACAACTCTATTATGGTAAAGGCGCTGGCCGACCGTCTGGCCGAAGCATTTGCCGAGCATATGCACCGCCGCGTGCGCACCGAGTTTTGGCCCTACGCAACCGACGAAAACCTGTCAAATGACGAGCTGATCAAGGAAAAATACCGTGGCGTGCGGCCGGCGCCCGGTTATCCGGCGTGCCCGGATCACACCGAAAAAACCGCGCTGTTTGAGCTATTAGAAGCGCCAGCAAATACGGAGGTCACGCTGACCGAGCATTTTGCAATGACACCAGCGGCCTCGGTCAGCGGCTTTTATTTCTCGCACCCGGAAGCGCGCTATTTTGCGGTGGGGAAAATTGAAAAGGACCAGGTTGAGAGTCTGGCGCAGCGCAAGGCTATGCCGGTTAAAGCGCTGGAAAGGTGGTTACGGCCGAATTTGGCTTATGATGCATAATTTACGGTTGACACCGAAGAGAAGAACAGCAAGATCAGCCTGAAAAACGGTCAATGCCGCAAGTGATTGCCAGCGTCGCGGCGACAGCATTCGGCGTGCAAAATAGCAAACGCAACTTCGAGCAGAATCGCAAGCTGCCTTACATGATCGCTGGTATTGTTTTTACCGCGCTCTTTGTTGGAGCGGTACATCTTGTTGTGAGTACCGTGCCGCGCTGCAGCGGAGTACAGTCGTCGCAATCACTACTGCTGGCTGACCCAGAACACCGCCGTCACAACAAATATCGCGACCAGAACTAGCCCCGCCATCGCGTCAACAAAACTGTCGGAAGAATCATGAACGTTGCTCGTTGGTTTGTCTTCGGCTGACATATTTTTACCGTAGAGAGAATAAATTTTAAATCGGCGCGTATTATATAGCAATAACTGCTGTCTCGCGATTATTACGATATATCGGTTCAATCTAAACACCGTCAACTTAAACGCCTGTCTTCGTTACGGAAAACCGCACATTTGTAGTATCCTTGCTCGCTTCCGAACCCCCTTGATCCAGACCCCCATTATTTATGTATCACTACGATAACTACGACCATACCATCGTTGCAGAGCGCGTTACGCAATTCCGCCAGCAAACCAAACGCTATCTTGCCGGCGATATCAGCGATAACGAGTTCCTGCCGTTGCGCCTGCAAAATGGTTTATATATTCAGCGGCTAGCGCCGATGCTGCGGATTGCCATTCCTTACGGCATGTTATCGTCGACTCAACTACGTAAATTGGCACACATCAGCCGTGACTACGACAAAGGCTACACCCACTTCACGACCCGCCAAAACGTGCAGCTTAACTGGCCAAAACTGGAGCAGGTGCCGGATATCCTGGCCGAACTGGCCACCGTGGAAATGCACGCTATTCAAACCAGCGGCAATTGCATTCGTAACACGACCGCCGATCAGTTCTCCGGCGTAGCCGTCGACGAAATAGAAGATGCCCGCCCGTATTGCGAATTGATCCGCCAATGGTCAACCTTGCATCCCGAATTCGCCTATTTGCCGCGCAAATTCAAAATTGCGGTCAGTGGCTCCGAGCACGATCGTGCAGGAATTCACGTACACGATATCGGCCTGCAGATAACGCGCAACGAAAAAGGCGAGACGGGATTCAAAGTACTCGTTGGTGGTGGTCTGGGGCGCACGCCCGTGATCGGCTCAGTGGTAAACGAGTTCCTGCCAAGGCAACACCTGCTGACGTACCTGGAAGCTATTTTGCGCGTGTATAACCAGTTGGGGCGGCGCGACAATAAATACAAGGCGCGAATTAAGATTCTGGTGCGCGCCCTGGGCGTTGATATATTCAGAGAAAAAGTCGATGCGGAATGGGCATTTTTGAAAGATGGGCCGCGCACATTGACCACGGAAGCCATCGAGCGCGCCAAAGGGTTTTTTAGTCAACCGGACTACGCAGAGCTGGACGCCAGCAGTGCCCAGGCGGCGTTAGACGCCCAGGCCGCCAACGACAAAGCATTTGGCAATTGGTTAAAGCGCAATGTGCGACTGCACAAGGTAGCGGGCTACGCCAGCGTTACCCTGTCGTTAAAGCCGACTGGCATTGCTCCGGGTGACGTTACCGATGTGCAAATGGAAGCCATCGCGGACATGGCCGATGCTTATTCCTTTGGCGAAATTCGGGTCTGCCACGAGCAGAATTTGATTCTTGCCGATGTTAAGCAGGCCGACTTGTTTGCCGTTTGGCGATCAGCCCGCCAGCTTGGCTTCGCCACACCGAATATTGGCTTTCTAACAGATATGATATGTTGCCCCGGCGGCGACTTTTGCGCGCTGGCTAATGCCAAGTCAATACCGATTGCCGAGTCAATTCAACGACGCTTCGATGACCTGGATTATCTGTACGATCTCGGCACCTTGTATTTAAATATCTCCGGCTGCATGAATGCTTGCGGACACCATCACGTTGGCCATATCGGTATTCTTGGAGTCGACAAGAAGGGAAAAGAGTTCTACCAGATCCAGCTCGGCGGCTCGGCTGGAAACGACGCCTCCCTGGGCAAGGTGTTAGGCCCCTCTTTTTCGCAAGAAGAAATCCCCGATGTGATCGAAAAAGTTGTCGGCGTCTATCTGCAGCAACGCACCAACGAAGAACTTTTTATTGACACCGTGCGCCGTGTTGGCATGGGCCCTTTCAAGGAGCAGGTTTATGCAGCCACTCATTAAAAGGGGGGCGCTGGTAGCAGACGACTGGCGCTTGCTGACCAAGGACACAGACTCGATCACCGAGCTACCCGCAGAAAATATTATTGTGCCATTAGAGTTGTGGTTACAGTATAAACCCGAGTTACAACAACGTGAGGCCATCGGCGTTTGGCTGGACAGCGACCAACCCCCCAGATTGCTCGAAGGCGATATCGAAAACCTGAACTTGATCGCCATCAATTTCCCGCTGTTCTCTGACGGCCGCAGCTACTCCTACGCGCGCGAACTACGCGAGCATTACCACTATCAGCGCGAAATTCGTGCCATTGGCGATGTGCTGCCCGATCAGTTATTCTACCTGCGGCGCTGCGGTTTCGACGCATTCCAATTGCGTTCGGACAAAGACGCAGAAGCGGCGATGGCGAGCTTTAACGATTTTTCCGAAAGCTATCAGGCGGCTGTCGACCAACCACTACCTTTATTCCAGCGTCGCTAAGCGCCGCATTTGCGCTACAGTTCGCAGTAAGGCAAACTGACGCTCTAATTCTCTGACGGCTATGGACGAAGCAACTCTCACACACTCTTTCTACTTGATCTTTACCGGTGCAGCCGTTTTTGCATCGCTGGCACTGTTCACCCGCCAACCTCTCTTAATCGCCTATATCGCGCTCGGCGCCCTGCTCGGCCCCTCCGGCTTGAGCTGGATTGACGATGTCGACCTGCTGGCCGACATTGCCCATATAGGCATTGTGTTTCTGCTGTTCCTGCTTGGTTTGGATATGCAACCACAAGCCTTGCTCGCCATACTGAAAAAAGCCACCGTGGTCGCCATCATCAGTTCGTTCGCCTTCGCCAGCATCGGCTTTGCCGTGGCCTACGCCTTCGGTTTTACCCTTGTTGAGAGCGTGATCATCGGTGCGGCCATGATCTTTTCCAGCACGATTATTGGCATCAAGTTGCTACCCACCACTGTCTTGCACCACCGCCATGTCGGCGAGTTAATGATTGGCTTGCTGTTGCTGCAAGACCTTATTGCAATCTTCGTGTTAGTTGTGCTGCTCAGCGAGAACTCCGGTCATATCGACGTGAAGGCTCTTGGCCTGGCGTTAGTCGCGCTGCCGGCGCTGGTGATTGGTGCGTTTGTGTTTGTGCGCTTTGTGCTGCTGAAATTAATTCAGCGCTTCGACCGCTTTCACGAGTATATCTTTCTGTTGGCGATCGGTTGGTGTCTGGGAGTAACGGAATTAGCCGAAGCGATCGGGCTGTCGGGCGAGATTGGCGCGTTCATTGCCGGCATTTCCATTGCGACCAGCCCTATTGCGCTGTACATCGCCGAGAACCTGAAACCGTTGCGCGACTTTTTTCTGATTCTGTTTTTTTTCTCGCTAGGCGCGCGCTTCGACTTCGGAATGTTGCAACAGGTGGCGATACCGGCTTTGACGCTGGGAATGCTGATGTTGACGCTCAAGCCGGTGATATTCCGCCTGCTGCTGGGCCGCATGAGTGAAACCGTGTCGCTGGCCTGGGACGTCGGTCTGCGGCTTGGGCAAAACAGTGAATTTTCTTTGTTGATCGCCTATATCGCGGTGGGCGCGTCGCTGATCAGCGAGGAAGCGTCGCATCTTATTCAGGCGACGGCTATTTACACATTTTTTATCTCGAGCTATATCGTTGTTTTTAATTGCCCCACGCCGATCGCGATCAAGGATGAGTTGCGTCGCGACTAGTGCACGGTAACGAAGAAGCAGTACGTGTGAGCTGTTTGACGCGGATTGATAACTCACATCGAACGTTACAACGCTTGCTCAAGCTCGGGCAAGGCATTGAACAAGTCGGCCACTAAGCCATAATCGGCGACCTGAAAAATCGGCGCATCTTCATCTTTGTTAATAGCAACGATGACTTTGCTGTCTTTCATGCCCGCCAAATGCTGAATGGCGCCGGAAATACCCACCGCGACATACAACTCGGGGGCAACGACTTTGCCGGTCTGCCCGACCTGCATATCATTCGGCACAAAGCCGGCGTCTACTGCTGCGCGCGAAGCACCCATCGCCGCGCCAAGTTTGTCGGCCACCGCTTCGATGAGTTTAAAATTCTCGCCGCTTTGCATGCCGCGTCCGCCGGAAATAACGACTCTTGCCGAAGCGAGATCGGGCCGGTCGGACTTGGCCACTTCTTCACCGACAAAGGACGAAATGCCAGCATCATGCACTGCATCGACTGCTTCAACCGTAGCGGAGCCACCTTCGGCAACGACCGCGTCGAAACCCGTTGTTCTGACGGTTATGGCTTTTATCGGGTCGGATGATTGCACCGTGGCGATGATGTTACCTGCGTAAATAGGACGTTTAAACGTATCGGCACTTTCCACCGCAACGATTTCGGAGATTTGCGCCACGTCCAACAAAGCCGCAACACGCGGCATCAGGTTTTTACCGTTGGTCGTCGCCGGCGCCAGCACGTGAGAGTATTCCTTACCCAGCTCGGCGACCAGAGGAGCGACATTTTCGGCCAATTGATGTTCGTAGGCAGCGTTATCGGCGTGCAAGACCTTGCTAACGCCGGCGACGTTAGCGGCCGCGTTGGCTGCGTCAGCACAGTTGCCGCCCGCAACCAATACGGTGATATCGCCACCGATCGCTTGCGCCGCGGCTACCGTGTTTAGAGTGGCGCCGTTCAGGCTGCCATTGTCGTGCTCAGCAACGACCAAAATGCTCATTAGATTACCTTCGCTTCGTTTTTCAGTTTATCAACCAGTTCGGCTACCGACGCCACCTTAATGCCAGCCTGCCTCTCAGCCGGAGGTTCGACCTTGACCAGCGTGATGCGCGGTGCGACGTCTACGCCTAGTTCATCCGGGGTCATGACATCTAGCGTCTTCTTCTTGGCTTTCATAATATTCGGCAAAGACGCGTAACGCGGTTCGTTCAAACGCAAGTCCGCAGTGACAATCGCCGGCAGTTTCAGCTTGACCGTTTGCAAACCTGAGTCCACTTCGCGCGTTACCGAGACCTCGCCATTTTCAATTTTAATTTCCGACGCAAAAGTACCCTGCGGCATATTGCTCAGCGCGGCCAGCATTTGCCCGGTCTGGTTGTTGTCGCCGTCGATCGATTGCTTGCCCAGTATGACCAGGTCGGCACTTTCTTTTTCGACCACAGCTTTGAGAAGCTTCGCCACACCGAGGGGCTCCACGTCAACATCGGTTTCGACCAGAATGCCCCGATCAGCGCCTAGCGCTAGCGCGGTACGAATTTGTTCCTGCGAAGTCTTTGCGCCAACCGCGACCACCACAACTTCCGCCGCGATGCCAGCTTCCTTGAGCCGAATTGCCTCCTCGACCGCAATCTCGCAGAACGGGTTGATCGCCATTTTGACATTGTTCAGATCCGGGCCTGAACCATCGCTCTTGGCACGCACTTTGACGTTGTAGTCGGCAACGCGTTTTACTGCTACCAGTACTTTCATGAATACCCCACCGAAATGATGATTTTTTGCTAGTAGGCTGCCCGAGAATAGAAGCCGTAGCGAGGGAAAGCTGGTTTAAGTCACATTTTTCCGTTATTTGAGGCTAATAGTAATGCTATTTGACGAAAATAAGGGGGAATGTGGCCAAATTCAGCTTTTCTGCAGTAGGCTCTCTGTTCTCGGACAGCCTCCTAGGATTGTTTGAGAAGTGGCGCTGAAACGCAACCACTGAGCCGGTCAACCAGCTAAAGCGAACGCTATGTTGACGCCAAACGCCAAACAGGTCAAGCGTTTGCACTGCAGCACCCACAAAGCACCGTAACGGGGCCGCAATCTCGCGCCAGCACGTGTCCGCCCATGAAAATATTTATACCATTTTATATGTTATATTCAAATAGTTAGCGTTTTTTTTTCGATTTTACTTTAATAGATAGCTTGGTCTCGACAGGCACAAAAGTTATAATCGCGCGGTTTACCCTACCCACTTAAATTCTCGTTTTTTTTAAAGAGTAAACTGTGGAAAGAGAGTCCATGGAGTTTGATGTTGTTATCGTTGGCGGCGGCCCCGCCGGGCTTGCGAGCGCTTGCCAACTGATGCAGCTTGGTGAGCGTGAGGGCAAAGAAGTCTCGGTCTGCCTGGTAGAAAAAGGCTCGGAAATCGGCGCCCATATTTTGTCCGGCGCGGTACTGGAACCACGCGCGCTGAACGAACTCTTTCCGGACTGGCGCGAAAGCGGCGCACCACTGAATAACCTGGTAACCGACGACGACTACTATTTTCTCCTCAGCGAGAAAAGTGCAATGAAAATCCCGGGCTTCTTTGTGCCTTCTGATTCACACAACAAAGGCAACTACGCGCTGAGTCTCGGCAACTTGTGCCGCTGGATGGGTGAACAAGCCGAAGCTCTGGGGGTAAATATTTTTCCGGGTTTTGCCGCCTCAGAGATTCTGTACAACGACGATGGTAGCGTGAAAGGTGTCGCCACCGGTGATATGGGTGTAGCCGCCAACGGCGAACACAAAAGCAGCTTTCAAGCCGGATATGAGCTGCATGCCAAATACACCATATTTGCCGAGGGCTGCCGTGGCCATCTCGGCAAGCAGTTGATGCAAAAATTCGATTTGACGAAAGACGCCGGCACCCAGCATTACGCCATCGGTCTGAAAGAATTATGGGACATCGACCCGCAAAAACATGTGCCGGGCAAGGTCATGCACACGATCGGCTGGCCGCTGAAGCAAGGCACTGGCGGCGGCTCATTCCTGTATCACCTGGAGAACAACCAGGTGGCGGTGGGATTCATTGTTGACCTTAGCTACAAAAACCCATATCTAAGCCCGTTCGATGAATTTCAGCGCCTCAAACATCACCCGACCATCGCCGACCAACTGGAAGGTGGCAAACGCGTCTCCTATGGCGCGCGCGCGATTGCCAAAGGTGGACTGCAGGCATTGCCAACACTGGTAGCGCCCGGCGCGCTGCTAGTGGGAGATGACGCCGGCTTTCTGAATGGGTTGAAAATAAAGGGTAGCCACACGGCGATGAAATCCGGCATGCTGGCCGCGGAGGCCGTATTCGAATCACTTAGCGCTGGCTCAGAGGGTGGCGCAACGTTAGCGTCATTCCCGGAAAAGTTCGAAAACTCGTGGTTGCACGAAGAACTGCAGTCGTCGCGTAATACCGGGCCCTTGCTGCACAAGTTTGGCGTGCTGGCAGGCGCCGCGCTTACCTGGCTGGATCAGACTATCTTCCGTGGCAAGCTGCCGTTGACGCTAAGTGACCCCACCCCGGACTACGCGAAGACCGAACCGGCCGCCAGCCATCGACCCATCGTCTACCCGAAACCCGATAACGTGCTGTCGTTCGATAAGTTGTCCTCCGTTTTTCTGTCCAATACCAATCACGAAGAAGACCAACCCTGTCATCTGCAGTTAGAAGATGCAGCAATTCCCATCGAAGTGAATCTGCCAAAGTTCGCAGAGCCGGCGCAACGCTACTGTCCTGCTGGCGTCTATGAGATCATCGAGAAAGAGAGTGAAAAGCTATTTCAAATCAATGCTCAAAACTGTGTGCACTGCAAAACTTGCGATATTAAAGACCCCAGCCAGAACATTGTGTGGGTCACTCCCGAAGGTTCTGGCGGACCCAATTACCCGAATATGTAAAAGAATAGTAGGCGTAAACTCAATGGCACTTAGTCTTAAGCGCTTGGCGTGCCCACAGATCGTGATACTCTTTTTAATTCTTTAAGCACTAGCTTATTTCGGTTGTTGGTTAATCGTCCAGTCATATTTAATAAACTTTACCTTGTAACCTTCTGGAACGGGTTGCTCGAGGTAAGTGTTGACGTAGGCAGGGAGGTCCGCCGCCTTGCCGGAGGGTACGAAGTCTTCGGTGTAGAAATCGAGTATCGACGACACGTAGAGAATGCGTTGTTTGTCGTCCAGCCGAACATGCTTTTCTTTAGCAAAGAACTCCCTGGCGGCCGCTTCGAGTTGCTGATCCAATGTTTCGGCGGCAAAAGCTTGCCGAGGTAAACGTGGGCAATCGCGTACCATGCAGTTCAACGCAAAGTGTACGCGCGGATCACCTAGCGGCCGGATCACTTTATTTTCATAATCATAGAGCGAGGTTTTCTTGTTACCGATCACAATTTTTCGGAACTTGAAAAAAGACGCGCGTTTAAAGAAACTGTTAAAACCGTCGGGGATTCCTCTGTCAATCACGCCGTACATCGCAAGCGCATTATAAGCGTTGATGTGGTACGCCAAAACCTCTGCCTCTGTCGCGAACTGTTCTGGATGTGAATCCGGGCTGGTGGATTCGATAAAAGCGACAAAGTTGCGCAGTTCGTCTGCCTGGCTCGCCAATGATTCAAAGTCTATTCTCCCCTCGTCATCGACGAAGCGCTCCAGCGTGCGCGCCCAGCCTGCCAGCGCCTCCTGGTATGGGTCACTGGTCACGGCGGTTGTTGGGAGTGCCAGCACTAACATAAAAAATAAACACGCTATTTGTCGCAACATCATTCAACCTCGTGTGGTTTGTTTTCCAGCCTGGCTTGCGCGGTTTTGAGCGCGCCACTTCAGGGGTTCAAAGCGTTCAACGCTACCATCATCTTTGGTAATGTCGATAGGCTTCAGAATAAATTCATCGCGGCGGGCATTGTGTTCGCACATCGACACCGGGCCGTCGGCGGTCATGACCATAAAGGAACACGCACCGGTCCGCTCCTGGTTTAGATGCTCGGCATCCATAAAATTCTGAATGAAAAAAGAAAGTTTTCTGACACGGCAGCGACCGCGTAGCAAGTCTTTCCGCATGCGCCGCAGCTGACCGAAACCGTAGCCCAACAGCTTTGGCCACCAACTGGGTTGTTTCAATAGCGCCCACGTGTAGGATGTAACGATTTCGTAAAGCGTCGAATGCCGGTCTGCCGTAACCGACTGGAAATCGTTCAGCAATCCGCGGAACAAATCAACATCATTGGCGACGGGATAAATGTTCCCGTTGACTATCAAAGTGGGCATATAATTGTGGCAATCGCCGTGCCCGATCTGTACCACCCCCCAAGGCAGTGATTTCCCGGCACCGGCTTCAAGCTGGGCCCTCACCGTCTGTTGATCAATAACCGCATCGCGAGAGCCCCACTCGCCGCGCCCCGTATCCGCCTGTAATTGAAAGGATGCAAAACCAACCACATCGGCATTGGCGCTAAAAAACCGAACCAGTTGCGGCAACGCCGACAAATTACCTTTGTGCACCGTGGTATTAAAAATCACCATCAGCCCCAACCCGCGGGCGCGTTCGATATACTCTTTGCGGACTTCATTTAACGCCATCTCGCTGCAATAACCAGCGCGCCGCTGCGTTGTATCAACATGCAAGGCGAGGTCACATAAACCAACGCCAGCAAGTTTCTTCAGCAATGCACGGCTGGCCGCAATACCGTTGGTGAACATGGCTGGGTAGAGGCCAATATCTCTTGCATAGCGGACAATTTCGATTAGCTCGGTATGCTTGCGCAGCGTTGGATCACCGCCCGTGATTTGCACATGCGTACTAACGCCGTAATGCGACACAATCGCGTCCAGCCGCTTGAAAACTTCACTGATGGGAATATCTCGCACCGACTGGGAGTGCTCCGACAAATAACACAGGGTACAATCCAGATTGCAGCGCTGAGTAATCTCGACCGCGACACAACCAATGGTCTGGGTACGACCCAACACCTGGTTTGGAGTAAACACGTTGGCCATGCGAACTCTGGTACGTGCCAGCAGATTTTCTCTGATGATTGTAATATTCACACCCTACTGCTTAAGAATGCCGATTTCGCTCTAGCCGGCAACCGAGACTGGCGAAGCACCATTCAGTTGTTATTACTGTGCGATACGGTTGCGTATGAGACCACGACCACTAAGAAGAAGTTTCATGCTGGTACTGATTTTCTTGTCGGTACTAGTTGGGCGCATTGCGTCGGCCTATGACGGGAGCAGCTACGACACCGTTAAAGAGGCGATTTTCCTGAACCCATACGCTGCATTGCCGCACTACCGAGTCGAAAAACAACGGTTTGGCAAATCCGGACGCGGCAATGACAATCATCTTCTGCACGCTGCCAAGCGCACGTTGATGGTCGAAGATGATCTGCTGGAGTTTCCACATGGCCAAAAATTGCTGCAAGCCAATGGCATTTGTTTTGCCGGTGAGTGGATCATAGATACCGAATCACCTTTCAGCGGGCAATTCCACAACCCCACGCGCAGCCGGGTCATCGCCCGCGCATCGGTCACGCTAAGCGGCACCGAGCAGGCTGACAAGCGGGCGTTCGGGCTGGCTTTGAAGCTGTTTCCAGTTAACGATGCTAAAACCGTGGCCCCTACGCTTAACGCTTTCGTTATGCACTCCATGGGAGGGGTGCGAACCAGACACGTGTTAGACCTTGCGCTGGACAACGCGCCCGCGCTCGGCGCCTTGCCCTCGTTTTCGCAACTGGGTACCGCCTACCGTTTGCTGCGGGATCTTGAAACCGCAGATAAGATAGTCAGCAAAACAAAACCCGACGTTAGCTATCGCCCGGTAACGCATCTGGCTGAACACGGCGTGGATGAAGAAGCTGTTGCGCCTGACTGGCTAAGACTTCGGGCGGCCGACGAACTGCCGCGAATAGATAAAAAGGATTTCCGTGACGAACTGCGCGTCGAACATTACCCGCAACAAAAATTGATCTGGTTGATCGAGGTCGCGACAGGTAAGGACAAAAAGAAATCAAATGCGGAATGGCGGACTATCGGCAAGCTGGTATTGAGCGAATCGATCACCTCTCCAGCTTGTGATCAACGGCTGCATTTTGCGCATCCGCTGTTGCGCTAACTCGGGCCTTTTTTGCAATAACATTCCGCTTATCGCATTTCACTCCAGCACCCTTTTCAGATCTTCCAGGCTGATGTTTGCCCCACAAATAACAAGCGCGACTTTTTTGCCTTTGAACCGCTTTCGCGTTTTCTCAAACGCCGCAAGCACTACTGCTGCAGCACCTTCAATCAGGAGATGCTGTATAGTCAGAAAGTTTCTTAGCGCGGCTTTGATTTCTTCTTCGCTGACGAGAACGAAATCATCTACCAGGTTTTGACAAAGTTCAAAAGTAACGGCATTTTCCTCCACCCCGCCGGCAGTACCATCGGAAAGGGTTGGCTTGGAGGCAACATCAAGAATCTCGCCTGCTTTAAGAGATTCAATCATCACCGCAGAATTTTCCGGTGAGCAGGCAACAACCTGCACTTTGGGGTCGGCATTTTTTAACGCTGCCGCTGCACCGGAAATTAGCCCGCCCCCGCCCACGGCTATAAAGACAGCATCCAGGTTTGCACATTGCCTTGTTAACTCAACCCCGACGCTGCCCTGCCCTGCGACGACATCGAGATCGTTGTAAGGTGATACGTAGGGCATACCTCTTGCAGCAGCATAAGCTCGGGCGTAACGTTCGGTAATAACACCATCATCACCATGCAAGCGCACCTCTGCCCCCAAACGTTTTATGGCATTGATTTTTGTAATGGACGCCTGCTTTGGCACAAACACGAGCACCTGAATGCCGAGCTTCCTGGCGGCGTACGCGGTCGCAGCCCCATGGTTGCCAGAGGATGCGGTCACAACCCCCCGCGCTTTGTCTGCATCGCTCAAAGACAAGAGCTTGTTGGTTGCGCCACGTAATTTAAACGAGCCGGTATGCTGCAAATTCTCGAGTTTCAGGAAAACCTGCATAGCACCATCACTTAGTGTCAAGGAAAGCTCAAGCGGCGTCTCCCTGACATATGGCCGGATGCGTTTTTCGGCCGCAATGATATTTTGCGTCAGACTCGGGATATTACTCAAGGTATTCATACGACCCTCACCGTCTGATACCACCAACCGTCATGGCATGAACACACTGCACTTCAAAGCACCGCCAACATGGATTCTGCCAGGTAGTCGATATTACCCGGATTAACTCCCGCCACGTTGATGCGGGTGGAGTCCACCATATAAATGCCATACTGCTCACGCAACCGTTGCACCTGCTCGGGCTTGATCCCCAAAAAGGAAAACATGCCGCGCTCTTGCTCGATAAAGTCGAACCTTGCGCCGCTACTATTCTGCTTGAGTTTCTGCACCAGCAAGCTGCGCATGCCATTCAGGCGATTGCGCATCTCGGTCAGCTCCTCCTCCCAGGACGTACGTAGTTCGTCATCATCAAGAATAGCGCCGGCGATCAAGGCGCCGTGCGCGGGCGGCATGGAGTAAATCTGCCGGGCGGCGTGGGCGGCCTGGCTTTGTGTTCTGGCTGCCTGGTCAGCCTGCGCCGTCACGAACATGATGGCCCCTGTACGCTCCCGATATAGGCCGAAGTTTTTCGAGCAAGAGCTTGCCACCAGCAATTCCGGCAAGTTGGCTGCCATCCAACGGATACCGAGAGCATCTTCCTCCAACCCTTGCGCCAGGCCCTGGTAAGCGATATCGATAAATGGAGTAAATCCGACATGCGCGGCCAATGCAGCGACTTCGCGCCATTGGTCGGGGCTCAAGTCTGCACCAGAAGGGTTATGACAACAGCCATGCAGTAACACGACATCAGTCGCTGTGGCCTGTTTTAGCGCTGCCAGCATCGCCTCGAAGTCAATACGGTGAGTGGCGGGGTCATAGTAAGGATATTCCTTGAACTCCAGACCGGTGCCGCCAAGCAGCGGAATATGATTGGGCCAGGTAGGACTGCTGACCCAAACACGGGCGTCGGGGCAGCTGCGTTTGATCACTTCGGCGCCGATGCGCAACGCCCCGCAGCCACCAGGGGTTTGTACACAGCGTACCCGTTGTTCAACAACCGCGAGGTGGTCTGCGCCAAACAGCAAGTCGACAATCGTACGATTAAAGGTGGGATCGCCCATCTGCGGCAAGTAGGCTTTGGTATCCTCGCTTAGTTCCAGACGACGCTCGGCTTCTTTCACCGCGCGCAACACCGGCGTCTCACCAGCTTCGTTGCGGTAGACGCCGACTCCCAGGTCGATCTTGTTTGGATGAGAGTCCGCCCTGAAAGCGGCCATTAATCCAAGGATGGGGTCTTGGGGGAGATTCGGTAAATCTTCAAACATGGCTTGTCCTTTCTTTAACTCACTTTTGACTTGTACAACGGTCGTTTCAGGCCGCTGCAACGACCGCAACCGAACCCGTTAGACGACGAAATTCGGCCACTAGTTCTGTGTTACGCCGTTGCGCTTCTGCAATAGACTTGTCCTTCACCGGGCCGTAGCCGCGAATCTGATCCGGCATGCTGGCAATGGTAATCGCAATTGCGTGGTTCTGCTGGTTAAGGCCCGGTAGCATTTCGCTCAGCGTTTGCTTGTAGTCTGCCACCAGTTGGCGCTCGATTTTGCGTTCCAGCGACCAACCAAACGGGTCAAACCGCTTACCGCGTATCGCTTTACCCTTGGCGAGCCATTTAAACAACGGTAGCATCCACGGGCCAAGTGTGATCTTCTGCGGCCTACCCAGATGATCCTTTTTACGGGCCAGCAGCGGCGGCGCCATATGAAACGTCAGCCGGTAGTCGCCGCTAAACGTAGTCTGAATCTTTTGCTTGAATGTGCCTTCAGTATACAATCTGGCGACTTCGTACTCGTCCTTGTAAGCCATCAACTTGAAGAGGTATGTTGCTACCGCTGTCGCAAGGCGATTGTCGTCAATGCCAAGACTGTTTTCCACAGCGGTAACTTGCTTGACAAATTTCTCGTAACGCGTCGCGTAATCGGCGTCCTGATAACCCTCTAAAAAGGAACAACGGCGGGCCACCAGTTGTTCCAGATCGGGCGCCGATCCAACGGCTTGCTCCGACCCGCTATGGCGGGCCACGTAATCGGGTTCCGCCGCGGCGAGGCGACCCCAGACAAAAGCCTGTTTGTTTGCCTCAACGGCCACTGCATTGAGTTCAATCGCGCGCAGCAGCGCCGCATGAGACAGTGGCACCAAACCTTTTTGCCAGGCAAAGCCGAGTAAAAACACATTGGAATACACGCTATGGCCCAGCAGTTTTTCGGCGATGGTGTTGGCCGCGATGCTGTCTACCCTGTCGGTGCCGACCGCCCGTTGTAACAGCGCGACGCGTTGACCGGTGGCCATATCGGCATTGCGGTCAAGCACAAAATCACCGCTCGGTATTTCCGCCGCATTGACGATAATGCGCGTGTAGCCATGGCGCAGTACGTTAATCGCGCGCGGATCCGTACCGACCACAATGTCGCAGGCAATCAGCGTGTCGGCCATGCCGTGGTCGATCCGCACCTGATTTAGCGCGGCGGGGCAATCTCCCAGGCGCACATAACTCAATACCGTGCCACCCTTCTGGGCGAAACCGGTAAAATCGAGCACCGACGCGCCCTTGCCTTCGAGGTGGGCGGCCATGGTAATCAGCGCACCGACCGTCACCACGCCGGTGCCGCCCACACCACCCACCAGAAGATCGTAAGTGCTGACCAGTGGCTTGAGCTGCGGATCTAGCATTTGCGCAACATGAGCATCAAAGTCGTTAGCCAGTGTTAGCGCATCGGGCCGCCGCAGTTCGCCCCCTTCCACGGTCACAAAGCTGGGGCAAAAGCCTTTGATGCAGGAGAAGTCTTTATTGCAGGAAGACTGATCGATTTTGCGCTTGCGGCCGAATTCGGTATCGATCGGATAGATCGACAAACAGTTGGATTGCTCGCTACAGTCGCCACACCCTTCACAGACCAGCTCGTTGATAAACACCCGCTTTGCCGGGTCGGGGTAGGCATTGCGCTTACGCAACCGGCGCTTTTCCGCGGCACACGTCTGGTCGTAGATCAGCACCGAGACGCCTTGTATCTCGCGCAGCTCGCGCTGCACGGCATCCATATCATCGCGGTGATGGAACGTGGTAGCCGTAGGAAACAGCGATTTATCGCGATATTTTTCCGGCTCGTCACTCACCACGGCGATACGCACCACGCCTTCCGCTCGCACCTGGTTGGCAATGGCGGGCACAGAAATAGTACCGTCCACCGGCTGCCCTCCGGTCATCGCAACAGCGTCGTTGAACAGAATTTTATAAGTGATGTTAG
>CAZJDL010000077.1:0-20135 GCA_964544755.1 uncultured Pseudomonadales bacterium | reverse complement strand
CTGGAAGCGACGATAAAATTGTTTTCTCGATAAATTCAATCGGGGGTTTTACTAGCGGCTTGATAAAGTTAAAGCCCTTCATGGACACGGATTCTCCGCCGACGATTAACGAGGAGAGATAAGCGCCCGCTTTTTCCAGCAAGCCAAAAGTGACTTCAAGCGGCAGGAAGATGACGACGCTTAACAAATTGAAGAAGTCATGGATCGTCGCCGCCGCAAAGGCGCGCCGGAACTCCTCTCCCTGTCGAACATGACCCAGGCTGACGATGGTATTGGTTATGGTGGTACCGATATTGGCGCCCATTACCATAGGGATGGCAATCACGACAGGGAGGCCACCAGCCACCAGGCCAACTATTATGGCGGTCACTGTACTGGAAGACTGTATCAGTGCTGTGGCCACAACCCCAACTACCAGGCCCGCTACGGGATTGCTGGCAAAAGCAAAAAGCTCCTTGGCTTGATCTCCGGCTGTGATCTTGAAGCCGCCGCCGATCAGCGAAACGGCTACTAGTAACAGATAGACCAGACCGACAATCATTAGCCACTTGGTCCAGTTGCCACCGGATTCAACTTGGTCTGATTGCATAGCATGAGGTATATGGGCTGCGGACGTCGGCATATTCATCTTCCTAAGGTTGTTTCTCTATAGGTAGTGTTTATTCTTTTAAAAAGGAGTGCTGCTAAACTGGTAGATTAAAATCCAGAAGGAGCACGATAGCCTGTCTTTGTTACAGAAATATGAAACTGGGGGGGATGACACCTGAATGCAGCTATCCAAGTGTTGGTATGTTTTACAGCCACGCCTTGCGCGCAGATTTGCATGCCGTCGAGGGCGAAGAAGCGCCGTCAATTGAGTGTCGTACTAAATCAAAAGGGTTAGATTCGATTGATTTTTGTTTTCTGGTAAGCTTCAGATTTCCTGTCGCACACCTCGAGTGTGCAGTTTATTCGTTACAGTGGGCTAGCAGCAGGCGCGGCCCCGTAACCGAGTTGTTGCTCAATCTTGTCTTTAAAATGGCGGCAGCCCAACACCCGGGCTTTGTTGGTGGCTTCGCGTATCAAACGAATCTACGAAAATATCTCGCCGCCTCTGATAAGAACGGGCGTTCCATCAAATTTAGTAAATTGGAATCCATTGAATTGCTCATGAACGGCTATAGAGTAGTCTCTTAGCAGGCCAATCGCTTGCTGCTCACCCACAGTCAGGCCATTTATACCATCGGAGCGGTAATGTAGGCCTGCCGCGTCACGACCCAGCGAAACATTTGCAGCCAATTTGTTAAGTTCGCCACCCAGTGTTAGCGCATCACTTCCCGTGTATGCCTGTTTAATCGTACCCGCAGTAGTAATTTCTTCTGGGCTAGAAATTAAGGCTGATTCGTCAAATAATGCTTTCAATACGGTTGTGCAAGCACCGGCAATGGTAGCATGGCCGGCAGGATACGATGGATGTATTGGCGAACCTTCAACGTAAGACATAGGCAGGAAGTAGCTCCCTGTACTTGAAGAAACCCGCGAAACTGCAGCGGAGTTCAGAATTTCCGAGTGTATTTCGTAACCACGATGATTAATAATTTCATGATGAATGCGACCACCAAACTCCTCTGGGCGTAAACGACGATGTACCTGCCATTTGTGATGCCACGCACCCTGTAGGCTCAAATTTGCTGCCTGTGTCAGCATATCAAAAACCATTGGGCCACCAAAAGTTGTAAACGCTTCTTCGTTTGGCAAGCTAAAATATGGATTGTTGTAATCAAATGGCCCGCCGAAGCCAAGAATAATGAGCGCAGCATTAAAATAAGCCTGAAACAGTGCGTCACCGTGGACGTATGCGCCTAATGTGCGACTATTATGGATGTATCGTCGACCCGCGGGATCGATAGATGCGACTTCGGTCACTGCTCCATTTTGAACGGCAAGCCATGAGGTATTATCAATCATAAAATTGGCGCCAGCTGCATTTGAATTGTATTTTTGCTCAATCCGGCTGGGTCCATACGGCACATCTTTTATCAAGAACTGACTAATATAGTTGCCAGTGATATCCCCTGGAGTTTCACCTCGGAAAATTGTCTCAAGGGTAACGTGCCCCGCTTGTTTTGGGCCAACCGTTTCCGAGAAATAATTCAAATCAGCAAGTGCATCTGCTATTTCAGTACTTAAACTGTAGTCATTAAAATCTATATCCCTGGTTAACGCCAACCAGTAAAGTTCTCCCATTTCGGCTGCGGTTTTTTTGCTGCGAAAAGTAGGCGCTTCTGGCATTCTTGTTGCTTGGCCATCAGTGCCTGACAATGGAAAACGATAACAACCTTGTGGATTGGCTAACTTCCTCGTCGCCTCAGGTGCAAGATTAATTGCATCGAAGTCTGATTGACGCTGCGTTCTTAAAGCTCTCTTTAGCCTGCGATATTCTGCGGCAACAACTTCACCATATTGGTTGTGTGGTAAAGCTTTGGTGCTGCTGCCGTAGTAATTTTGATTGCGGTAACGATGATCGTCATTATTTGAGCGTTGCCTTGGCAAACTTTGCGCAAGTCTAAAATCCAGTTTCGCGGCTTTTATCCTGACTAGCCTGGCATGGTGTGCTCGACTAATGCCCCGATAACTTGCTTTCACTTCGGAAGAGCCGAGCAGGGTTGCTGCAGGAACAGATGCCATAACGATTGTTTTTGCAAGTCCTGCAGTTGAATGCTTCAGCAGTGATCGGCGTGTGTGCTCCCGTTGCTTTGAAGGGGGTTTTCTTTTATATTTTGTATCAGTCATATTGCTTTAAGTTCTCCTAATATTACGGCGCGCAGAATCAATGGGGTCAGACTCCATTGATTCTGGTTTTCTGGTACGTTTTAGATTTCCTGTCGCCACCTCTAGCAACAGGCGCGGCTCTGCGACCCAGTTGTTGCTCAATCTTGTCTTTAAAATGGCCGCTGCCCAACACCCAGGCTTTGTTAGTGGCTTGCCGTATCTCGGCCAGTGTTCGCTGCGCGATACGTGATTTAAATAATGCCCGGTATGCTTGTTGACGCCGCGCTGCCTGCTTACCTAATCGCAGGTACTCCGTATGGGGCGAAACAAGCGTATCTTCCTGGCCCAGGGCATTGTAGTGGTAACTGGACCACCGGTATTCCGAGGGATGGTTTGCCATTCCTTCTGCCCGCACCGGGTTCAGTTCAATATAGCGATAGCAGGTCAGCAGGTATCGCTCCGAATCGATCAAGGTGGCTTTGTAACGCCCTTCCCATAAAGTGCCAGTGCGCTGGCAAGTGTTATTGAAATACTGCACATAGTAACGGCCGAGCATCTGCATTGCTTTGCTGATGCCTTGCGTGGTACGCGGGGTCAACAGAAGATGCACATGATTGGTCATCAACACATAGGCATGCACATCGCATTGATGTTTATCACAGGCCTGTTTGAGTTTTTTCAGGTAAAACCGGTAGTCTTCATCCGCATAGAAAATGGACTCACGGTTATTGCCACGGATAATCACATGTTGAGGGTGACCGGCAATCACAAAGCGTGGGAGGCGTGCCATGGCAAAAACGGGGAGTTGTTAGTGGTAAGGAAGGTTACTGCTTTTCGGAACGTGAATCAATCGAGTCTGACCCCATTGATTCCATTGATTCACGGCCGTAATCGATGACATAATGACTTCACCCTGCCAATCCACCGGCAAGGCGGCCCTGGCGGTAGATGCGCTCAACCAACTGGAAGAAAAAGCAATTTTCGGACTACCCCGTCGTGGGCGATAAAAACCAGGTAATAGGTGCGGTGAGCATGCACGACTTGTTACGCACAGGCGTCGTTTAGTATTTGGAGTCGATAAGTGGAAACTCTGCAACAAATTGCAAAAAGAATCGAGCTGGTCGTATTTGATGTCGACGGTGTGCTCACCGATGGATCACTGTTTATCGGCGACGATGGTCAGGAGTACAAAGCGTTCAATTCCAGGGATGGGCATGGCATCCGCATGCTGCACGAGGATGGCGTCAAATCCGCCATTATTACCGGCCGTACCTCCGAGGTAGTACGCCACCGCGCCCGCGATCTTGATATCGATATCGTCATGCAAGGCCATCGTGATAAGCGCCCCGCATTCCGCCAGTTGCTGGAAGAAACCGGTCTAACGCCGGATGTTGTCGCCTATGTTGGGGACGACATCGTCGATCTGCCTGTCATGATCCAGGTGGGGTTGGCCATAGCCGTCAACGATGCCCACGCCATGGTCAAGCGTCACGCTCATTGGACGACCAGCGCTGCCGGCGGCAAAGGCGCAGCGCGTGAAATTTGCGAATTTATGCTGGACGCACGTGGGGTTTTGGAGGAGAAGCTCAATGGATACCTGCAAATATAAACGAGCGTGCCTCTGCTTGCCTAATCGCAGGCACTCTGTATGGGGTGTAACAAGCGTATCTTGCTGATCCTGCGGTGCCGCGCCAGCAAGTTTTTCGGAAGCATAATCACTCGAGTCATACGCCATTGATTGTTGCATGTTGCTACAATTAACAGTCCGTAACTGCTGCAACGTTGTTGGCTAAATGCTCGGGGTTAATCGTGCCAACGATCACGCTGCTGGTCGCCGCGTGTTGTAAGGCAAAGCGTAAGCTGGTGCCGACGTCATCGCCGATATGACCGCTGGCCAAGGCTTTTTTTATGAGCACGCCTTTGTTATGCGCGGCGCAATAGTCTAACAGCGCGGCTTCAGCGCGGTATTCACGGTTATATGTCACCATCATCACATCCGCCTGTTCGGCTGCCCGCAAGCCGCCCTCCAGTGTTTTGCCGGAAAAACCAAACGCACGAATCAAGCCCTGCTGCTTCAGGTCTGACAGCACCTCCAGCGTGCCGCATTGCTCGACGATTTGCACGTCGTTGCCGTCCGAGTGTACTAGTACAATATCGAGGTAGTCGCGCCGCAAACGCTGCAAGCTGCGCGTGACACTGGCGCGGGTATGTTCCGGTGTGAAATCGAAGTGCGACCGGCCGTCGACAAACTCTTCGCCCACCTTGCTGCAAATCACCCAGTCCTGCGTTTCTCCCTTGAGCAGCTCGCCCAGACGTTGCTCGCTGTTGCCGTAGGCCGGCGCAGTATCGAGTAAATTGATGCCCAGTTCACGGGCGCAGCGCAACAGCTTGCGCGCGGCTTTGTCGTCCGGAATGACGAATGCCGCCGGGTACTTCACGGCTTGATCGCGGCCCAGCTTGACGGTGCCGAGACCAAGCGGCGAGACCGCTATGCCGGTGGCGCCGAGGGTGCGCGTTAGCATGCGAACAGCTCGTCCCAAACCGAGGGGGCTATTGCGGCATGCGGCAGGATTTTTGCCAGCGCGGCGGCCGCATCGCCGTCTCCCTGCCGCGGTCGTACGCCCGATTGCGTGACTTTGTCGGTCGCAACATCACCCAGGCGTGGCGCCAGCGTCAGTTTGATGGGCCAGCATACCAGCAGGTTGGTGCACGCGGGTGCGAACTCGGCGAAGGCATCGTCGGGCTTTATTAATTGGGTTTGCCGGGGTTCGGCGCGGTTAATGCGGAATGCGCGCCAGTCAGCGTCGCGCAAATCGACCCACGGCAACAGGCTGGCCAGCTCTTGTTGTGCGAAGGCGATTTGCTGCTGCGCACTGCGCTCGACACCGTCGGTGGCGAGATCGCCGCCCAAATACCATAGCGGCAGGCCGCTGCCGGTAAAATGCGTTGATATGGTCACCCGTGGTGATGACTTGCTGCCCAGTGCATGCGCATACAAAGGCGGCAGGCCGAGCCGCGTTAACGCGACCTGGTGTAACGGGCGGCGTTGCATTGTTGGTTGTTCGAGCCCAGCAGCGGCGACAATCTGCGCATTGCCTTCGCCGCCGGCGGCGATAAACAGCCGGGCTGTTAGTTCTATGTTGCTGCCACTGGTTTCGATGCGCAGGCTTTGCAGCTGTTGGGTGGAGGGGTCACCTTGCAAGCTGGCGTGGGTCCAGTCGATGTTAAAAATACGCTCGCGGTGCGCTGCCGCCAGTTGCTCAAGCAGCGATGTGGTGTCGAGTACCGGGTCGTGCAGGCGGTAGACGTGACCCTTGAATTGAGGGTCTTGAAAAACCGTTGGCCAGTCTGCTGTGGCTAAGCGTTGAATGCGGCCGCGCAGGGCCTTGCTGGCCGCAAACGCTGTGAACTTCGATGTCATCGAAGCACCGGACCATAGATAAAAGCAGTCCGAAAGCACGCGCACCTTGCTGAGGTCGACTGCGTCATCCCCGGCCAGGCACTTACGCCAGCGCGCCGGCATGGCGCCGATGGTTTCAGACGCGCCGCTCAAGGCGCCGCCCAGCGCATATTTAATGCCGCCATGCACCATGCCCTGCGACGCCAGCGTTTGGCCTCGCCCCAGTGCATCGCTTTCGAACAGCAGCACCGCATAGCCTGCAGCAGTCAGCCGGTTGAGTAACCACAGTCCCGCAATGCCGCCACCAAAGATGATAATATCGGTGCGTAAAGAGTTTACTTGCATCCCGCGCAGTATAGCGTCGCGCCGTCATAACCGGAACATCTTAACTGCCCACCTATGTCACGCCGTCTTTATAGCCTGCTGCTTTACCTGGGTATACCGCTGATTCTGCTGCGCCTGCTGTGGCGCGCGCGCAAAGCGCCGGACTATCGTCGCCGTATCGGTGAGCGTTTTGGTTTGCGTTTACCGGCACAACAAGCGGGCGGCATTTGGGTGCATGCGGTGTCAGTGGGTGAAACGCTGGCGGCGGTGCCCTTGGTCAAGAAGTTGCAGGCCGCGTATCCGCGGCGGCGGATTTTGCTGACGACCATGACCCCTACCGGTTCGGCGCAGGTGCGGCGCAGTTTCGGTGACTCGGTCACGCACGTTTATGCGCCTTACGATTTGCCGTTCGCGGTGCGTCGCTTTCTGGCGGCGATGCGTCCTGATCTGCTGCTTATCATCGAGACCGAGTTGTGGCCAAATATTTTACACAACAGTGCGCAGCGCGGCATGCCGGTTTTGTTAATGAACGCGCGCCTGTCGCAGAACTCGGCGCAGGGCTATGCCCGCCTGGGCCGATTGACGCGCGCCATGCTGCGCAACTTGACTTTTGTCTGCGCGCAAAACGCCCGCGATGCCGAGCGATTTACCCGTCTGGGTCTGGCTGGCGACAGAGTGGCGATTACCGGCAGCATGAAGTTTGATGTGGACTTCGACCAAGCTATGCGCGCGCAAGCGCAGCAAGTGCGGATGCAATGGTCGGCCGGCGAGCAGCGCCACATATGGATCGCCGCCAGCACGCATCATGGTGAAGACGCTATTGTGTTGGCCGCGCAGCAGCAACTATTGCAGCAGTTTCCCGATTTGTTATTGGTGATCGTGCCACGGCATCCCGAGCGTTTCGACGCGGTTTACGCTTTGTGCGAAGCCTCGGCAATACCCGTGCAGCGGCGCAGTAAGGTTAAGGCATTGGATAAAGCCACCCGCATTCTGCTGGTCGATAGCATGGGCGAGTTAAGCCTGCTATTCGGTGCCTGCGATATTGCCTTCGTCGGCGGCAGCCTCGTTCCTACCGGCGGCCACAATATGATTGAACCGGCGGCCTGGGGTTTGCCGGTTATGTGCGGGCCAGAGCTGTTTAATTTTACCGATGTTGCGCGCGCGCTGGTCGAGCAGGGCGGTTTGACCATCGTGCGAGACGAACATCAACTCGTCACGCAGATTGCGCGCTTGTTAACAGATGAAGCATTGCGTCAGCAGGCCGCTGACACTAACAGGCAGGTCGTGGAGCGCAATCGCGGCGCGCTGCAGCGGCAGTTTGAAGTCGTGCAGCGCTATTTGAACTAGTTGCGGGACGGCTGCTTTTTGGCGCTAGCCGGCTTAGGCTGTTGTAACCACTTGTTCAGCGTATAGATATCTTCGGGCGACAATATGCCGGCTTGCTCTTTTAGTTTCAGCATATTGATCACGTAGTCGTACCGTGCGTTCGAATAGTCAAACAGCGCACGGTACAAAAACCGCTGCGACTCCAACACGTCGACAATATTGCGCGTGCCGACCTCGTAGCCGGCCTGGGTGGCATCAAGCGCGCTCTGCGAGGAAGTGATCGCCAGGTTGCGCGCCTTCACCTTGCCGACATCGGTGACCACCGTTAAATGCAGCGAGCGCGTACCTTGCACGGTATTACGCTGGGTATTGATCAGGGTTTCGCGCGCCTGAATATACTCCTGGTACGCCTGGCGGCGCGCGGAACTCGTAAAGCCGCCCGTATACAGCGGTAGCTCCAGGTTGAGCGATAGCGTGTTGCCGTCGGTCTTCGTATCCACAGGAAATACCTGGCCTATATTTTTCACATTTGTATCGCCGTCTTCGGTATTATCTTGATAGGTGTAACTACCGGTAAGTTTGGGTAAATGCTCGGACTTTTTCGATTTTGCATTTTGATGCGAGGCTTCGGCCGCGTACTCGGAGGCCTGCAGCAGAAAATTATGTTGCAAGGCAAAGTCAACCCAATCGGCGCGTTTGGCCGGTGCGGGTTTGGTAACGGGGAACTTTTCATCCAGTTGCCACAGGTTGCTGTGCGGCTCTCCCGTCAGCACAGTCAACGCCTCATAGGAAATGCCCAGCTGGCCGTCGGCTTCTAGCTGTGTGACCGCCGCCGAATCATACACAGCACGTGCTTCGTGCACTTCGGTGATCGCGATTAGGCCGACTTCGAAGCGCTGCTGGGTTTGTTCCAGCTGGCGTTGCAGCGCCTCGACCTCGGCGTCGGCAGTTTGCAAATTATCGGCGGCGCGCAGCACGTTAAAATAGGCTTCGGCCACCCGTACTATCAAGGCTTGTTGGTCGGCCGAAAATTGCGCTTTGGCTTGTTTGGAAAGCTCTTTGCCCTGCTTGAAACTAAACCATGCCGGCAGGTTAAACAGGTTTTGCTGCAGGCTAATGCTATAACCTTTCTTGTCGGTATCGTTATTTGCAGTTAAGGGGAAAGGGAAGAACTCCTGGTTTACGTCATCAAACTGGGTTTGAATGCTTTCAGTATCAATATCGGTAGATGCGTATTCGCCGGTCGCGACAACACTCGGCAACAACGCCGAGCGACCTTGCACTTTACTTTCCCGCCCCGCTTTATAACTCGCTTCTGCCACCTTCAGTTGCGCATCATTTTTGAGCGCTAGCTCGTAGATGTCCGCCAGCGTATCGGCGCGCAAAAACAGTGGCGTCAGGCCGATTAAAATGCACAACGCACGGGTTACTGTGAGGCAGCAAACAGGCCTTTGCATACGATTTCCTTGGGGAGGATGGTTGTCAAAATTGTACCAGCAGCATTCTAGCAAAATGTCTGCAGCTAACGCATGCATTGCCTGGAATTAACCGTTGTTGGTGGGGAATGGCCTAAAAATTGAACGAACCGCGATGGTTGCACGCCGACGTTGTGTAGTTGTGATCTGTTTACTTGCGTCATCGCGGCAAATAGTGTCGCGCCAAAATGTACTCGCTTGGCGCGCTGAAGCTGGTAAACTAATAACGAGATTTTGGCGGCAGCACAATATGCGGCGTAAACGAGTCATTACCGATCTGGCAGGAATGCAGGCAGAGTGTGAGATTAACTACCTGCGCCTGATGAAGTTGTTTCCCGAATGGAAAGTCTGGGATCGCTGCGAGTTTGCATTGGAGTTGTGCGGTTTCGACAGTTGTTTGGTGCAAATAATGGTGCAGGAGCGCAACCCGTATACGACGTCGATGCTTATCCAGCAGCAAGACATGCTGCTGCCGTGGTTAACAGGGCCGGAGCTGCAGGTTCGTGTCTACCATGATGCGAAAATGGCAGAAATCGTGGCCTGCGACAAACATCGTAACTTGCACCCTAAATATAACTACCCGAATAAAAATATGTATCAACCGGATGAGAAAGCGCAGCTAAACAAATTTCTCGGTGAGTGGTTGGCGCTCTGTCTGCAGCATGGCCGTGTGCTCGAGCCAGTGACGGGTTAGCGAGCGCGCGGTTTTGCAAATAGAGCTCGACGATCCCGGCCGGCCGGTACGCGTCGCGCAGATTACCGATACCCACCTGGGCGAACATGCCAAGTCTACCTTGCTGGATATGGAAACCGACCGCAGTCTGGATTATGTATTGCAGTCCGTCGAGCAGTGCACGCCAGCGCCCGACATCATCCTGGTCACCGGCGATATTGCCGACAACGGCAGCCGCGCTGCCTATGAACGCCTGCAATCCAAACTCGCGCGTTTTGCGCAACCTCAACTCTGGCTCAATGGCAATCACGACGTTATTGATCGGATGCGCTCGGTGATTGGGTTTGGTCCCGAGCTGGGGCGCCGTGCGCTGGTTGGCGCGTGGCAAATTATTATGCTTGATACTACCATGCCGGGCGCGGTCGGTGGCGTGATTGCACGCGCCGAGCTGGAGTTTTTGCGCCTATGTTTGCAGCAGCGACAGCATATGTTCAGCCTGATTTGCCTGCATCACCAGCCGGTTCCGGTGGGTTGTCGGTGGTTGGACGAACAACAAATCGCCAACGCCGACGAATTGCTGCAGATAATCAAAAGCTTTGATACCGTGCGCGGCGTGGTATGGGGGCACGTACATCAGCAATTTGAGCAGCAGCGTGACGCGGTACGCTTTATGGCTGCGCCGTCGACCTGCGTGCAATTTGCGCCGGGCAGCGATCACTTTAAAGTCGACGATCAAGCGCCCGGTTATCGTTGGCTGGAATTGCATGCCGACGGGCGCCTCGAAACCGAAGTGCGGCGGGTCGAGGGTGCAGGGCTCGACGTTGACCTGCAATCCACGGGTTACTGACTGCCGGGTTTCGCATCATTAAAGAGCCTGTGCTCCGCCGTTTCGATCGGGCTTAAGTCTGCGCCATTCGAGTCCGTGCTAATGACAGTTACCCCCTCGCTTGCTCGTTAGCAATAGTCGATCCACGATGCATGCACTACAATACCGCGCCAACACTAACCCATGATCCTAGAAACCGCAACTCCTGCGCAGCAGGACATCGCGCTCTTACATAAGCTCTATGAACAAATATACCGCTGAATCGATCGAAGTCTTAACCGGCCTGGAGCCGGTGCGCAAACGCCCGGGCATGTATACTGACACTAGCCGCCCGAATCATTTGGCGCAGGAGGTTGTTGACAACAGCGTTGATGAGGCGCTGGCGGGTCACGCCAAAAAAATTGATGTTGTGCTGCGCAAAGACGGCTGGCTGGAAGTGACCGACGACGGTCGCGGCATGCCGGTGGATATACATCCCGAGGAGGGCGTGCCGGGCGTGGAAGTGATTCTCACGCGCTTGCATGCCGGCGGTAAATTTTCCAACGAGCACTATCAGTTCTCCGGCGGCTTGCATGGCGTTGGTGTGTCGGTCGTCAATGCGTTATCGCAGCATCTTGAAGTTGAAATTCGCCGCGATAGTAATGTTTACCATATCTCATTCGTCGACGGCGAGTGCGTCGGCGAGCTGGAAGTTGTTGGTAGTGTTGGGCGGCGCAATACCGGCACCAAGGTCAGTTTCCTGCCTGACCCGCAGTTTTTTGATTCGGTGAAATTTTCCATTCCGCGCCTGTTGCATGTACTGCGTGCCAAGGCGGTTTTATGCCCCGGCCTCAAGGTCACCTTTTTGCAACAAAAAAGCGGTGACAAGCAAGAATGGTATTTTGAGGATGGCCTGACCGATTACCTCACCGAGGCCACCCGGGGTTTCGAGGTATTGCCGGCGCAGCCGTTTGTGGGCAGCTTTCCAGGCCGCAACGAAGCGGTCGACTGGGCCGTGCAATGGTTGCCCGATGGCGGCGAACTGATTACCGAGAGCTATGTCAATTTAATTCCCACGGTGCAGGGCGGCACCCATGTTAACGGTTTACGCAGTGGCTTGCTGGAGGCGCTGCGCGAGTTTTGCGAGCTCAGAAACCTGTTGCCGCGCGGTATCAAACTCAGCCCCGATGACATTTGGGAGCGTTGCAGCTATGTGTTGTCGGCCAAACTCAATGACCCGCAGTTCTCTGGTCAAACCAAGGAACGCCTGTCGTCACGCGAGTGCGCCGCGTTTATTTCCAACGTCGCCAGGGATGCGTTCGGTTTGTGGCTAAATCAGCACACCGAAGAAGCCGACCAGTTGGCGCAGCTGGCTATCTTCTCCGCGCAGGCGCGGTTGCGCAGCAGCAAAAAAGTCGCGCGCAAGAAAATTGCCAGTGGGCCGGCCCTGCCGGGTAAGTTGGCGGACTGCTCCAGCCAGGACCTGGATCGTACCGAGCTGTTTTTGGTCGAAGGCGACTCCGCCGGCGGTTCGGCCAAGCAGGCGCGCAACCGCGAGTTTCAGGCGATTATGCCGTTGAAGGGCAAAATCATGAATGTCTGGGAGGTCGACTCCAACGAGGTACTCGCGTCGCAGGAAATCAATAATATTGCGGTTGCCCTCGGCGTAGACCCTGCGTCAAATAACCTGACCGGCTTGCGCTACGGCAAGATATGTATTTTGGCCGACGCCGACTCCGACGGGCTGCATATTGCCACGCTTCTGTGCGCCTTGTTCTTACGGCATTTTCGCCCGCTGGTTGAGGCCGGCCATGTGCACGTTGCCATGCCGCCGCTGTTTCGCATCGACGTTGGCCAGGAAGTGTTTTACGCCCTCGACGAAGCCGAGCGACAAGGTATTCTCGATCATATACAGGCGGAGAAGAAAAAAGGCAAGGTATCGGTGCAGCGTTTCAAAGGGCTGGGCGAAATGAACCCGCTGCAGCTGCGCGAAACAACCATGGACCCGGACACCCGCCGCCTTGTGCAGCTGCAAATCGAAGCGGGTGACGGTAGTGAAAAACTGCTGGATATGTTACTGGCCAAGAAGCGCGCGCCCGACCGCAAGATCTGGCTGGAGAAATACGGCAACCTGGCGGAAGTGTAAACACGACATCCTATTTGAACCACAACGCAGAGTTCTTGCCCCATGATTGAACCGTTAGCCACCGAAGTCGTCTCGTTAAAACAGTACACCGAGAAGGCCTACCTCGACTACTCTATGTACGTGATTCTGGACCGCGCCTTGCCGCATCTCGGCGATGGCCTGAAGCCAGTGCAGCGCCGTATTATTTACGCGATGTCAGAGCTGGGGTTGAAAGCCAGCGCCAAGTTTAAAAAATCGGCGCGCACGATCGGCGATGTGCTCGGCAAGTTTCACCCGCACGGCGACAGCGCCTGCTACGAAGCCATGGTGCTGATGGCGCAGCCGTTCTCTTTTCGTTATCCCCTGGTCGATGGGCAGGGTAACTGGGGCTCGTCTGACGACCCGAAATCATTCGCGGCGATGCGCTATACCGAATCGCGCCTGACTGCATTTGCCGACTTGTTGCTCGGCGAGCTAGGGCAGGGCACGGTGGACTGGGTGCCCAATTTTGACGGTACCTTAGAAGAGCCGGCAGTATTACCGTCGCAGGTGCCGCATATTTTGCTCAATGGCGTAACCGGTATTGCCGTCGGTATGGCGACCGATATACCGCCACATAATGTGCGCGAGATACTTAGCGCCTGCATACACCTGTTAGTCTCGCCGAAGGCGACGACCGCACAACTGGGCGAACACGTGCTGGCGCCGGATTTTCCTACTCGGGCTGAGATCATTACGCCGCGTAAAGAAATTCTACAGATGTATGAAAAGGGTAAGGGTAGCCTGAAAATGCGCGCTGTATTTGAGCTTGAGCGAGGGGACATTGTGGTCACGGCGTTGCCGCATCAAGCGTCGGGGGCAAAGATTCTGGAACAAATCGGCCAGCAAATGCAGGCTAAAAAATTGCCGATGGTGGCCGACCTGCGCGATGAATCCGATCATGAAAACCCGGTGCGCCTGGTGATTGTGCTGCGCTCGAACCGGGTCGATACCGACGCCGTAATGGCGCACCTGTTTGCGACGACCGATCTGGAAAAAAACTACCGCATCAATATGAATATGATCGGCGCTGATGGTCGGCCGGCGGTGAAAAACCTGCGCACTATTCTGCAGGAATGGCTGGATTTCCGCACCGACACGGTGCGCCGCCGGCTGCAATACCGGCTGGAAAAAATCATCAAGCGGCTGCATATTTTGCAAGGCTTACTGGTCGCTTTTTTGAATATCGATGAAGTCATTCACATCATTCGCACTGAGGATAAACCCAAACAGGTGATGATGAAGCGCTTCAAGCTCAGCGCCGTGCAAGCTGAATCGATCCTTGAAATAAAACTGCGGCAGCTTGCCAAGCTGGAAGAAATCAAAATCAAAACCGAGCAAAAAGAACTGGCCGTCGAGCGTGACGCGCTGGAAAAAACCCTCGGCTCCAAGGCGCGCATGAAGACCTTGCTTAAAAAAGAACTGCAAGTCATTGCCGAAAAGTTCGGTGATGCGCGCCGTTCGCCGCTGCAGCAGCGCGTGGAAGCCAGAGCGTTCAGCGCCATGGAGCTAATGACCACCGAGCCGATCACAGTCGTGATGTCGGACAAGGGCTGGATTCGCGCCGCTAAAGGCCATGAGCTTAATCCTGCCAGCCTGAGTTACAAGTCGGGTGATGCGTTCTTGTTTGCGGTACGCGGGCGCAGCAATCAACCGGTGATTGTGCTTGACTCGACCGGCCGTGCTTATACCGTGGCGGCGCATAACCTGCCGTCGGCGCGTGGCCGGGGCGAACCGCTCAGCGGCCGTGTCAACCCGCCGTCGGGTGCGAGCTTTTTCGGTGGCATGATGGGCGAAGATGACGCCCTGTATGTTATCGCGTCGGATGCCGGCTACGGTTTCGTGGCGCGGCTTGGCGATTTGCAGACCAAAAACCGCAGCGGCAAAGTCGTGTTGAGATTACCCAAAGCAGCGCGACCGTTGATGCCGGCGGCGATTAACACTCAAGGTTCTGGCACGTTGGTGGCCGTTAGCAACGAAGGGCGCATGCTGGCGTTTCCGGTCGCCGAGCTGCCCAGCTTGGCGCGTGGCAAGGGCAACAAAATCATCGGTATTCCCACTGCCAGATTGCAGGCGCGAGAAGAGTACCTGCTGGGGCTTAAGGTATTGGGCGACAAAGATGTGCTGCGCGTGTACGCCGGCAAACGCCACCTGCGACTAAAACTTGCGGATCTTGAACACTACCGCGGTGAGCGCGGCCGGCGTGGCAACAAGCTGCCACGTGGTTTTCAGAAAGTCGATTATGTGGATGTTGAGTCTTGAAGTTCCCGTGAATGTTGCAGTACTTGCCTAATCTGCTCGCCGAGCTTGAGTTTGACCGGGTCGACCAGATCAACCAGTTGCATCGAATCATCGTTGTTATTGTCTTGCAGTTGCATGGCCTTGGCGCATTGCAGCTTCGACAAGCTGTGTGTCAGGCTGATGGTGCCACTCGCTTTACCGTCGCAGGCGTGCCAGGCTGCGCGCTCGGCTTCTTGCAAATAAAGCTGCTGCAGAACTTCGTCACCGGTGCCGCGCCGCGCCGCCATGTGCACGCCGACGCGCATGTCGAATATCAGTTCGCCGGCTTTTTTGCGTTGCGGGTTGGCGTCGTTTAGCACTTCATTCAGCGTGTAGGCGCATTGCACGGCTTGGGTGGCGAGTTGTTCGCAGTCTGTGTGCTCCAGGGTTAGCGTAAAACCGCGGTCTGCGACTGATATTTGAGCGTCGTACAGGCCTGCGACCCGGCGCAACCAATGCTGGAAAGTTGCGATGTATTCGTACAGTGTGTCTTCGTTCAACTGCTTGCGCATCGTCGGGAACTGCAACAACTCCACCGCCACAACGGCATGGTCGACGGTGGCGGGGTCCACCGGCGGATGCGGGGCGGGAGCCTTATTCGACTGCGCCGCGGCCACGTTAGCGGGCGGCCGCCGCGTCAATAGCAGCAGGCACACGAACGCGCTGCCAAGGCACAGCAACATCAGGGTCTGGGTCGCCGAAAATGCACCGCTGTGCCGATTGCGCAGTGCTACCCGAGTATAACCCAGCACACGATTCTGTAAGGTAATCGGCGCATTAGCGAGTACATCGGTGCCGGACAGGCGCGCTTTGCCGCTTTGAGCGAGCAGTTTGTTGTTGAGGTCATAGACCGCGACGTGTCTGATTTGATCGTGTCGGCTGAGCTTGGCGCTCAATGCCTGCAGGCTGAGCGGGTCGTGATCAAGCACCAGCGGTGCCGCCGCATCCGCGAGCTGCTGGGCTATAATGCGGCTCGCCGGTTGCAGATCACGCTGCGTGGATTCCTGCTGTTGCCACAGACTGTAAGCGCTAATGGCAGTGGCGGCTGCTATTACCGTCCAGGCGAGTATACGGGTGGAGCGATTGGCTGGTAACGGCATAGCGGGTACTAATAAAATTCAGCCGGGAAGTATACTGGACTCGCATTCCACACGAATAGCACCTGGTTCTCATGTTGGGAAAATAGTGAGCCCGTTGTCGGCGGCACAAGCGAGGTAAAGTGAAAGAAGTCGTACTGATCAACATTGCCGGCGAGGACAAACCCGGTCTCACGGCGGCTATTTCCGCTATTTTGGCCGCGCACTCGGTGCATATTCTGGATATAGGGCAGGCTGTTATTCACGATAATCTGGCGCTCGGTATTCTGGCCGAGGTGGCGAGCTGCGACACCGACTCAGCGCTTGCGAAACACCTGATGAGCAAAGCGGATGAGCTTGGTCTTAGCGCGAAACTGACGCCGATAAGCCATACCCACTATGGCGAGTGGGTGGGCGAACAAGGCAAACCGCGGCATATCATCACTTTGCTGGCGCGCAAAATATCGGCGCAGCAAATAGCGTGCATTACCTCGGTCGTCGCCAATTACGGCCTCAATATCGATAAGATCAGCCGTCTTTCCGGTCGTTTGCCGCTTGGCGAGTTGCCGCAGCGCAGCATGGCCTGTGTGGAATTTTCCGTGCGCGGCGCGCTTGTCGACGCGGCCAGCGTACGCAGGCAATTGCTCGAATTGGCCAGCGAGCTGGATGTTGACATCGCGTATCAGGAAGACACGATGTTTCGCCGCAACCGACGCCTGGTCGCGTTTGATATGGACTCGACCCTGATAGAAACCGAAGTCATCGATGAACTTGCCAAAGCCGCCGGAGTCGGTGCCGAAGTCGCCGCCATTACTGAGCGCGCGATGCAGGGAGAGCTGGATTTCAAGGCGAGCTTTGCGCAGCGGGTGGCCTTGCTTAAGGGGTTGGACGCCCATGTGCTGCAGCGCGTCGCTGCCAACCTGCCGGTCACCGAGGGTGCGGAACGCCTGCTTTCGACATTAAAAAGATTGGGCTATCGCACCGCTATAATATCCGGTGGTTTTGACTATTTTGGCCGCCATTTGCAGCAACAGCTCGGTATTGACTATGTGTTTGCCAACCAACTGGAAGTGCAAGACGGCGTTATCACGGGCCGCGTGCAAGGCGATATCGTCGACGGCCAGCGTAAGGCGCAACTACTGCGTGATCTCGCGCGCCAGGAGCATATCAGCCTTGAGCAGGTGATCGCCGTCGGCGATGGCGCCAACGACCTGCCGATGCTGGGCATCGCCGGCCTGGGCATCGCTTTTCGCGCCAAGCCTGTCGTGCGGCGCTCGGCAAAGCATGCCATATCCACGCTGGGGCTGGACGGGATTTTGTATCTGATCGGCTACAGCGATAGTAACGACGGCTACGATTAGCGAAATACTCGCTACGCCATAGCGGCAAATTCGTAATCCATCGCCTCGGTGGGTGATTGTAGGTAATGACCCTGGATGTAGGGTACGTTCATCTGCCGCAGGCTGGCCAGCGTGGTGTTTTCCAACGTACGGTAGGATCGAGTGCTGTTGTATCTCCCAAAAACTCGGGCTATTTGCGACGTATGGTCGTGACCTTGGGCATCCCCGCAGCGTCATTGTTAGCCCGTTCAACCTTAAATAGCGTCGAATAGCTGCGCTCTATTTTTTCAATTTCTACCGGGTGCCCATTAAACTGCAGCGCCACTTCACGCGAGCTACCCACCAGCACCTTAAATGGTGACTTCCCACTGAGTAGCAGCTTGTCATCGGCTTTCTTGATTTTCGCAAACAAGCGTTTGTTGTTCGCGTCATACACCTCTACCCAGCAGTCTTTGGTGAACGTAAACGCTAGCTCATCCGTCGTGGTAGTGGCCGCGGCTGCGGGGCTAGCATCCTCCTCACTGCCATTGCCATCAGCGGCTGACACTTCGGGCACGGTGTTGGTGGCGTTCTGGTGTGCGTTGGCTTTGTTTACTGCCAGTTGTGGCTTGGCTGAGGCTTGTGCCGACGGGCCCCCTTCACTGAGTAATTTGCTGCGCAACACAGGCTTGCGCGTGTCCAGCCAGCTATTTAACTGGGAGATATCTTCCGGGGCCAAGGTTCCTGCAATTTCCTTCAACTTCAACATATTCAGGATGTAGTGATAGAGAGCGTCGTAGTAGTTGCGTTGTGCCTGGGAAAGGCTACGTTGTGCCGCTAACACATCGACCAAAATGCGAGTTCCAGCTTTGTAACCAGCTTGTGTGGCTTCGAGGGCGCTCTCATTCGATGTGATGGCTCGTTCACGAGTTTTGACCTGCGCCACGCCGACTGTTACCGATTCGTGCAGGGAACGAGCTTCCTGAATGATGTCTCGCCGGGCTTGATTGTACATATCTTGAGCTTGCATATGTAGCGCTACCGCCTGGCGGCGCTCGCCGGAAATTCTCATGCCACTGAATATTGGCACATCCAATCGAAGAGAAACGATCTTTTGCTCATTGATTCTTAAGTCATTGCTTATCGTTGAGCCTGGGAAAAAAAGATCGGTATTGGTATCGCTGCGCTCGGTATACGAATAGTTCGCCGACACTGTCGGCAGGTGGGCAGAGGTGCTTGCGCGCGCATTCTGACGCGCTGCTGCGGCACTGAGTTTTTCGACCTGTAAACGATGGTTGTTACGCAAAGCAAATTCCACCCAGTCGTGGCGCGCCGCTGGTTCTGGTTTAACAACCGGGAAGCTGTCTACCAGGGGTGAGACGGTGTCGATACTTTTTCCGGTGAACACACGCAGGGCGTCAAAGGCAATACTCAGATCGACCTGGGCCTGTAACGTGGTTGCATTGGCGTCGTCAGAGGCGGCCTGTGCTTCGTGTACCCCCGTGACGGCCCCTAACCCGACTTTAAAGCGCTGTTGAGTTTCATCCAATTGTTGTTCAATGGCCTTTTCCTCTACCCGCAAGGTTTCTAAAGCATCAATGCCGCTCAATATATTAAAATAGGCCTCTGCGGTACGAATGATCAGTGATTGCTGGTCGGCGTTAAACTGCGCCGCCGCCTGTTCACTCAGTGAGACTCCCTGTTTGTAGCTAAACCATGCAGCCATATTGATCACCGGCTGGGTGAGCGTCACCGAGTAAGTTTCAGTTTCGCTCTCAACATCGAATTTCGATTGTGGTTCATCGAAATTCACTTGGCCCACAGATTGGTTTGTACTGTCTAGATAGCTGGCGCTGGCGCTGATCTGCGGCAGCAGGTTCGCACGCCCAATCACTTTCGATTGCTTGCCAGCCTCGAACGAAGCTTTGTCGGCCTTGTGTTGGTACTCGTTCTGCAGTGCCAAGCGATAGATATCTTGCAATGTTTCTGCAACTGATACTTGTGCAGCTAATCCGATGCAGCTGGCCACGACAATTGTCAGTGAAGGATTTAACATGGGTTATCCCTGTACGGCAGAGTGACCAAAGAAATGACCTTAACAATTAATCATGCAGCAAGAGTGGACTAAGTGGTAGGCCAATTGCTACCGCGTATCGCTGATTCGATAGAAGAGTTGCCTTTGATCCAAATTGGATATGGCCATAAATAGCTGGCGTAGTGCGCCAACGTTCACATCGCGGTCAACGGTTTCAAGCGTAATGCTATTATAGGGTTATTTAGAATCCAAGATCCTGTTTTTAGATGAACCCGCTAGCCATTCGGACAGAGAAACAGGGAAACTGGATAATGCTTCTCTGAAGGAAAAACAAATAATGCGCGTTAGCGGTGCCCACTGACAAGAGACGATTAAGTCAGCGGGCCGAGTGATTGATTTGGCCTCGTTGAGCGGATCGGGCAAGCGGTTTCTAGGTTAAAGGGGCTTAGGGAGAATGGCACTTAGTTAAGCCATAAGAGCGCGAATTCTGCGGGCCAAGCGGATAAA
>CAZJDL010000076.1:0-20140 GCA_964544755.1 uncultured Pseudomonadales bacterium | reverse complement strand
CAAACTTAAACGTGCCTCGATAAAGCTCTTTGAATGTATCAACTAAATTCGTGTTACAATGAAAAAATATAGCGTATTCAGTTGGCCTCGCTTCTTTCCAACCCAATCTAATTGTGCTTCCACGTTTTGTGAGGTAGCTTGGTTCTCCCCATTTTAGAGTTTCTTCCAGTTTCCCGACACCTTCCGTTGCTGACGCTGTGTCTATAATCAATTGCCGAAGAAATAGCAATTTTTGATGCATGCGCTTCGGGTAATTGCTAAATACGTCTGCTACTTCAGGGTTTTTTATCTTATCCATTTGAGCAATGTCTCTTTTTACCTGAAACTGCGCATAACAAGTTTTCTATTTTTCCTTTTTTAGCACTTCCAGTAATTGCGCAATGCTGGATTGAGATTTGTTTGCCGCACTTGATTTTCGCGCGCTTGTTTTCGGCGGTGGGGCAGCGTTTAGCATAACGCTCAAAAACTCTACCTGTTCAATAATGGATCGAAATTCTCTGGCACTGGCGTTGCGGGTTTTGGCGTTCAAGTAGCGTTCGCCAATGCCCTCCGCGTGCTCGTGTAAATCTCCTTTTATCAGGTGAATGAGTAAGCGGCAATCCGCACGGCCAACAAGCGTCCAAAAGCTGGGGTCTTCCCTGTCGCGCGCTTCGACTCTTGCTTCGAGTTCGACCAATGTTCTTATTTCGACCGCGCCGGGTTTTGGATGTGTATTGCGGTCGAATAAATTTAGAAGAAACATGGCAGTAAGATGGTTGCTGTAGGGATACGGGTCGATTCCTTTCGAGTTCTTGCTCACATCCAGTTTGTGAGATTGGGCATAGTAATCCCGCATTTTTACCAGGGCTGCGATGGGTGCGCGTTTGTAAGTGATATCTAAGTGGGCTTTGCGTTTATAAGCGCTACCAAGCAGGGAAAGCCGTTCCGAAGTTTTGGTCTCTATCCTCGCGACCGGTTTGCACAGTTGCTCGAGAATTTTTATGCTCGCCTTCAATTCTCGCTCGGCAGCTGCCAACTCCTTTTTACCCGCGTCAGCACGTTGCATACTGCGTAGCACACGACGAATTTTCAGGTTGGCGAGTTGTTCAAGTGTGGCAAGCGGCTGCTTCGCGTCTTCTGCCTGCAGCGCACGCGCGTACCATTGCGTGGCCAATTCGAACTGATCAAGTTCTCCATAGGCACGGCCGAAAGCGGCGCATACATCACCACGGGCGCTCCAACCGTGAGTGCTGGCTTGACCGGCCAGAGAGGCTAACGAGCTAACGTGTTGTGCCGTCTGCTTGGCATTCAGGCTGCCGGCATTGCGGCGAATATTGTCCAGTTCCAATACCAGTTCGCTGGGTGCAACGACAACTTTAGCAGCCTGATCGTGGTCACACTGGATATTGCATAGCGTGTAGTGGGGGTCGCCGTAACACTGGTAGGCGCCCCAGGTATTAATGCCTGGGTGATTGTAATAGGTCGCTTTTCTTGCCATTAGCACAGCGTCGCCAAACTCATGGCCCTCTAACAGGGCGCCGTAAAATGTGCCCGCAAAGGTTTTTGCGCCACCGTCATCTACCTCCCAACCGGCTGCCACCACGGCGCGCACGCCCATGCGAATAAACTGCGTGGCGAGGTTTGCAGCCAGGCTTGGGTACAAGGGTCTATGTTTATTATCCTCGGTGCTACCCAGATGGCAGCAATTGACAAACACCAGCTCGGGTACGTTTCGCATCTGTTCAATGTCGGCCGGCGTGAGAAACATATTGCTGCCGATGACCATGCCGCTGACTGCTTTTGTGCGCTTTACGCCTTGCTGGACGGAGTCAAATTCGCCGTCGTCGGTTGCCAGCGTATAGTTAAACACGCCGTGCCCGGCCAGATGCATCACGCGATAGGCTTTTCTGTGTAGCTTGCTGAGAATATCGAAGCCGTTTTCGTTGAAACTTGTCTCTGCCCGAAACGCATCGGCCCCGCCAACCAGCCTCTGCGCTACCAACTGTGCTTCCTCCAGCGCGCCGGGCAGGCGTGACCATTGCGGCGCGCCCGCCGTGGCGTCGGACCACAAATCGGGTTCGCCGATGATGAGCGCGTCATCGGCGTGAACATCGCCTGGACCGCGCCGGTAATGCATAGCCTCCAGTTGGCGGATTGTGCCGTGCGTCGCCGCGAAGGGCTCGCTGTTGTTAGCCCAGCGATCGGAGATTAATTCCCACGGGTAGCGTGCTGCCTGTTCATTTAGAATCAGCAGCAGGTTCGAGGCATCGACCGCACGCTCCTTGAGTTCGTGTGGGAGCAGCATTTCGAACAGCGTATGCGCCAGTTCCGGATCGTCGTAAGTGGAACGTGTCGCCGCTTGCAGGAAGTGATCGACTTTTTTACGGTCGGTAGGCAGCAGGCTCACTTCAGCGCGCGCCCGGTCGGTGATCGAGCTAAAGCGCAGCTCGCCGTCGTTGCCTTGCAGTATTTGTAAGCGTTGCCACCAACCAGGTGCTTCGGCGAAGCGTATTCTGCGTCTGCCACCGCCAATGCTGCGAAGCGTTGTCGGCATAGAAAAGTGGCTTGTAACGTCTTGCTCAAACTGGGCGAAGTCGTGCAGGATATCGATCACGTTGATCGCCCCGTCTTCGAACCACTCGATAAACTCCAGCTCCTCGATATAAACCGGCGCGTTTGGGTAAGTCTCGGCCAGCACCGTGTTAGCGGCGACCGTACCCTTCAGCAGGGCGAGCACCGCGTCGCGGGTGGGTAATCCGCCGGCTGACCCACCGATCAGCAGGCTGCTGATCTTCAAGCCGATAGCTTTGTTTGGCGCCGCGTTCGCACTTCGCTGCTCTGCCAATTGCATGCCGTAGTTGCGCAATGCATAGCTGAAAGTGGTGGCCAATTTGCTCACGCTGAGTTTGCCTACTTCCCCCAGGCCGATCACGATGGCGCCGCGTGGCTTGCGGAACGGTTTGTTCAGCACGATAGCGCAGGTTTCGAGTTCGCCGGGGTAGACTCCCAGCTGCAAACGCTGGCCAAGTTGATTGTTGAGGCAACGATTTAGGTTCTTCTCGGCATTGAATAGCTGGCCATTGCCCAGATAATGCCCGACCGCGACCAGGTTGCGCGCAAACGCCAAATCGCCATGCGAAACAAACACATCCACTTTTGGAGCTATAGGCTTGGAAGGGACAAGACGATACTCGCCTCCCATGATGGTTTTTTGCAGGTCACGCTGACCGGGATAAATATCGACTTCATCCGGCAGCATGTCGAAAACATCCTGCACGCCGCGTGCAGGTGCCGGTTCCCGCCTGCTTAGCTTGTCGGTATTGCCGTGCGTTAACAGTTCGTGTATTGCGGCGAAAGCGGGTGGGTGGTCCGCCAGGTCGCCGTGAAGAGCCTCCATATACCAGGTGCTGATATTGGCCGGAATCCCACTGTCCCAGCTCACCCGGCCGTCGCCGCGCGGCGAGCCCTTGAAAACGACTTTGTCATTTTCGATGTGTAATCCAATGGGTGTTTCCGGCGCGACACCGGCAACATAGATTATTTTTTCGTGATCCTGCTGTTGTAGCGGCCGCGAATTGAGCAAGGTTCTGAAATTCCTGGCCTTGTTGAGCGCGGCCTTGCTCGGTACGGGATAGCGGTTGCCTGTCACGCTGGACATGCGCTGCCAGGTTTCCCGGTCAAATAAATCCGCGTTGTCGTTGCCAAAGTCGGGTAACAATTCCAGTACGCCTGGAAAGCGGTAGATAATGTCGAGCAGCTCCTGGTGGCTATTCCTGACATCCAGCAGCGCCAGTGTTTTGATCAGCTTGTCCTGCCCCAACAGCATTCTGGGAATGGCAAATGAGCCCGCGTTGGGCGTACCCAGCATAATAAAACGCGCGCTCGGTTGGCGCATGATGTTGTGCCAGAGTTCCTTGTGCTCGCTCATCAATAGTCGTGTGAGCAAACCACCAGCGGAATGCGCCACAATGCGCAGCGGCTGGTTTTGCGCTTGTTGTTGCGCCAGTTTTTTCTTTAGCTCGCTGGCGAGGCGTTGCACCTGGGTGGACAACGGTTTGCGCCAGTCGTAGGGGAATGTCAGCACCTCATGGGTTGCGCTGAGATAGTCGACAAGGCGCGCGTAGGCATCCGCCATGATGTGTTCGGCCGTTACTCTCCGGGCGCTAATGTTGAGTTTATCCATGCCTCCGCATACGAGCCGCGGAAGGTTGACCCAGACGCAAGTGTCTCGCGCCCACAACTCGCTACCCATCGTACCGGGTATAATGAATACTACGGGTTGGGCCACGCTGCGGGTCCGAATCGCGCCGCGTGGTATCGGTTTGGTCAGCGAGGGTAAACCGGCGGTGAAAACTGCATCCCGCTCTGCGGCGGTTGCGGTCAGCCCCTTGACGAGAGCGCTGGCCGTCGCGGTATTGCGGTAATAATTGAAATGATGGACGCCGGGTCCTTGCGCGGCAAGAAAACGCCCTTCTTGTGCGCGCGCTCCTCCACCATACATGGACGCGGTGTTAACGATCAGGTCGTGTTCACCGCCGTAAAATTTGTTAGGCGCCAGCAAGGCAATACGGCCCAGTAGCGAATCTTTTTCTATAGCGCCGGAGATCACCGATAAATCCGCTGCCAGCGTGTTAGCCGAAGAATTTAGCAATTGCACCAGCGGTGAGTCGGGCATTTGCGCTTCCAGCCCGGGAATTTCTCCCGGTCGCGCCTTGTTTTCGACCAGTGCCAGGGCAAAATTTTTGAGCAGCCCGTAGTAAGGCGATTGACCAAGGGCGGGTACCAGCCCGATCAGGTTCAACATAATCGACAGCCAGCGATCCAGCCTGCCGGACGCCAGCGTAGTGCCGCGAGTCGGGCAGGCGACACGCACGAAGCGTTCTACCTTGATGCGTTTTTTATCCAGCTCCCTGCCCAGGGCTTGCAGTTCCCGGTGCTGTGCGGCGAAGGCTGCGCTGGTTTTCTTTTCGCTGTTGGTGTTGTCCTGCGCGTTGGCTTTTTTCGCGGCACAGGCGCTAAAGGCCTGCAATTCCTCACTGCTGAATGGCGGCAACCCTTCAGCAACGGTGCCTTTGCTCAACAGTTCGCCCACCAACCCGCCGCGTGAATGACAGACCAGATGCACGCTGGCGCCAGCCGGAATTTGTTTTAACAACGCACGAGCATTTTCGACCGGACCCTCGCTAAGGGTGCGATGTTCGAATGCGAATATGCGTTGCCCGTAGTGTTCGAACAACGCTTGCACCAGCATGGGCTGATCTGACCACAGGCCACCGAAGCTTCCATCGGTGGAGGATGCGGTGCCGTGGATAAACACCAGTAGAGGTGCATCATTGGCCGTTGGGGCCGTACCCGGAATCAGTTTGACCTTATCGGCTTGCTCGATTTGGTAGAAGCCGGGGCCGGGGTCAAGCTTGTCTTCGAAGCTCTTTATCAGCGCTGCAGTGGCTTTGCGAGCGGTTTTTTTGATAACGAAGACATGGAGCGCCTTGATTATCCAGTCCTTAAATCCGCGTGACGGAGAACCCAAATCGAAATGCGTGGGGAACACTATCGTGCCGTCTGCACTCCTGCTGGCGGCGGCGGGAAAATCCTTCTCAAAATCGTCGCGGCGGACAATCAGCATGACGCCATCTTGCAGCTCCAGCAACAAGACGGCGTTTGCATCGGCGTCTACGGTCACAACGGCTGCATCATCACGGCTCAGCCCAACAGCGACGCTGCATTTGTGCTCGATGTTAAAGCTTTTTCGAAAAGCCTCATCGTATTCGTTGTGCGGTTTATGCGGAATTTTTTTACCGGTAAGCCGGATTTTATGCTTGCTACTCATGTTTCTGCGCTCCGTGATTTGCTAGGGCCTGTTTACAGAGCCCAATCTATTGCGCTATAAATAACTGGTTAACGATGTGGCAATCGCGCCAACTATTTTTTGTTAGCTTACTCCTGAAAGTAGCGTTTTGTCAGTAAATGGAGTTGCAACGATTATTCTTTGACCGGCGGCGGGTTGTGGCTGGGTGTTTGTTGGAAATTTAACACCGCGAAGAAAGAAGAAAGGAGATGAGCGCGACTAACGCAGATACAAGATCACTCGTTATTAATTTGGCCATTGAAGCCGACGAGTTTGTGCGGATTTACAAAGGCACCGCGCGCGATGTTGTGGCGCGCGCGACCAACGGGAAAACGGTGCGCTTTCCGGCCAACATACTCAAACCGTTTGTGGCGCATGCCGGCGTGCACGGGCGCTTCAAGATCACTTTCAATGCAAACGGTAAATTGATCGCGATCGACAAATTGCGTTAGCGCCGTTGTTCGTTGATCCTGCCGCGGCTACCGCCTCTGCTGTCGCTTCTTGCGCGTTCTCGGCTGCCTGCATTTCTGTTGCCGCGGTCGCTGCTACTTCGAGTCACACTCGATTGCTGGCTGCGCTGGTTGCTCGTGTTGCGATTGTGGTTGACCGCCGGCGCGGGCTGGCGCTGCACGGCATTGCGTGGTGGCGCGCTGACTTGTGGTCGCTGCACAGCACGGGGTTGCGCATGCTGTTGTGCGCTCGCGCGTGGTTGTGCGGCTCGGTGTTGTACGTTAACGCGTGGCTGCTGCGCACGCGGTTGCACAACTCGACGCGGCGGCGCCTGGTTGTGTGCCCGACTGGTGGCAGCACGCACTGTCTCGGCGCTACGCGCTCTGATGGCATTGCCCTGCTGTTGGTTGCGGTATTGTGGGTTGTGATCTCGTCTTTCGCGCAGATTCTCGTTGCGTGTGGAGACGCGTGAGCTATTCGCGCGCACCGAATTTCCCGGTTGCGCGCGCGCGGCTTCGGTTTGGCGCCGGTGCAAATTTTCCTGCGTATTGCTTCGATTTATGATCTGCCGTGTATCGCGGCCGCTGCGTGTGTTGTCGAGCCGGTTGATACGCGCAGCGTGCGCGTTTGTAACGGCGCGCCGTTGACTAGTATCCCCGCTTTCGGTGATGTGATTGCGGTTTGAACTCCTCCCGCTATTTCTGACGACAGCGCGACCGTGATGGCGTCTGCTGCGGTTCGAATCATGGCGCCAACGTTGCCCGCTGCCTTCAACGTGCGTGCTTGTTCGTGTGGCAATAGGGTAGCCGCTGTTACGCCGAGTAATGATACGGCGACTATGCCTGCCGTAGTAAGCGGGCACGTAGTGGTGATGATAGATGTGGCGATGGTGCCAGTTCAGGCCGTAATTCATCCAGCCACCGAGCGCGAATCGGGTGCTAAAAGTGATTAACGGGCCATGCACAACTCTTGCGCCATGATAAGGATAGTACACGGCATAGGGGTCATAGATTGGTACATAAACATACCTGGGGTTGGCCGGCTCAATGCGAATGACTTCGATTATTTTAGTCTTCTCGCGAACGATGACTTGCTGCTCGGTTGTTTGCAGATTGCCGGCCGCTTCTGCTTTCGTGCGCATGCGCTGAATGCCGTCGAACACATCGTCGGGCTGCGCCAAAAATGCATCGCCCAGGCGCACGGTCCACTGCAGATCATCGTTGAGCATGTTGAGTGCGTCGGGGTAGCGGGTCAGTGCCTTGATGCTGGGCGCCCAATCCATCTCGTCGGCGGCCTCAACATCGTCATGCGTCTTGCGCCAGCGCGCCGCTTGCACAATCTCCACCGGGTAGGTTGAAGCAGGCAGAACCTCGGACAGCAATACATCAGGGTACAACGCAACCGGTGCGACCAACTCGTCGATAGCTTCAGGCGTCAGTATGTCGGTTACGTTCTGCGCTGATGACTGTTCGGTGCCGGATTGATTTGCGCTGGCGTCAGGCATGGTAAGAATTGTGCCAGTGGCAATATTGTTTCTGTCGTAGAGTAGTTTGTTGGCGTCAAGAATTGCGCTGACTGAAGTATGGCAGCGCTCGGCAATCGCGTTCAGCGTGTCACCGGATGAGACGATAACGGCGTCGCCACAATCATTTTGTGCCGCGGCTAATGGTACGATGAGCCAAGCGGCAATGGTTCCGTATATCAACGGCTCGATTCTGTTCACAACTCATCTCCTGTCTTGTGACGCCTCCCTTATTTGACACCCATTATCAACGTTTAGCATAGGGAATTGTTACGGTATTCGGGCGAGGCTGCGCTGCTGTTTTGTTAAGGCGATGATTTGATTGAATTTTGTTCTGAAATACAGGTGATTTTTTTGCTTCAATTGCTGTTTTCGGCGGTGGAGGAGCGCGCGTGGATTCAGTGATTCAGCGCGTGTTCAGACTAGCAGAAAAACGGGAACGGAAAAAACAGAAAAACTGACGGAGGGAATGCTTTTTAATCCCTCCGTCACCTTTCCCTAACCTTTCATAGGGCTTTTCGATGGGGTTGACTAAAAAGTATAAGTCAGGCCAACGGATAGCATGGACAAGTCGCTGGAATCTGCAATTTCAAACGTCTCGTATTCACCTCTGATGGCAAAGGACCCAAGCTGAAAACGAGCGCCGATACCGTAGGCCGGGTCCGAACCTGAGCGGTCGATGTTTCCATCTTCTACCACCGTATCGACATCCCAATCTACAATTCCGGCTTTGCCAAACACCGCCAGCGGGCCAAACGTTAAGGCGACGACACCAAATACATCCACGGCATCCGCCTCTGCTTTTGCAACGCCCAGGCTGGTACGGCCTTCAAACTCGCCAAAATCTCTGTATGCGGCTTCAACCGCCAAGTCGAGCAAAGGAATAATGCCAAAGTTGAACCCCAGCAACACTTTGTACGCGTTGTCGTCATCGTCAATTTCGAAGTCGGCAGTGTCAATATCTTCTACATTATCGACATCCAGGGAGGAGCGACCAAGACTGCCTCCAATATAGAATCCACTATCCCCTCCGGCCATGACTGAGTTCGCTGCCAAAAGCAAACTGGCGGCGAGCAATGGTGACAATAATTTTCTCGTAGCTGATATCAAAATAAACTCCTACGCATCTAAAAAAACTACTCTAGCATATAGCGTGAGCGAGGCTAGCAATAATCCGGTGCGTATTGCATTCGGCTTTTGGCATTATTACCTTTGGGGGTGTAAAAAGGCAGTAGGCTAACGCCGATTGCATCTCAACTGGCCTTTAGAGAAATCGTTACCTCCAGCCCCCCTTGAGGATGATTATCGGCGCGAATACGACCGTGATGTTTCTCCACCGCCCGGGCGGCGATGCTCAAGCCCAGGCCAAAACCGTCGCCGTGCATTTTATTGCCGGCACGATAGAAGGGTTTTAATAATTGCTTCAAATCTTGCGCGTCGATACCGGCACCGTGGTCGCGAATGCTGATGCGAATGCCGTCGGCGCCGATGCTAAGACTGACCTCAACGGCTGTACCTTGCGGCGTATGCTTGCAGGCATTACGCAAAACGTTCTCAAAAGCACGGTGTAACAGGTCGGTGTTGCCATGCATTGCGATTGCTTCTTCCGGCAACTGCAAAGTCATCGGATGTGTGTTGTATTCCAATCGAACATCGTCCACCAGTTCGGTTAACAGGGTCGCTAAATCGATGTGCTCATCCAGTGTTTGCTCCTGTTCAATGCGCGCATAGTCGAGAATTTGCTGAATCAGCTTGTCCATGCGCCCGCATTCTTGCTCGACTCTTTGCAGCGTGGCGGCGTTAAGGCTGGCACCGCGTTGTTGATTCAGTGCGGCAGCGGCTTGCAGGCGTGCCAGCGGGGCGCGTAATTCGTACGAGACATCGTGTAAAAGTTGTTGTCTGGACTCGATCATCCCGCCTAACTGATTTGCCATGCCGTCAAGCTCTTGTGCGAGTTTGCCGATCTCATCGCCGCGATTTAGCAGCTTTTGCTCCATTGGTGATTTGAAATTGCCGCCGGCTAGATGGCGAGCGTGCGCCCCCAAGCGCTTCAATGGCCGGGTGATAAGCCAGGTCAGTCCCAGGCTCACCAGCCCCGACGCCAGTAAAATAAATAAGAAGCTGACCGTATGCATGCGCGCCAGCCAGCTCTGCACAAAACGCGGCGGCCGCGGCCGGTCGCTGATAATTTTGTACACATTTCCCGCGCCGCTGGTAAATTCGAATTCGATGTGCGAACGATGGTGCGCATGTTGTTCCGGTTTGCCGTACACCAGTTCGCTGGTGGGGCCATAGATCACAATCTCTGCGTTTGTTCTGGAACGCGGTCCGTGGCGGTGCCGGTTGTGCTTGCTGAAATGGTTGAATTCACGGCGTAAATTCGCTTGCTGACCGTGTTCGTATCGATACGTGATGAAAGCTGCGGATCGCAATACGGCGTCCTTATGCCGCTCGCGCACATGCTGCGACTCGCTCATATGCAAGGCTGAGAAAGTAGTAGCAAGCAATACGAATAGATTGGCGAGCCAAAACGCCAAAAATATTTTCCAGAACAGGCTGCGTAACTTGAACATGCTTACGCGTTTTCGCTGACGAATTGATAACCCACGCCGCGCACGGTTTTGATCAGGTCTTCATTGCCCAACGCTTGCTCCAGCTTTTGCCTTACCCGGCTCACATGCACATCAATGCTGCGGTCGTAGGCGCCAAGTTTGCGTTGCAGCACTTTCTCGGTGAGTACGGCTTTGCTGAGAACCTCACCCGCCGATCGCATCAGCAGGGCCAACACGTTGAATTCCGCGCTGGTTAACGACAGTTCTTCGATGCCTACCGTGACGCTGCGTTGACCGTTATTCAGGCGAATGCCATGCAGTTCAATGGTATCTTTGGCACTGTGAATCGTGTTCAGGTTGCCGCCGCGTCGCAGTACAGCGCGCAGCCGCGCAGCCAACTCGCGCGGGTTGCACGGTTTGCCGAGGTAATCATCCGCGCCCATTTCCAGACCCACAATGCGATCGATATCGTCGCCGCGGCCGGTAAGCATGATGATGGGCGTGTTTAAGCGGCTGCGCAATGTTTGTAAAACTTCCAGCCCGTTGAGTTTGGGCAGCATGATATCCAGCACGATGGCGTTGAACTGGCGCTCGTCAACGACAGTATCCAATGCCGCCTGGCCGTCGTGTACGGCGCTGACGCGAAAGCCTTCGCCGCGTAAAAATTCAGCCAGTAGATGACACAGTTCAACGTCGTCGTCGACCAGCAATATGGTATGGCTTTGCTGACTCATGCTGTCACTTTATACAAGGCATTTGCGGCAGGATATTTTCTTTACCTAACTTTACGCTTGTTAACCCAACTTAGCATTGCCATACGCCAAACTACGCATGCATTAACACAACACAGCAATGGAGAATTTATGATGAAACGTTCAATGATAGCAATCCTCGCAGCAAGTGCGTTGTCTGTCGCCGCTACCGCGTACGCCGGTGGTCATGGCCATCACGGTAAACACGGTAAGCAAGGCGGTTGTAATGGCGACCATCGGGGCATGCACGGTTTTATGTTCGAGCGAATGCCGGATCTGACCGATGAGCAAAAGGCCGCGGTCGATCATATTTACAGCGCAGCGAAACAGCAGCGTCAAGCGGTGTCTGCGGACAGGGCAGATGAGCGCCAGTCGATGATGGATCTAAATCCGGCAGATGACGATTATCAAACGCAGGTCGCCGAACTCGCCAAACAGAAAGCGGCACGCGTTGAGCAGCGGATAATTGCGCACGCCGCGGTATACGCGCAGGTTTATGAAATATTGACGCCGGAACAGCGTGTGGAGCTGGCCCAGTTGCAGGAAGAAGCGAAGGAGCGCTTTGCCAAACGGCGTCAACGCCGCGACCGCGATAGCGAGTAAACTTCCGGCCAGCACCTGGTTTCAGTCGGGTTATGCACAGGGATGTGCACGTGTCGTGGCAGGCAGAATGCCGGCAGCGGCGCGCACCGTCGTACTGCTATTGAATTCCAGTAGAAATCAGTTCACTATTTAGCGACCTGTGCTGCCGAGATAGAGCGCAAAAACAGGCTTTATCAATGCTACATAGACCAAGGGAAAGCTAAATCATGAACGAATCAACGGCCAGTTCAACCTTCGATCTGGGTAAACTCATAGCTGACGCGAAAGCGGTTATTACCAATCCGGTAGGGTTTTATCGCAACATGCCAAAAACCGGCGGTTTCGCCGAGCCGGTTATTTTTGTGCTGGTCATGGCGGCGATCACCGGCTTGTTGGTAGCAGTGTTCTCGATGCTGGGTATCGGCCAGGTTGGAGGCATGGCGGTCGGGTTTCTCGCGATTATCATTCTACCGATTATGGCGCTCATCGGGAGCTTTATCGGCGCGTTGGTTATGTTCGTGATCTGGAAATTGATGGGCTCGCCGCACGGGTTTGAAACCGCCTATCGAAGTGTGGCCTATGCCGCTGCTATTTATCCGATTACGTTTTTCCTCGGTCTGATGCCGTATATTGGTTCGATTATTGGTGTCTGCTGGGGTATGTATTTGCTGTTTACCGCCAGCCAGGAAGTACACGGCGCAAGCCGACAAACGGCGATGATTGTGTTCGGCGTGCTGGCATTGTTGGTGGTGTTCTTCCAGGTCTCGAGTGAGATGGCGGCCCGTAAAATGACGGCCAAGATGGAAGAATTCGGTGGGTCGATGGAAAAGTTTGGCAAGTCCATGGAAAAGATGGGCGAAGCCATGGAGAACTCGGAAGGCATCAAGACGGCGGAGCAAATGGGCAAGCAAGTGGAGGGCATGGAAGATCTGAGTCCCGAAGAGGCGGGCAAAAAATTGGGTGAGTTTTTCAAAGGTATGGAACAAGCCATGGAAAATACGCAGCAAGAGGCGTCCTCTGCAACGGAATAAACTCCGCAGCGCCGCTAGTTACTTGTTTTCGTGCGTTAGCGCGGCAAGTGCATACGGCACTGCAGTCTCAACCCGGAGAATACGTTCGCCCAAACTCACTAACTGCAGGCCGCTAGCTTGCAGTTTTTCTATCTCATAGGGGATAAACCCACCCTCCGGCCCAATCGTTAGCAGAATATTGCCTTGCACCTTTGGCGCCGGTGTAGAGACCAGACCGGGGTGGGCCACATAGGGACGACGGTCGATACAAAGCGCTGCCAGCCGATCTTCAACGAACGGCTTAAAGCGCTTTTCAACGGTTACCGTTGGCATGATGGTGTCACACGCCTGGGCCAGGCCCAACTGTAAATACGCATCAATTTTCTCTTGCTGCAGTGCCGGGCTTTGCCAGTAACTTTTTTCCACTCGATACGAGTTCAGCAGCGTAATCTCTTTAACGCCCAGTTCCGCCACCATGCGCACGATGCGTTTCAACATCTTAGGCCGTGGTAACGCGAGAATTAGACGAACAGGGCAGGGCGGAGGTGCATCGTGGGTAAACGTAATCGCCATAGTCACTGTGTTAGGTGTCAGTGTCGTAATCACGCCACTACCCAACTGCTGGTTTAATAAACCGATTTTCAATTCATCCCCAACGTGGGCACGCAGCACGGTATGAACATGCTGTGCGCGCGGCCCACCAATACAGGCCTGCGTTGCGCCGGTAAAATCCTGTTCCTGCAGAAGAATAATGTTCATGGAGTGTCGTGCACCTACTAGCAACGGTTCGCGGCCGCCCGCTTTGCTACCGAGCTGATCAGTGACTAAAACGCGGCGCGCCCGGAAGCCGACCGCGAGCGGGTACGTAGGCCGGCATCGCGCAACGTGTGTAACAGTTGCTTATTGTCGGCCTGGCTTAGAAATTCACCGATAACAATCAAATCCTGTTTGTGCTGCAATCGAATAGTGGGAGCGTCCCAGGGATGCTGTTGCGGCTCTATGTTTAAGGCGGCGTCTTTGCGTCTAAAGTGCCAGGTTTTTTTCGGGCTGTAATAGCCTTTTTCAATCGTCAGGTCATTGTGTTCAAAGCGTATTACGTGCCGGTAATTCAATTTCCAGGAAACATAATACAGCGCGCCGCTGAGCGCGAGCATTTCCAGCCCGGCGAAGGGTAAGATTACCCAGGCGCCGAGCAGGGCAAAGCCAAGGCCAATAGCGCCCGACAGTAACAGCAGCGACAGGATGAAATATTGATTGCCACGCCAGCTCATTGAACGGTTCGGCGTAAGCACGATTTGCAAGTTGTTATCGTTGTGGCTGATGCTGACCATAGCGGAATGGTTAGAAGCGCGGCGCTGAGCATGCGTCGACAACTCGTCCGGTGACTGGATGTACAAAGGTCAGCCGGGTCGCGTGTAGCATGAGTCGTGGCGCCATGTGATAGGCCGCTTCGTGTGCGTATAAATCGCAACCCAGAATCGGGTGGCCCACGCTACGCAAATGAATGCGTAGCTGGTGGGAGCGACCGGTGCGTGGTCGCAGCAACAGCCGTGATGTCATTGCGTCGGCGCTGGCTAATGTTTGGTAGTCAGTATGCGCTACCTTGCCGTTGATAAAGTCAATTTTTTGTCGCGGTCTGTGCCGCCAGTCGCGCGCAATAGGCAGGTCGATGCAGCCATAGCGATCCCGCATTCGACCGAAAACCAGTGCTTCGTATTCCTTTTTAATCTCGCGCTGTTGAAACATACGGCCTAGCGTGCTGAGCGCGGCCGAGCTTAGCGGCACCACCATAATACCCGAAGTGTCGAGATCTAGCCGGTGCACAATTTGTGCTGTCGGATAATCTTGTCGCAAGCGGGTAATAACGCAGTCTTTGTTGCGCGGGTGGCGACCGGGAACGCTGAGCAGGAATTCGGGCTTATCGACCAGCAGTAAATGCTCGTCCTGGTAAATAATACGGACTTGCTGCTGACAGAAGGGCACGATGTAGCTCTGCGGCATAGCGGTTAGCGCTCTTCTTCTGCCGGCACCAGCTTGTCGGCGACCAGGCCGAAAAAATGCTGCCCGTCGCTGTTTTCATGCTTTTCGCTGCTGCTTTGATAGTACCAGCCAAGATGTTCCTCGCAACTCAGGCAGTAGGCGTGTTGCCAGGTAAAACCAGGAAACCAGGTATAGATGGCAGTAGCCTCGCCGTAGATACCACAACCCCAGGCCGCGCTGAAACAGGCGACGTTAAAGCTCATACCGCTGGGATTTGCCAACTGAAACGTGTGCCGGGAATTGACGTCGATTTTGTCTGTTTCCGTCGTGATTGCCGCCTGGCAGTGTATGCAGCAAAGACGTTGGCCGCGGTCACTGTGCTCGTCTTCGATGGCATCGAACAGCGCCCGCAGTGGGTTGTCTTCGAGTACAGTTCGGCTGCACAGAATGGTCGTTTCAGTGCGGTAATCCATGCCGCCATTGTAGCAGAGATGGCGGCATGGATTGATTGCGTGAGGTCTCACCCTATGTGTTTTCATCGTAGTGCAAATTTTCAATCAACAAGGTTGCAGTAAGGCGTTACAATCGCCCGTCACGTGTGGGCGCGTATACGTCAGCCCTTGTCATCAAGCTGTTTGTCAGTAAGCCACGTATGCAGCACTGGAAATTATCTATCGAGGCGGCCTTTGGCCACTTCGGCAATTTCGCTTATCGTCATCCCTGGTATGTCATTGTGACGCTGGGGCTACTCTACTGTGCGCTTATTGCACAGCTGCCAAAGCTCACCTCCGACACATCCATGGAAGGCTATCTACGCGCCGATGATCCGGTGTTGCTCACCTACAACCGCTTTCGCGAACAGTTTGGCCGCGACGAATTAATCATCGTTGCCGTCGAAAGCCCGGCTATTTTCTCCATTGAGTTTCTCGAGACCTTGCAAAAGTTGCACGCCGAGCTCGAATCCAGCGTGCCGTATCTGGATACGATTGACTCGCTGGTTAACGCACGCAATATTTACGGCGACGACGACGAACTGATCGTCGAAGACCTGCTGGAAACCTTGCCACAAAACAAAACACAGCTGGCGGCGCTGCGCGACCGCGTTATGAATAATCCGCTGTATGTGAATTCGCTGATTTCAAAAGATGCTAGCGTAACGACCCTGCTGGTGAAGTTGGATGCAAAATATCGGGTCAGCACGGGTGAGGAGGAAGCGCCGCAGTGGCGCTATCTCGGCGACCAGCAGATACAGGAATCTACTGCCGCCGTTGCAGCGCTCGTACGGGATTACAAGGCACAGTTTACGTCTGTGCATATCGGCGGTTCACCGGCTTTCAATGCCGCCGTTAATCAGGAAATGCAGTACAACACTTTGTTGTTTGCTGCGCTAACGATTGCGATTATCCTGGTGGTGTTACTGTTATTGTATCGGCGTGTCTCTGGCGTTGTCCTGCCGTTGTGCCTGGTATTGATGTCGTTGAGTTCGACCTTCAGCTCGCTTGTTCTGTTCGACGTACCGTTTCAACTGCCAATGACTATTTTGCCGGCATTTGTTGTGGCGACCGGGGTTGGTACGGCAATTCATCTGCTGACTATTTTTTATCGCAATTTTGATCGTTCGGGAGACAAACGCGACGCTATCAGCAAGGCTTTGTCGAACACCGGGCTGGCCATATTGTTTACCAGCGCGACCACGGCGGCCGGCCTCAGCTCGTTTGCCGGTGGAGACCTGGTGCCGGTGGCCAACATGGGGGCGTTTGCGGCCTTGAGCATGGGCTTTACCTTCGCCTACACCGTGTTTCTTTTGCCTGCGCTCATTGTTGTACTGCCGATAAAAACGCGACAGGTAAAAAAACAGGCGACGGTAGCGCTGGTCGATCGCTTTACAGCGGGTTGCGCCAGCTTGGCGATCCGCTTTCCATTGCCCGTCGTGCTGGGTTCTTGCACGTTGTTAGCATTGGGTCTTGCTTCTGCTTCGCAATTGAACTTCAGCCACGACATGAAGCAGTGGTTTGGCTCCCAGCACCCGATTATTATCGGCACCGATTTTATCGAACAGCACATGGGCGGCACGGTTCCGGTTGAGATCATCGTTGCGGCCGAAGGCGACAAACCCATTCAACGACCGGCCATGTTAAGTAAGTTAGCCCAGTTACAGCATGAATTGGCCGCCTATAAGGATACCAAAGTCAACGTCGGCAAGGCGTTGGGGGTGGCCGATATCATCAAGGAAACCAATCAGGCCCTGCATGGCAACGACGCGCAGTTTTATCGAATACCACAGCGTCAGGACCTCGCCGCGCAAGAATTTTTCCTGCTTGAGCTGAGCGGTGCCGACGATTTGTTTCAGTTAGTCGATACTGAATACGAGGTGGCGCGCACCACGGCCATGGTGCCCCTCGTGGATGCGTTCTACTACGGCGATTTCAGAAGCACGATCGAAGCTCGTTATCGCGCAGTGCTGGGCGAGGATGTGAAGCTACATACTACCGGTATGTTGCCGCTGTTAAACAAAACGATGGCCGACGTGGTACATACCACCGCGCGCAGCTACGTTATCGCGCTGGTTGTAATCACGGTGATGATGATCGCCTTACTCGGCAGTTTCAAATTCGGCCTGCTGAGCATGTTGCCCAATGTTCTTCCCGTCGTCATCGCGTTGGGCTTAATGAATATTTTCTCCGCCCCGCTGGACATGTTTTCCATGACAGTCGGCGCCATTGCGATAGGTTTGTCGGTCGACGACACCGTGCACTTTATGCATAATTTCAACCGCCTGATGCACGCAACCGGCGACGTAGCGAAGTCTATCCGTGAAACTCTGGCCAGCACCGGTAAAGCCATGACGATTACAACCATCGTGGTCGGGCTCAGTTTTTTTAGCTACATGTTCTCGACCATGAGCAATCTTGTCAACTTTGGTTTGTATACCGGCATCTGTATCGTGTTGGCGCTGCTGGCCGACTTATTGTTCGCGCCCGCTTTGATGATGTTGGTCTATCGGGGCGCGACCAGCCGGTCGGTGAATTGCGTGGTCAACAATGGTTGATAGCCTACCTGTGCAGGCTAATGACGTTGCTAGTGTAGTGTAATGAATAAAGCGCAGATACGCCGCTGTGTGGTCAGAAATCGTCGTCCGGATCTACGTCCGGTTCCAGGTTTCGTTGTTCCAGTACTTCCATCAGGTTAACGGCAATCGTGACAAAATCGGAATCGGTAATGATGCCACATAACTTCCCGCCGCGAGTTACAGGTAAACATCCGTGTTTATTTTTGAGCAGATGCACCGCCGCCGCCCGCAGGTTGTCTTGTTCGTCGATTGTCGCCAATCCGGTCGTCATCGCCTCGTCAATCAGGTGCTGTTTTTCCAGTTCCTCGCGTTCTGTATCGTTGCGGGTTCTCAGCGTCGATTCGGATGCAGCCAGCAGATCACTCTGGGTGATCAACCCAACCAGCTCCTCGCTGTCGTTAACGATGGGGATATGGCGTATGTTCTTTCCCTTCATCAACTGGCGCGCAGCATAAATGCTATCCGCTGGTTGCAGCGTGAAGGGGTTGGGGGTCATTATTTCGTCAATGCTAATCATCGTTTAACTCGTGTGCTTACGTAAAAGTTTAAGCGTGTATTGTACTCGAACGACAATAGCCCCGTGCAGCCCGCAATTGATCTGTAGCGCCAAGGTTTATTCATATTTGATTGCTATCAATAGATTCTTTTTCACTTTCTCTTTTTCACTTTCTATTGTAACAACTGCGGCCTTTGTTCAAGGCAGCGAAGCAGTTTCGCTATATCTTCGTCATTGTTATAAAAATGCGGCGATATACGGATATTGCCGTCGCGGCAGGAAATGATCACTCCCTCTTTACGTAACTCCGCCACCAGGCGATACATCGCCGTCGATTTTATTGCCAGCATAGGGCCGTGTGCGTGGTCACCCGTAGCCAGTTGCCAGCCATTGGTCGTGGCGGCTGTCTTAATTTGTGTCGTCAAGGTCTTGATCTGCTTTTCTATAGCGATCAGGCCAACATCGTGAATAATTTGCAGGCCAGCGGTGCATGCATAGATGGCGGAGATATCCGGCGTGCCCGCCTCAAACCGCCGTGCCGACATTGCGGGCACGTTGTCTTCTATTGCCATCGCATTGATATCTTGCTGGGCGAACCAGCCGCTGGTTGTCGGTACCAACCGCTGGGTTAGCGCGGCGCGTACATACATAAACCCCATGCCGCTGCTGCCGAGCAAATATTTTAAATAGCCGCCGAGCAGCACGTCTACGTCGAGCCTGGCGACGTCGAGGGGTAATGTACCGGCTGCCTGATAGGCGTCCAGTACCAGCAATGCACCGTGCTGGTGTGCGCTGGCGACAATTTTCTGCAGCCGTAACTTGCGGCCATGGCGATAGCACACGTAGGGTACCGCAACCACGAGCGTCTGCTCGTTAATCCGCCGGCAGATTTCAGCCTCGGGTTGGTCGGTGTCGTCCAGGGGGACGCTGACGATATTTGCTCCGCGTTTTTTCTGCGCGTGCCAGATTTGCGCAGTGGTGGGGAAGTCGTACTCGGTACACAGCACCGTGTTCCTGCCGGTGGAGAAATCCAGGCTGCTGACAAAGGCGTTCAATCCGGCCGACAGCGATGCCGTCAGCGCGATCTCATCACGGTTGGCGCCGAGCAATTTGGCGGTGCTGTCACGCAATGTTTCCTGCAATTCCATCCAATGCTGCCAACGTTCACCGTATTCGATACGGTCATCCAGATAACGTTGCATGGCGGCTTGTACCGAAGTGGCCAACGCGCCGTACGAACAGCTATTGATATAGGTTTTGCTGTTAAATATTGGAAATTGCTGGCGTAGCTCGTTCATCGCGGTTAATGACTCCGTTTTGCCAAGTGCCACCGATAAAAGCCATGGTAAGGAACCCGGGTTAAAAAGGCGAGCGCTGTGCAGTATCAATAGCGAAGGATGAGTACGGCAACTACTGCGTGTTCCGGCGGCACGCAGCAAGATCAACAATGTACGGGGCGTGAGCGGGGCAGTCTATTCTGGCGCGACAGATGGGAGCAGTTACCGGCGTATTTTAAATACCCTGGAACCCATCCGTCGTCGATGTTAACGAGGTGATGCTGTGCGCAACGGGAAACTACCACGCTGCGATTGACTTCAGAGCAAATCCAACGGGCTCGTGACCGCACCCAAATTCTCCTGCAGAACATGCGTGTAGATTTCCGTGGTGGATACATCCTTATGCCCCAGCAATTTCTGCAGCACACGAATATTCGTGCCACCCTCCAATAAATGCGTTGCGAACGAATGCCTCAGCGTGTGTGGAGATGCACGCTTGGTAATATCGGCCTTAATTCTTGCACGTGAAACCGCCTTCTGAATATTCGTCTCATGCGCATGATGGCGGCGTACTGCTCCACCGCGCGGATCTTTGGAGAGATTCCGTGCAGGAAAAACATAC
>CAZJDL010000075.1:0-20207 GCA_964544755.1 uncultured Pseudomonadales bacterium | reverse complement strand
CTAGTTAAGCCAACGATAACACCAGACTAAAAGATTGTGAGTTTATTCGCCAGCGGTAAAACTACCATCTTGCCTTGCGCTCGGTGGGAGAGATACTGATAATCTTCACCACTACGTTATGGTTGAATAGCACTTACTCGATCGACTAAACCGGTCTGAACAGAGTGGAAATTCAGCCCTCAGCAGCTTCGATTAGCGTTGAGTACGCGCCATTCCCTGATTGTTTATTGCCAGGGCTATCATAAACAGGGAGTGCAATGTCAGTATCTCCAGTCTGCCCAAATTGCCTGCTTGGTCACCTACAGGTGTTTCACGAGGCGCCGGGTGTGCCAGCTAATAGTTGCATTCTACTTTCTTCCTGCGCTGCAGCGCTGCGCTACCCAAGCGGCGATATCCGTCTAGGCTATTGTCGGCGCTGTGGTTTTATAGGCAATATCGCTTTCGATCCACGCTTGACCGAATACTCGGAGCGCTACGAAGAAACGCAAGGTTTCTCGCTGACTTTCAAGCGTTTTCATCGGCAGTTGGCCGATGATCTAATCGCTCGCTACACGCTAGAGCACAAAAAGATACTGGAAATAGGCTGTGGTAAGGGTGAATTTCTGATGCTGCTATGCGAGGGTGGACGCAATACAGGCATTGGTTTTGACCCGAGTTATCTTCCTGCGCGTAATGTCGCGGATAACAGTGGCAACGTAAGCTTTGTGCGGGATTTTTACTCCGAGCAATACGCTGGCCATAGCGCGGATTTTATCTGTTGCAAAATGACGCTGGAGCACATTGCCGCTCCAGCGCGCTTTATGGCAACCGTGAGAAAAGCGATCGCGGGCGATCTCAATACCCAGGTATTCTTTATGCTGCCCGAAGCGCGGCGGATATTGCAAGACTGCGCGTTCGAAGACATCTACTACGAACACTGTTGTTACTTCACCCCTTATTCGCTGCGCTATTTGTTTAGCCTGGCGGGATTCGACGTATTAGAAACCAGTGATGTATACGATGGTCAGTATTTGTGTATTTTTGCACGACCACTGGCCGCGCAGGAACCCGGCCCTTTGCCAGCGCACAGAGACGAGCTGCTCGAATTATCCTCACTCGTCGCGGAATTTCCGCGCAAGTTTGCAGCCAGGAAAAAGCATTGGCAGCACATCGTCGACCAACACCAGCAGCGAGGCGACAAGTTGATCCTTTGGGGTTCCGGGTCAAAGGCAGTGTCGTTTCTGACGACCCTGCAAGTCGGGACGGCCGTTGAATACGTGGTCGACGTTAATCCTAACCGGCACGGGTATTTTATGCCAGGAACCGGGCAAAAGATTATTGCCCCCGAAAGTCTAGCGTCCTACCAGCCGGACGTCGTGCTTGTTGTGAACGCTGTTTACCGGGATGAAATCGCACAAGACCTTGCCGCAATGGGTTTGCGGCCGCAGATCCACGTGCTGTGAAAACAAAGATTGCGCGCCAGGAAACCTGCATCGTCTGCGGCGGGTCCGCTGCCCTGCCGCTGCTGACGATTGATGCGGTTCCGGTTTACTGCAATGTTTTGCACGACACTCGGGAACAAGCGTTGCAGGCCGCCAAAGGGAACATCGCGCTGCGTTACTGCCAACACTGTGACCATCTTTTTAACGACAGCTACAATGCCGAATTGCTGCGCTACACGCAGCACTACAACGCCTCGCTGCACCATTCACCACGTTTTCGCGCCTATGCAGAGGAGCAGGCCGACTACCTGCTGCGGCGCTACCAGCTTGCCGGCAAGCGTGTACTGGAGATTGCCTGTGGCAAGGGCGACTTTCTCCGCTTGCTGGCGTCAAAATGCGATGCCGAGTTTGTCGGCTTTGACCCCGCTTTTGAAAAAAGAAATGCAACAACAGGTGGTGTTACCGAAAAAGTCACGGTAGTCAGTGAGTACTACGACGCCGATGTGCATCATTGCGCGGCGGATCTCATTATCTGCCGGCAGGCGCTGGAACATGTCGAGCGGCCGGCTGCCTTTCTGCAGCGCATTGCCGCTCATTTGCCGCATGACCGGCCGACCCAACTGTTCTTCGAAGTACCTAACTCGCTATTCAGTCTCCGCGACTTAAGCGTCTGGGATTTTATCTACGAACACGTGTCCTATTTTTCGCAAGACTCGCTAAAAGCTTGTTTCGCAAACGCCGGATTTGCAATTGTTGCCGCGCGGGAAACCTATGGCGGCCAATATTTATGCATCGAATGTGAGTATCCGCGCGCTGCGGGGGAGGTGGCGCGTGGGTTTGGTGCAGCACAGTATGTGCAACGACTGGCCAGTCGTTATGCCGAAAAAGTAGCCTATTGGAACCATCAACTGCGGCGCGAATCACTTGCCACGATACTGTGGGGTGCTGGCTCTAAGGGAGTGACGTTTCTGAACGTGGTGCCGTCGGCCGAGAGTATCGATTATATTGTCGACCTTAATCCGCAGAAGCAGAACAAGTACATCCCCGGAACCGGCCAGCTCGTGATACAACCAGAACAGGTCGCGCAGCTCGCGGTGCAGCGCGTGCTGGTGATGAATCCGCTGTATCTGCGTGAAATTGAAGCAATGCTGACGCGCATGGGGATTGCGCTGCAAGTAACCGCCGTTTAACCGCGTTCTTGGTTCCTTAACTTTACCCCACAGAACAGTCCCTGCGAAGCCCATTCCCGGAACCAGTCGCCCAGTGCGCTTACTAGCTGATCGACGTCGGCATCCTGTTCTGAATCACAAGCTTCGAGTGCCGCTTGCAGGCAATCCCCGGCTTGCAATCTGGATAACAAAACATAGCGCAGGGGGTCAAGGTCCAGCCGCCACACGGTATAGTTGCAACGGTAAATCAGCACATGGGTTTTTCCTGCCGGTGGAATAATCGGCTGCCGGTCTTCCTTGACCGCCGTCATATAGTCGTTGACGGGGTAGTCCAATGTCAGCAGGCGCAGCGCCGGAGTGAGCTCCAGTCGCAAATCGCCCCGCTGCTCTTCAGGGAAGGCAAAGATCGCTTCAATCGCGACACGCTCAACCAGCCGCTCGTCGAACACCTCCTCCATCGCCCGTTCCACGCTGGCTACGGATGCGGCGAACCTCCGGTGGGGAATATCTCCTGCTTCCTGCAGCAGAAACCGCGGGAAGCAGTGACTCAAGCGATTCAGATTGTAATATGTTGAGGGATGGAGGGTCACGTAGTCCTTCACGACCTTGTTGAACAGTTCATCGCCCAGAAGATATCGCACCGTCGGGTATTCGCCTTGCATGATCTCCTGCAGGCGCAGAAAGTACATGTTCGCATAGACCGACAGCCGATCGCGCGCATTCAGTTGGCGTGACGGCAGAACAATCCGCTCCAGGTTTTCTACTGGTTGCCGCTGTGCTTCAAGACCCCTCTGCACGCCATCGGGATGCGTCACCAGGGCCTGCATCCAGCGTTCGATGCCAGCCAGCGCTGGCGCTTCACGAGCCATGCTGTCGCTCTTTCGATCGCGGCAGCTGTGGTTCGGTCGATTGCTGGAACTGCCTGGCTTTCAGCGCTTCCGCGTGCACTTCCTCGAAGGCGGGAATTTCCGCGTCCCATTCCAGCAGAGCAGCACGGCCGCCAGCACGCCGGTACACATCGGCATAGAGCTCCCAAACCGGGTCGATCACGGGGCCGATATGGCTGTCGATGCAGTGGCTGCCATGGTCGGTGTGGCCGGCCAGGTGGACTTGCACCACACGGTCGTAGGGAATGGTTTCGAGATAGGCCTGGGGGTCGAGATCATGGTTGCGGCAGGTGACGTAGACGTTGTTAACGTCGAGCAGAAGGCCGCATTCTGCGTCCGTCGCCATGCGCGCAAGGAATTCCTCCTCGGGCATGCTGGACGCGGCGAAAGTCAGATAGGTAGACGGATTTTCCATGATCAGCGGGCGCTCCAGGAAATCCTGAACGATGCGAATGCGATCGACAATAAACGCCAGCGTCTCTTCGTTATAGGGTACTGGGAAAAGGTCGTGGCTGTTGCGTCCGGCTACACCGGTCCAGCACACATGGTCACCCAGCCAGACGGCATTGACCCGCTTGGCCAGTGCCTTTAGCTTTCGCAGGTAGTCGAAATCAATGGGATCGGTGCTACCGATTGACATAGCCACGCCGTGCATCACGACCGGATAGCGTTCTGCTATCTGGTCGAGCACATATAATGGTCGCCCTTCGGTGTCCATAAAGTTTTCGGACAGAATTTCAAACCAGTCCACCGCGGGCCAGTGTTCGAGAATATGATTGAAGTGCACCGGGCGCAGCCCCACACCAATCCCGAGATCGGGAAAGTTCCAGCAATTATTTACCGCCACATCATCCCCACCCATTCAATTTTATATTGGCCGACGCGGGTTGTTCTACATTCACAAACACAGTGCCGACCCGATAGCCGGCGGCTGCATGTGACTATACCCGGACTGCAATGGCGTATTAACACCTGTTGCAGTCCGGGTATAGAGTCGTTGTGTTGCTATTGCTCGACTGGAACCTTGCAACCGCCCTTGCCTTTGCAAGAGTTCTTGCCGGCGCAGCCGTTATCGCCGGATTTGCACCCGCCCTGACCCTTACAGTCATTTTGGCCCTTGCAGTCGTGCTTGCCACCGCCTTCTTCACCGGCTTGCGCTTCAGCGACAAAAGCACCTTGCACGCTTGCACCGGCGAGCAGACCACCGATGGATGCCGCCACCATTTTGTTGAAACTACGACGCTTTGTTTTCATGTCACACTCCTCATTTTTCCGTTATTGATACACATCTCTTGCATAAGGTGGACAGATAACAGGCGCAAAAATCATCCACTGCTGCGTCGATCCCGATCCACTTGCCTAAGTTCGACTAGTGGTATGGGCGTCGGTTCATTCTTGTGAGTGTACATTTTTGGGAATTCTTTGGCATCCGGCTATCTGCCTGGAGACTTGGATCGCTACCCTCATTGCAGCGGTAGGGGCCTGCAATGTTGCAGAAGACAAAAACCGCCAAGGAGTCGTGGACATCGGCAGCGTACAGCAAGTCAAATCTAATCTCCTACGCCTTCAGCCATCGCCAATTTACAATCTGCCACACTGTAACGCAGGCGATACACTTCATCGGTGTCAACGCTTTTCCGCAAAGCGCCGCACCCTGGATCACGATGAAGTTAAGGTTTTACGTTGGCTACTTTGTCTAAGCGATTAATAATTTGGGGTTCTTTGATTGTCGCGCGTGACGCATTTGTTGTTCGAGTCGAGCGGCTGTGCCGGTTCCGCCGTGCATGCCGGTACTGGGGGTGTAACAAACATGTGGCAGTGCAGCTAGCCGTCTGTCGCGGCGTGCACGTTAACCCTCCATAAAAAACCATATGCATCAACTGCTTACGGCTTTCTATTCACTTGGAATGAGGATTGCAAGATTGTAATTTGAGTCGGTGCGGCGTTTACTTTGCTTACGCTATGGAACGGTGCGTGGATCTAGTCTCTGGGTGGAAATCACCACCCAGCGAGATATCAATGTCAAACAAGGAGTCTTAGCATGAACAAGAAATTACTACTCAGTTCGTCGGCCCTGGCACTACTGGTGGCGTCGGGTGTGCACGCGAATCCTATCAACAAATTTCTTATCGGTGAGGGTTCGCAAGAGAACACTGTGAACTCGACCGCAACCGCCGAGGCGAATGGCGGCGCGGGCGGATTCGGTGGCAACGCCAATGGCAGTGACGCGGGCAACGCCAACTCCGATCGTGGCGGCGACGCCGACGGCGGTACAGGCACGGGGGGTAGCGGTGGTGCTGGAGGCGCCGGTGGTTTTGGTGGCCTTGGTGCTGGCGGTGGCGGTGGTGCTGGTGGTACTGCTGACGGTAGCGGTGGCAACGGCGGCAGCGGCGGCAATAGCAACGCCGGCGCAGGCGGCGATGCCAACGGCGGCTCGGGCGGCGCCGCGTATGGCGGTGATGCCGGCTCGGCCAGCGCCTGGAGCGAGTCGTTCAACGAAGTGGTTGAAGTGATCTCTTACCAGACCATGGAAGCCAATATCACCGGTGCGGCAGTCACGATCAACGCCGGTAATGGCGGTCCCGGCGGCAATGGCGGTGCGGGTGTGGGCAATTCGGTTGCAATTGCCGGCGGCGGCGGTGATGGTACCGGCGGTGATGCAGCCACCGGCGCCAACGGCGGTGATGCCAACGGCGGTAACAACAACGGTAATGGTGGCTCTGGTGGCGCTGGCGGCGGCGGTGGTGCTGGCGGCAGTTCCGGTAACGCCGGTAACGACGATAATGACGCTAATGGGGGCTTCGCTGCTGGTCTCGGCGGCGGCAATGGCGGCGATGCCGGCAACGGAAACAACCACGCCAACGCCGGCGACGGCGATAATGGCGGCTCCGGTGGTGATGCCGATGGCGGCGACGACAATGGTAATGGCGGTAGCGGCGGCGCAGGCGGCGCAGGCGGCACCGGCGGTTACGGCCAAGGTGGTGAAGGTGGCTTCGCCAGGGCTGGTGATGGCAGCGGTCACGGCGGCTCCGGCGGTCGGGGCGGCGATGGCTGGGGCGGAACACTCAGCACCGGCAATGTGACCGTGCAAGCGGGCGCGGGTAGCTTCGCGGGTGTCAATGTCCAGAACGTTGGGACTGGCATTTACAATGTCTCGCAAGGCGGCGTGTCGGTGGCTGCCCACAGTGGTGTGAGCATTGGCAATTAGTACGGCCTGACGGAACGGTGGCTGACGGGTTGCTTATTACTCCGTCAGCCGCTGGTTCATTCTGGGTTCGTGACGATCTGTGCAAAACAAGGAGGCAATGCAAATGCAGACCATAAAACTGCGCTTAACGTCAGTGTCGTTTGTTCTGGCGGGATTATTTCTGCTGGTTAACACTTCCGCTTCGGCGGCAGACGACGACTTCGCCAGTGTCGCTGTGATGGCAGCGGAAGAGCTGAACGAAGTGCGCGGTCGCGATCGCGACACTATCGTTGTACTGCAAAACAACCAAACGCAAAGCGCCAATATCAGCGAAACTTCATTCAACGCCGATCAGATCAACAGTGGTGCGGTTCAACTTGATTCGCATGCCCTCGATAATTTCAACGGGGTAGGGCTGTTCAATTTCGTGACCGGCAATGGCAATGCGATCGATGCGGCCATCGGCGTCAACGTCTACTTACAGTAACAACGGGCAGGCGTAACAAGCTTGACCGACCAGCGACTGAAGATCGACTGACCCAGGCAAGGCACCGGGTTCGGTTGTCGCAAAAGGAGAACGAAAATATGGAATTTGTTCGGGTTACCGTCGCCGCTGGTTTATTAATCGGCGTGCTGTTAACTCCGGCAAGCCAGGCGGGTTCGCTACAACTGCAAGGCGTGGCGGGCCGCTTCGTGGTACCGGTTAAAAGCCTGACGGAAAAACGCTGGGACACCGTGGTGCGGCAGAAGTATGACTTCAGCTGTGGCTCGGCGGCATTGGCGACGCTGTTAACCTATCATTACGATCGGCCCGTCGCCGAGGACGAAGTGTTCAAGGCGATGTTTGCGATCGGTAATCAACAACGCATTCAGCAGCACGGGTTTTCGCTGCTCGATATGAAAACCTATCTGGACAGCCGCGGTTTCCAGTCCGATGGCTTTCGCTTTACGCTGGAGAAATTCACCCAGATTGGCGTGCCGGGCATCACCTTGATCAACACCAATGGCTACAAGCATTTCGTGGTCGTTAAAGGCATTGATGGCGGCAACGTATTGATTGGCGATCCGGCAGGAGGTACGGCGGTAGTTTCCAGGGAGCGCTTCGAAAAGCTCTGGAGCGGGGCAGTATTGGCAGCGCGGGCCGATGTGGCGACCGCGCGAAAACACTTTAATGAGAGTCGTGATTGGGAGGTACAGCCCAAATCTCCGATCGGCCAGGGGGTCGATCGCAGCGGTCTCGGCATGTCTACGCTGAGCCTGCCGGGCCGCAACGAAATTGGGCGCTAACGCTAACAAGCAGTGAGCACTAACATGAGAATGGACACGCAACGACCATGGAAGTGGCTGCGCCGCATGGCGATAGCGGCGCTGCTGCTGCACTTTTCTACCGTTTCTGCAAATCCCTTTGTGCCCACGGGATGGCTGCAACGCGCCGCGGAGCAAGCGCCCGTGGCTGCCGATAAGCAGGCGGTTGATCACTTCGGTCGTGTCGAGGTGATCGGCGCGAACGAACTCGGCAAGATGCGCGGTGGGCTGCGGGTTGGCGGTTTAGACATTGACGTTGGCGCGGTCGTGCGCACGATTATCGACGGCAATCTGGCTTTGGAGTCGCATATTAGCCTGCACAACGCCAATCAAATCGCCGCGGCTATCCGCGCTGATTCAAGTTCGGTGGCAAACGCGCCGCCGCGTTCCGAAGCCGTCAGCGTAGGCGAAGTCACGACGCCTGCCAACACTGCTGTCGGCAATGGCGCCGGCGCCGCGCCCGCTAGCATACAAGCGCCGAACGTGGTGTCGAGTGTGGTGCTTAACGATGCCAAGGGGCTGACCCAGGTGATTCACGACGTCACCCGTAACCGCATCGTCACGGCCATCGTCAACGAAGCAAATCTGCGCGATATCCGCCATCGGATCGACATCGATGTCACGGTGTCGAACTTCAGAGCGTTCCAACGGGCGGCAGCCAATCAGCGCGTATCGCGCTCTATGGCTTGGGGCGGCCGCTAACAGAACGTCAGCGTTATCAGAGGGAACGGTGTTAAAAAGTGTATGGTAGACGCAACGTGACGCGCACGTCCGGCGCGTCGGCGGTTACACCAAACTCAAGGTTGAGATTGACGCTGACTTTATTAGTGGGCTGCAACGCAAACCCCAGCAGCAAGGAACCCACCTTCAGGTCGGACGATGCGACCTGAATATCGTTGATCTCGACTTCCGATTTATCGATAAAGTCTTGCTTGTAACCCAGCGTAAACGAGGCGCGGTTGTTGATGGCGTAAGCCATGCCAAAGTTGATTCGAATGGTATCACCCGATGCAAAATCACCTACGTTTTGCTCGCCAAACGTTTTGTCGACACTGCTATTGAGGGCGAACAGATAACCGACGTTGGCAAAAAACATTCCCGGGTCGGAGGGGTAGAGCACGGTCAGGCTCGGTTCTACCGCTGCAAACCCCGAGCCGGTTGCCAGCTCTGTTTCATTGCCGCCGGCATCGCGGTCGACGTCGAACGGGCCTTCACCGGTATCCGACTTGTAGCGCAGGTTGCCTACCAGGAACGGCCAGCCATTCAGCCCGCGGTTCAGTTGGTAATGTAAGGCGACCTCGACATCGCCCACACCTTCGCCCTGCAGGCTACTCTCTATGGTCGGCGGCTGCCCTTGGGCGGTTTCCGCTTGCGGAATGGTCGCCGTTAGTTTGTCGTCACGAGAGATATAGGGCACTTTGACTTCCAGTTCCAGCCGGTCCGTGATGCCATAGCGGCCGGTTAAACTCGCGGAGGTGACATCGCGGTCGGCATCTTCAATCTCAAACACGCCAAGCAGCGCAACGGTCGCTATCGCCACGCCCTGAAATGTCGCCCGGTTGACCTGCGAGTTGGAGTATTCAAACAGCGGCTCGATGATGAGGGAACCCTTGGGTGTCAGCACGCCGCCGAGCTCGGCGATTGCCTGCACCTGCGGCGCCTTTTCCGGTTGTTTGGCTGGCGGTGCCTGGCCCACTTTGTCTGGCGACGCCCGGCTTGTTTGTTGTGGCGCTTTACCCGCCGGTTGTTGCGCCTGACCGGTTTGTTGTTGCGTTGGCGCGGCGACCGTAGCTTGTGGTGTCGGCGCGGCTCGCGCCGTCGCCGGTGGAACGCCCACGATTCTGTGTTGTGCCTGGCGCGGCTGCGCGACGGTCGGTGGTGGCGTGCCATGTTTCACGACCAGCAAGGGTTCCATACCAAGCTTCTCGAGCGCGCTGCGGGCTTCTTCGGCCTGATCGCTGGAAGCAAACGGGCCAACCCTTACCCGGTATCGCGTTTTCCCGCGCACCTTAATCGTTTCGCGCTCGAAAAAACCGAACTTTGCTGCTTTCAGCCGTTCTATCAGCGTGTCTGCATTGGTGCTACGGCGGAAGATGCCTATCTGAAGCATATAGTACTTGCGCAATGCGTCGTCTGCGGTGGAGCGCTCGTTGTTATTTTGCGGCGCTTGCGCGGCACACACGGTGGCGAGGAGGAGGGCGAGCATAACACTAACGCGGTGGAGCGAGGCGTGCCACGGTGCGATCATGTGTTGCTCCTGCAGGTTAATGCGGCGTAAATTCGTATTTTTCCATCAGTCGATACAGCGTCGTGCGTGTGATACCCAGCTGCCGCGCCGCCGCGGAAACATTATTCCTCGTGCATTTAAGGCTCAACGCAATCACTTGCTTGTCCGCTTTCTGCCGGGCTTCTTGCAGGCTCATGTGGGTAGGTTGTTGTGCTTGCGATGGGCCGAAGCCCAGTTCGGTCGCGCTGATCCACGATTGATCGTGCATAATCACCGCACGGTGCACACGGTTGACCAGTTCACGGACGTTGCCCGGCCATGCGTAACTCTTCATGTACGCCAAAGCGCTTTCGCTAAAACCTTGCACTTGACCTTTTCGCTCAACCGCAAACTTGCGTAAATAGTGTTGCGCTAGCAGTTCAATATCGTCTCCGCGCTCGCGTAGTGGCGGTATGGTCACTGCGAGCACGTTCAAACGGTAAAAGAGATCTTCGCGAAACTGCTGTTTCTCGACTTCGCGCGCGAGATCCAGGTGGGTAGCAGCAATAACGTGTGTGTCTATCGGAATCGATGTGACGGCGCCCAACCGCTCGATAGTTTTCTCCTGTAAAAATCGCAGTAGATTGACTTGTAACTCCAGTGACAGGTCGCCAATCTCGTCCAGGAAAATCGTACCGCCGTTAGCTGCCTCGATGCGACCGATGCCGCGCCGCAGAGCGCCGGTGAACGCGCCCTTTTCGTGACCAAACAGTTCCGACTGAATCAGACCTGAGGGCAACGCGCCACAGTTGACCGCGACAAAAGGTCCATTGCGTCGAATCGAATGGCGGTGAATGGCGAGTGCGGCAAGCTCTTTCCCGGTGCCATTTTCGCCGGAAATCAGGACTGGAACCGTGTCTGCTTGAGTGATTTTACGAAGATTTCGGTGCAATCTTCGCATGGCTGCACTGGTGCCGATCATTGCGGACGAGCCTATGCATCCCGGCCTGGATGAAGTACTCACTGTGGCCCTCCTTCGTCATTTTCTTACAGCACAGTTTAAGTTGAAGGTTTCAATTGTAAAGTAGAAGATTGATTTTGCATAATATTTCATTTGATCGATAATCAAACGAAATAGTCGTCAGAGTTTCGGCGTTTGATTGGCTGTGCGCCAAAAAACCGTAAGATTGCGCAGGTTTATGCTGCTAGCGGCGTCCGTGAAGTCACAACGCGACGTGTAAAATTGCGCAGTGCGCAACGCTAAAAATGTGATCTACCGCACATTATTCTTCTGGCCCAAATTGGTCTACGCTTTAACAAGGACAATTCACTGAGCATAAGCGTTATAAGAAACTGTTGACATGGATTTAGTTACGTTAGTGGAACCGTTTTTCAACCGCTTGGTTGATTATTTTGCGCTACCGGCGCGGCAGATGGCTCAAGCACAATACAAGCAGGCGTGCGTTATCACGAAATTGCTGTTAGTGCTGTGCCTGATGGATGCAGTCGGTTACTTCGTCGTGCTGGCCGGATATTCGGATCAGCTGTACGCACGCGCGCTCGCATTGCTACTCATCTCGCTGCACACGCTGGCAAATGCACTTTTCCTGTACTGCGTGCGCGCCGGGTACCCGTTAGTGTGGATTTCGCAGGGCACTTTGTTGTTCCTGTATGTGGGCTGCTTCGCGGCGATTTATGTCACCGGCGGGCCGGTTGAATCGCCGGTCGTTCAGTTGCTGATTATCTTGCCCGGTTTTGCCTTCTCCATGCTCGACCGCAACACGGCTATTCGCTGGACGTTTGCGATCTGGAGCACGCAATATCTGTTTTATTTTTTATTTGCCATCGGCTATCAGTTCCCAGAGCTGAGTATGGGGTCGGGCATTTATCTGGGCCGTTTCGTTACCTGGACGACGTGTTATCTTGGTTTCGTTTTGTTCCTGCAGGTATACGATTCGCATATCAATGAAGGCAAGCGCGACCGCGACCGCTTGCAGTATTTGGCCAACCACGACCAGTTGACGCGGCTGGCGAACCGGGCGTTGTTTGACGAGCGCCTGGACGCGGCCATCAAGCACTGTGATCGCCACGGTGGCGCGGTGGCATTGATGTACGTGGATCTCGATAAGTTTAAGCCGATCAACGACCGCTTCGGACACGGCGTAGGCGACGAAGTGCTGCAACGTATCGCCGAGCGTTTGCTGCGAACCACCCGGCCGCAAGACACAATTGCACGCGTGGGCGGTGATGAATTCGCGGTGATTATCGAACACGTCGACAACATGGACGTTATTCCGCAGATCGCTGATGCCGTGCTGGCGCGGGTCAATGCGCCCATCTCGACCAGCGCAGGCACGATCAGCGTAGCCGGTAGCCTGGGCATCAGCCTCTATCCACACGACTCGGAAAATGCCGAGCAGCTGAAAAGGCAGGCCGATATCGCCATGTATAGCGCCAAACGCAGCAATGTTGCGTGGAAGATATACCAACCCGGCGAGGCGTTAGAGTAGCATTGCTTGCGGCGTACTGCCGATAGGTTAGAATTGTGCCGCTAACATTTCTTGCAGCGGTTGCATGTCCTCAACTAACACTCTTATTGAATTAAACAATATAAGCTGCGAGCGTGCAGACCGCATTCTATTCGACAATCTGAGTGTCAGCGTTGAGCCAGGTCAGTTATTGGAGATCAGCGGCCCGAATGGCAGCGGCAAATCAACCTTGTTGCGCGTGGTTTGCGGCCTGGCGCAAGCTTATTCGGGTTCCATCACCTGGCGTGGTAAAGATTTGCGCCACTGCTGGCACCAGTATCAGCACGACTGTCTGTTCATTGGCCACGCCGCCGGCATTAAGAAAAACCTGACCGCGTGGGAGAACCTGCGCTGGAGCAGCGCGCTGAAAGGCGCCTTCTCCATGCAGTTGGCCGCGCTTGCCTTCGAACAACTGGCACTGCAAGGTTATGAACACCAACCGTGCTATACCTTGTCGGCCGGCCAACAACGACGGGTGGCGCTGGCGAGACTGTATACGGTGGCTGCCCGACTGTGGATTCTGGACGAGCCGTTTACCGCACTGGATAAAGCCGGCGTCGACAACCTGCAAAAACTGTTTCAGCGTCATTTGGAAGCCGGCGGCGCCATTCTGGTCGCCACCCATCAAGCCATCAGCGGCGTTGCCAACGTTCGGCATTTACAACTGGCGCCGACCGATGCCGCCTATACTGACCTTTGACTGATGTTGAACAATGCTTTCGTCAGCATGCTGCAGCGCGAGTTGCTACTGTCGGTACGCAAACTGTCAGACAGTTTGCACCCGCTGTGGTTTTTTATTCTGGTAGTGGCGTTGTTCCCGCTCAGTTTAGGGCCCGACAGTGAGCAACTTCGGGTGCTGGCTCCGGGCCTGATCTGGGTGATCGCCTTGCTGGCGCTGATGCTATCGGTCGACGGCTTGTTTCGTAACGACTTTGTCGATGGCAGCCTCGAACAGCTGTTACTCGGTGTGCAGCCCTTGTACTTTCTAACCCTGGCAAAGCTGCTGGCTCACTGCGTGGCAACCGGCGTGCCGTTGATCATCGTGTCGCCCTTATTGGCGCTGTTCTTCGGTTTGCCGGCCGAGGCCTTACCCGAACTGATGCTGAGCCTGCTGCTGGGTGTGCCGACGCTCATTTTTATCGGTGCGATTGGCGCTGCGCTGACAGTCGGCTTTCAACGCGGTGGCTTGCTGTTGTCCTTGTTGATTATGCCGATGTATTTGCCAGTATTGATTTTTGGCGCCAGCGCCGTACAGGTCGCGACCGATGGCTTTGGCGCCGCCGGGCAGTTGGCCGTGCTGGCCGGTTTGTTATGTTTTGCGCTGGGGCTGGCGCCGCTGGCCGTCAGCGCGGCGTTACGGTTACACTTTTATTATTGAGCGCCTATACTTTTTGTACCATTGAATAGCATTGATTTAAGCCCAATCGAAGCTACAGCGGGCTGAATTGAGGGAGAATTTTCGGGACCTTCCCTGGCAGGGATGCCAAGGATAGCGCCTCCAGGGACGGATTTATGGCGGATCCCGGAAACTTTCACTCAGTTTAGCCCGGTGCAGAAGCTTAAGTAAGCGCCATTCATTGTATAATTTATGTTTAAGCCATTCCCTAAAACTCAATTCTTGCCGATTTAACGATCAATGTGGCCTTTCTTCTATAAACTCGGTTCGCCACGCTGGTTTTATCAAATCAGCGGGCAACTACTGCCGGTGCTCATTGTCTTAGGCGCGGGTTTGTTGGTATGGGGCGCCGTTTGGGGGTTGGCCTACGCGCCGGAAGATTATCGGCAGGGTAATAGCTATCGTATTATGTTTATCCACGTGCCGTCGGCGTTTGTGGGGCTGGCGGGTTACTATGTGATGGCCATCGCCGGTGCGATCAGCCTGGTCTGGAAAATGAAACTCGCCGATATTGTGATGCAAGCGGCCGCACCGATTGGCGCTGCGATGACGTTTATCGCGCTGTTCAGCGGCGCGGTATGGGGTAAACCGACCTGGGGCACCTGGTGGGTGTGGGATGCGCGCATCACCTCCATGCTGGTGTTGTTCTTTTTATACATCGGTGTAATCGCGCTACGGCAGGCGTTTGAGAGTGCCGAACAGGCAGGCAAGGCCTGCGCCGTGTTGTGCCTGGTGGGCACGGTCAACATTCCCATCATCTACAAGTCGGTAGACTGGTGGTACAGCCTGCATCAGCCGGCGACGATCAAGTTGATGGGGGAATCTTCAATGCACGCCGACATGTGGTGGCCGTTGTTGGTAATGATTTGTGCGTTTTACCTGCTGTATAGCAGCGCGCTGCTGCTTAACACGCGCCTGGGCATTTTGCGCAGGGAACAAAAGACCCGTTGGGTCGAAGAATTGCTGAGTTCGTAAATGTACTTCGATAGCTTTGCCGCGCTTATCCACATGGAAGGGCATGGGTTTTACGTTTGGCTGGCCTATGCGGTGGCGCTGCTGGTGGTGCTGGGTTTATTCCTGGTGCCGGGTATGCAGAAAAAGCGGTTCGTGCGTGATTATCGCCAGGCCCGGCAACGCAGGCAACAGGCGCCAGCGGCCGGACACAAACTGGAAACGACAACATGATGCACCCCATACGCAAGCAGCGTTTGCAAATTGTTTTTTTTATTTTACTGGCGACCGCGTTGGCGGTTGGCTTTTTGACGTACGCCTTGCGAGACAATATCAATTTATTTTACCCGCCCAGCGATGTTGCGGCGGGAAAAGTACCGGTCGACAAAAATATCCGGCTGGGTGGTATGGTGGTGCTCGGCAGCATTCAGCGCTCGCAAGGCGATCTGAATATCCGCTTTGCTGTGACCGATTACGCCGAGCAAGTTGAGGTTGAATACACTGGCATTCTGCCCGACTTGTTTGACGAAGGGCAGGGCGTGGTCGCGACCGGCAAGCTACTTTCCAACGGCGTGTTTCAAGCGCAAGAGATACTGGCCAAACACGACGAAAACTATATGCCACCGGAAGTTGCCGAAACGTTGAAAAAAGCGCCGGGTAAAGACGGCGTATGATTCCTGAAGCGGCTCATCTTGCCCTGATTCTGGCGCTTGGCCTGGCCGTTCTGTTAGCGACGCTGCCATTTTACGGCGCAGTGCGTGGCAACGCCGTGTTGATGCGCAGCGCCCGCAGCCTGGCGATGGGTCAGTGGGTGTTCGTCGTGCTGGCATTTACGGGTTTGGCGTACGCGTTCATGACCGACGACTTTTCGGTCACCGTGGTGGCGAATCATTCCAATTCGAAATTGCCCTTGTATTTCAAATTTTCGGCGGTTTGGGGGCAGCATGAGGGTTCCCTGGTATTGTGGATTCTGGTGCTATCGTGCTGGACACTAGCGGTAGCGATCTTCAGCCGCACGATGCCCGACGACGTAGTCGCGCGGGTGCTGTCAGTTATGGGCATGATCAGTGTCGGTTTCCTGGCCTTTTCGCTGTTCACATCCAACCCCTTCGAGCGCACTTTCCCTAACGTACCGCTCGAGGGCAGTGACTTAAACCCCTTGCTGCAAGACTTCGGCTTGATCGTGCATCCACCAATGTTATATGTCGGCTACGTCGGGTTTTCGGTCGCCTTCGCCTTCGCCATCGCCGCGCTGAGCGCCGGTCGGCTCGATGCCGCCTGGGCGCGCTGGTCGCGGCCGTGGACCAATATCGCCTGGGCTTTCCTCACGGTTGGCATCGGTCTCGGCAGTTGGTGGGCGTATTACGAGTTGGGCTGGGGCGGCTGGTGGTTTTGGGACCCGGTGGAAAATGCCTCGTTTCTGCCGTGGCTGGTCGGCACGGCGCTGATTCACTCACTGGCGGTGACCGAAAAACGCGGCGTATTTAAAAGCTGGACCGTGTTGCTGGCGATCTGCGCTTTTTCGCTGAGCCTGCTCGGCACCTTCATGGTGCGCTCGGGCGTGCTCACCTCGGTGCATTCCTTCGCCAGCGATCCGACGCGGGGTACGTTTGTGCTGTGTTTTCTCGCCATCGTGGTTGGCGGTTCGCTCACCCTGTACGCGCTGCGTGTGCCCACCGTGCAGTCGCGCGTCGGCTTCGGCTATCTGTCGCGCGAATTTTTTCTGCTGTGTAATAACGTGATTTTCTTGCTGGCAATGTTAACGGTGTTACTCGGCACCTTGTTCCCGCTGATTATGGACACGCTGGGGCAGGGAAAGTACTCGGTAGGGCCGCCGTATTTTAATGCGCTATTCGTACCGATGATGGCCTTGTTATTTGCCTTGATGGGGCTGGGCCCGGCCGCGCGCTGGAAGAAAACGAAGCCGCGCGATCTGTTCAGACCGCTGGCCGCCGCCGCTGTCGCCAGCATCGTGCTGGGCATTGCCCTGCCGGCGCTGTATGTCGGCGAGTTGAGCATCGCGGTGGTGCTGACCATCACACTGGCGGCGTGGATAGTGCTGACTTCGCTGCTGCAACTACGCAATCTGCTCACCGCCAACCGCCGCAGGCAACGCCAATGGCGTCGCCTGCGGCCCGCGCAGGCTGGCATGTTGCTCGCGCATGTGGGCATGGCGGTGACCATGCTTGGCGTTTGCCTTACAACGCAGTTTAGCGAAGAGAAAGATATGCGTCTGGCGCCCGGCGACGTTGTTAAACTGGGATCGGTAGATATTCGTTTTAATGGCCATGCCGATAAGCAAGGACCCAACTACAGAGCCCAATACGGTGACTTTACGATATTGAAAGATGGCCAGCCGATCGCCACGTTAAAACCGGAAAAACGCCAATATCTGGTGCAGAAAAATGTGATGACCGAAGCTGCCATCGACCCAGGCCTGTGGCGCGATATTTACATCGCGTTGGGCGAACAACTGGATAACGACGCCTGGGCGGTACGATTGCATTACAAGCCCTTCGTGCGCTGGATGTGGCTGGGCGCCTTGATGATGGCGTTAGGTGCAGTGGTAGCGGTTGCCGACCCGCGTTACCGGGCGCGGCGCGTGCGTGCGCCAGCAGCAGGCGTCGTGCAAGTGCAGGTGAGTTAATGCCAGCGCGGATTAAACTCTTTATCCCACTGCTACTGTTTGTGCTGCTGGCGATACTATTGTTTTATGCGCTGCAACTGGACTCAAAACACAAGCCATCGGCCTTGCTCGGCAACGCAATGCCGGCGTTCAAGCTGCCGACCCTTGCCAATCCCGAGGTATTGGTTGACCAGACCGCGATTGCGCCCGAAGTCAGTTTGCTCAACGTGTGGGCAAGCTGGTGCGTCTCCTGCCGTGTCGAACACCCGCAGCTACAACGTATCGCCGAGGAATATGGCATCCCGATCTATGGCGTTAACTACAAAGACACGTTTGCAGAAGCCAATCGCTGGTTGCAGCAGTTAGGCAATCCTTACCGCAAAAGTTTCGCCGACCAAAACGGCCGCCTTGGCATGGACCTTGGGTTAGCGGGCGCGCCCGAAACCTTTGTGCTCGATGCCCAGCGTGTAATTCGCTACAAACACGTGGGTGTCATCGACGCCAAAGTCTGGCAGGAAAAACTACTGCCGGTTATCGAGCAGTTAAAAGCAACGACCGCACAGGCTAACCGATGAGACTTTTATTAACGTGCCTGGCCACATTTTTGTGCATGTACGGCAACGTTGGATTGGCCGCCGAAGATTCGCATCTATTCACAGAATCAGAGCAGCGTGAACGTTTCCAGTATTTTATCAAAAACCTGCGCTGCCCGATGTGTGACAACCAGAACCTGGAAGGCTCCAACTCGGCAATCTCTACCGACTTGCGCGACGAGTTGGCGCGCATGATTAACGACGGCCAAACCGACCAGCAGATCAATGAGTTCATGCGCACCCGCTACGGTAATTTTATTTTTTACAATCCGCCGCTAGATCGAAAAACACTCTGGCTATGGGGCGTACCGCTGTTGTTGGGAGCTATAGCGTTGCTGGTCGTATTGCGGCTGGTACGCAGCAAGAGTCACTTGACCGAGACTAGCGTCAGCGCCGCTGATCGCGCCCGAGCCCAGCGCTTGCTCGACCAGCAAGAAGCAGAGTAGGGCACAGCCATCGTGATGTTTTGGCTTATTGCCGCCGGTTTGTGTGTGCTGGCGAGCGCTTTTGTGGGGCTGCCGCTGTTGCGCACACATCAGCCATCGACACATGCGCCGTCGCAAGGCCAGATCAACAAGCGCGTTATTCGCGAGCAACTGCAAGAACTCGACGCCGACTTCGCCAACGGCAAGATTGATGCGCCGCAGTTACAGCACCTCAAAGACGAGTTGTATGCGGCCGCACTGGTCGACGACGCACAGTTGACAGAAGGCGTTAGCTCAGTTGCCGCACCGTTAGCCCGCCCCAAGATCACAATCGCTTTGCTTGCTGCCGGTTTAATCGTTGCGTCGCTGTTGTTGTATCACTACCTCGGTTATCTCGAGGATTTACGCATTGCACAAGCGTTGCAGCAAACGCAAACCAGAGAGCTTTCTTCGCAACGCCTAAAGACGCTGATTCCAGCTCTGGAGGCGCGCTTGCAGCGTCGGCCAGACAACTCAAGCTATCGCTACCTGCTGGCCCAGGCGCAAATGCAGGCGCAGCGGTACGCGGAAGCGGCCGACAGTTATAAGAAGCTTGTTGAACAGTTTGAAGACGACGCGCAGCTGTGGGCGTACTATGCGCAAGCACTGTATGTAGGCGCTGGCCGACGCTTGTCGGCAACGGCGCGGCAAGCCCTGCAACGGGCCTTGCAAATCAATCCACGTCAACCCACGGCGCTAGGATTGCAGGGGATGCACGCGTTTGAACAGCAAGACTACTACACGGCGATCAAAGCCTGGACCGGTTTGCTGGCCGGCCTGCCGCCGGGGTCGGAGCAGGCCACTACCATCAATGCCGCGCTGCAGCGCGCCCGCTCGCTGGCGCCAAAGACGGGGAGCAAAGTCGAAGCTGATGCGGCCGAGGCTTCGATTAAGGTCAACGTGGCAGCGGACATTGGCGCGGACTTACCACCCGAAACCACCGTATTCGTTTATGCGCGCGCGGCCAAAGGCCCGAAAATGCCGCTGGCCATCCAGCGCTTGCAGCTCGGCGACCTGCCGGCAAGCGTCGAGCTAAACGATAGCATGGCGATGTCGCCGGCCATGCGCTTGTCGACCACGAATACCGTTCAGGTGATTGCGCGTATTTCGCTGTCTGGCCAGGCCACGGCGCAAAACGGTGACTGGGAGGCGCGCTCGGAACCGTTGCAAACACGGCGCCAGGCCGACGCGGTCGAGTTAGTTATTCGCGAGCAGATTTAAAAGAAGTAACTTCCTCGCAGATACCAGGAACCCCCTTCGTAGTTCGCAGCGCTACGCCGTGGGTACTGCAAGCCAACGCTTTCTCGGTCGCCCAATGAAAAACCATCATCCCCCACCGAGACAGCTGGTATGTCACCATTGGAATCGATCCTGACACCTAGTAACACCTTGGAATTGAGAGCTTCTGGCTGCTGCTGTGAGGAGTGACAAGCAACTTAGAAACCGCGTACGGAACTTTATCTGGGGATTTGGA
>CAZJDL010000074.1:0-20448 GCA_964544755.1 uncultured Pseudomonadales bacterium | reverse complement strand
CCACGTCATTTTCCACGGACGGTGGATCTGTTATTATCACGGGTCGTTTTCCTACCGCATAGACGTTCTATCTCAGCATGAATTCACTCGAAAGATGCGCGGTTGCGTCCATCGCTGCGCTGTATGGCTTGCGCATGCTTGGGCTATTTATGGTATTGCCCGTGTTGAGCCTGTATGCGGCTGGCTACGCCTTCAGCACGCCGGCGCTGATAGGTTTTGCGATTGGCGTTTACGGACTGATGCAAGCCCTGTTGCAATTGCCGTTGGGCTATCTGTCCGACCGGGTCGGGCGCCAGCAGATTATTATCGCCGGTTTGCTGTTGTTCAGTGCCGGCAGTTTGTTGGCGGGCAGTGCCGATAATATCTATCAGCTCATTGCCGGCCGTTGCTTGCAGGGCAGCGGCGCCATTGCCAGCGCCTTGATGGCGTTGCTGTCTGACCTTACACGCGATGAACAGCGCACCAAGGCCATGGCTATCGTCGGTGGCAGTATCGGTCTGTCGTTCGCGTTGGCGCTGGTGACCGGGCCGGTAGTGACAGCAGCATACGGCCTGGCGGGCCTGTTTTATATTACCGCCGGACTGGCGGCGGGGGGTATATTGCTCGTTCTGTTTGTTGTGCCTGTGGAGCCCAAAAATCGCGCAAGTCACAGCGTTTCGCTGCGTGAGGCGTTTGCTTACAGCGTGCGCGAGCCACACTTGATGCGTCTCAACGTCAGCGCATTTATTCTGCACTTGATTTTAACGGCGAGCTTCTTCGTGATTCCGCACCTGCTGCTTGAGCAACTCGATATGGCGGTGAAAGATCACTGGAAAGTTTATTTTGGAGTATTGGTTGGGTCTTTTCTGTTAATGCTGCCGGCCATGTTGTATGGCGAGAAGCGGCAACGCACCAAGCAGGTGATGCAAGCTGCAGTGGTGCTATTGGCGCTTGTCGAGCTGGGTCTGGCGGTGGGCTTGCAGTCGACGGTCGCTTTGTTGCTTCTGATTTTGCTGTTCTTCGCGGCCTTCAACTTGCTCGAAGCCAATTTGCCGTCGCAAATCAGTAAGCGTACGCAGCCTGCGATGAAGGGCGCGGCGATGGGCCTGTTCGCATCGTTTCAATTCAGTGGCGCCTTCGTTGGTGGCTGGTGTAGCGGTTACCTGTACGGCGAGTTCGGGCAAACGGGCGTTTATCTACTGTGTGCGGCGCTGGCGTTGCTGTGGTTGGTGGTTTTGAGGCAGTGGCAAGCGACATCGGTTGGCGTGCTTAGTACTCCATCAAGGTGATATTGCCGACTGCAGCGTTAAGCAGGCCGCGCTGGCAGACGTAGCGCGGTAGCAGGCTACGCCGTCGAGAAAACACCTCGCATTGGGCCGCTTTTGAGCTGACTGAACTCGGCAATATCACCTTGCAGGAGTATCGACCCCAACATTGACTTTAAGGAATACTAGCCGCAAGGCAGCGATATAGAGTATATTTGCCGCCCGGCGGTAGCAACTTAATGGAGATAGCAGTATGGCGCGTGGCATCAACAAAGTGATTATAATAGGTAACTGCGGGCAGGATCCCGAGACCAAGTTTTTGCCCAGCGGCAGCGCGGTCACAAACCTGTCGGTGGCAACAACCGAGTCATGGAAAGACAAGCAGAGCGGCCAGCAGCAGGAGCGCACCGAATGGCATCGTGTGGCTTTTTTCAACCGGCTGGCGGAAATTGCCGGCGAGTACCTGCACAAGGGTTCCAAGGTCTATATAGAAGGCAGTCTGCGCACGCACAAGTGGCAGGATAAAAACGGCAACGATCGTTACACCACCGAAATCATCGCCAGTGACATGCAAATGCTCGACAGCCGCGGTGCCGGCTCGTCTATGGGTGGTGGCGCGGCGCCACAACAACGAGCAGCGGCCAAGCCGCAGGCAGCAACCGCTCCTGCCCCTGAAAACTTCAGTAATTTTGATGATGATATACCGTTCTGAGTGTACGTCGGAGCGTCGTGAAACTACTGTTGGTGGGGTGTGAGCACCGCGTTAGCCAGGCACTAACAGCACGTTTAAACGCTCCCGAGTTCGATCTACTGACGCTCAATTCTGCCGAACTCGAGCGCATCGAATTCAAAAGCTTGTTCGTCACTAAGGCGAGCAAACGCCTCGACGCGATCATCAGTACCCCCGTTATTAACTCGGCAGCGTTGTCGTTCCGACGCCGCTTGCAGATGATCGACGTTTACAAGAAACTTTGCGCCTTCGCGAAAGAGCATTCGCTGCCACTGCTGCATTTAAGCAGTATGCGAGTGTTTGATGGCGGCTCGCAGGCGCAAGCGTACACTGAGCAGGACAAACCACAACCGCGCGGAGTCGAGGCACAGGTTTGGCGTCGCTGGGAGACGTTGATCCAGAAACAGGTTGCCAAGCATATTATCATTCGTCCCAGTTGGGTGCTGACGGTAGAGCCGGAGCAATTGGCGGCCGAACTGCTGTTGCTGGCGGCAGCTGACGTGGAAGCCGGGCAACTGTTGCCGGTGCGGGTTAACCCTACCAGCGCCGAAGACATGGCCCGCGTGCTGGACGCCATTCTGCGGCAGTTGCGGGCCGGCGCGCAGGCTTGGGGTATCTACCATTACGGCGGCGTGGACATTACCGACACAAAAAGGCTGTTAGAAAAGATGCAAAAAAACGTGCCCGCGCCGCACCATCACATTGCCAAGTTGAGTATCGTCGAGCAAGAAGGTGAACTGAATGCCTGTGTGGACTGCCACAAGATTCTGTATACTTTTGGCATCCAGCAGCGTCCGTGGCGTGGGGTGATGCGACCTAATATTAAAGATCTTGAATAAGCCTGCATGTCTTGCCAGCCGAACCTGGTTTGTGAGGGATCTACGAATTTTAATATACGTAGCTGGAAAAACTGGTGAGCAATGCGAGCCGTCGGAGGTGAACCATGAGCGCTACTAAAGAACCTGCTTGCTTGAATATCGCAGTATTGACCGTGTCTGATAGCCGCACCGAGGCTAACGATACTTCCGGCGATTTTCTGGCCGGCGCCTGTGCCGAACAAGGCCACCAGGTGTTGGCGCGGGCGATTGTCAAAGACGATGTGGCCCAGATTCGAACGCAGACCTGCAGCTGGGTTGTCGATGCGGCCATCAACGTCGTGTTGATTACCGGCGGCACCGGATTTTCTGGCCGCGATTCGACTCCCGAGGCGGTCGAACCGCTGTTCGACAAAGCTATCCCCGGTTTTGGCGAACTGTTCCGTTATTTATCGTGGCAAGAGATCGGTTCCTCTACTGTGCAGTCCCGCGCGCTGGCGGGATTGGCGAATAATACGCTGGTGTGTTGCCTGCCGGGCTCCACCGGGGCGTGCAAAACGGCATGGCAGGGAATCTTGTGTGAACAACTGGACAGCACGCACAAGCCTTGCAATTTCGTTGCCGTATTGCAGACGCGCGCCTCCAACCCATAGCGTTGGTCGAGTTCGATAATATGCCGCTTACCCCGGTGCACGATGCCCTTGAGCTCTTACTCGCCGACGTTCAAGCCGCCAATAAAGTCGAGCCGTGCCGGCTAAATAATGCTTTGCACCGGGTGCTGGCGGAAAACATGATTTCCACCATCAACGTGCCGCCCCGCGATAATAGTGCGATGGATGGATATGCTGTACGTAGCAAAGATCTCGCTAGCCGTCGCACCCTCCCAATAACGCAATGTATTCAAGCCGGCCATCGTGCCGAGCGGTTAGTAGCCGGGACAGCGGCGCGTATTTTTACCGGTGCGACCGTGCCGCCAGGAGCCGACGCGGTGGTCATGCAAGAAAAATGCGCTTTGGCCGATAACCACGTCACGATTAATGAGTCAGTTAAAGCCGGCCAACATATTCGCCGTCAAGGGCAGGATATTGCTGCCGGCGCTCAGGTGCTCAGCGTTGGTACGCGGCTGCGCGCGCAGGAGTTGGGCTTGTTGGCATCGCTGGGTATTGCCGAAGTGCGGACCTTTGTGACGTTAAGAGTCGCGGTGTTATCAACCGGCGACGAGTTGGCCGAGCCGGGTACGGCGGCCGGCCCGGAGCAGTTATATAATTCCAATCGTTATACTTTGCGCGGCATGCTTGATGGCATGGGTTGCACGGTGATCGATGCCGGCATCGTTGCCGATGATCCTATCAGCACGCGTGCGACTTTGCGCGCTGCGGCCGAGCGTGCCGATATCATTATTTCCAGTGGCGGGGTGTCGGTCGGCGAGGCCGATCATGTCAAGGCTGCGGTTGAGGGCCAGGGTAAGCTACGCTTTTGGAAGCTGGCGATGAAGCCGGGCAAGCCGCTGGCCTATGGCCGCGTCGCCAATACACCGTTCTTCGGCTTGCCCGGCAACCCGGCAGCGGTATTCGCGACTTTTTGTATTATCGTCAGACCGTATTTGCTGCGCTTGCAAGGCGTCACCAGCAGCGTCCAGCCGCTGCAGTTTAAGGTGGCGGCAAACTTTAACTGGCCGCGCGCCGGCAGCAGGCAGGAATATCTGCGCGGCCACATCGGTTACAGCACTACTGGCGATGCGCGCGTCGATATTTTCGACAATCAAAGTTCGGGAGTGTTAAGTTCGGCCTGCTGGGCTAACTGTTTTGTCGTGCTGGCGCCCGGGCAAACGCTGCAAAGAAATGAAAGCGTGACGGTTATTCCGTTTGATGGGGTGTTGGGCTGAGTTAAGCCGTTAAGACTTCGAGGGCGTTTTAGCCGGTATAACGCTGCATAACCAGGCTGGCATTTGTGCCGCCGAAACCAAAGCTGTTCGACATGACCCGGTTCAGCTGCACATTGTCTTTACGTTCAATAACGACCGGAATACCCGCTGCCTGTGCATCCAGAGTTTGAATATTTGCCGATGCTGCAACAAAGTCGTTCTGCAGCATCAGTAAGCTATAGATAGCTTCCTGCACGCCAGCGGCACCCAGGGAATGCCCCGAAAGTGACTTGGTCGAACTCACCAGCGGCAATGTTGCGCCAAACGTTTCCTTGATCGCACTCAGTTCGGCAATGTCACCCACCGGCGTGCTGGTGCCATGCGCATTGATATAGTCGATGTCGCCGTCCACTGTTGTCAGCGCCTGCTGCATACAGCGCACCGCGCCTTCGCCCGACGGGGCGACCATATCGTAGCCGTCAGAGGTTGCGCCGTAACCCGTGACTTCGGCATAAATAGGCGCCTTCCGGCGCAGCGCATGTTCGAGTTCTTCCAGCACTACCATGCCACCGCCGCCGGCGATCACGAAGCCGTCGCGATCGGCATCGTAGGCGCGTGAGGCGTGCTGCGGCGTGTCATTGTATTTGCTCGATAACGCACCCATGGCGTCGAACAGGCAGCTCATGGACCAATGTTCCTCTTCACCGCCGCCGGCAAAGATTATGTCTTGCTTGCCGAGCTGAATTTGTTCAACCGCGTTGCCGATGCAATGCGCACTGGTGGAGCAAGCCGACGAAATGGAGTAGTTCACGCCCTTGATTTTGAACGGTGTGGCAATACACGCCGATACCGTGCTGGCCATGGTTTGCGTCACCCGGTACGGACCCACCCTACGCAAGCCCTTGCTGCGCAAGATGTCGGCAGCTTTTACCTGGCTCGCCGATGATGCACCACCCGAGCCAGCGATAATGCCGGTACGCGGGTTGGATACCAGCTCGGGTGGCAGATTCGAATCGGCCACCGCTTGCTGCATGCTGATAAACGCGTACGCCGCCGCTGCACCCATGAAGCGTAACGCTTTGCGGTCTATATGTGCGCTAAAGTTGATGGTTGGTCGCCCGGCGACGTGACTGCGAAAGCCCAGTTCCTGGTATTCCGGTCGAAAGCCAATGCCCGACACGCCGTTACGTAACGACTCGGTGACTGCTTTGAGGTCGGCGCCCAAACACGACACAATGCCGCGCCCGGTAATTACAACTCGTTTCATCGCTTGCCTCCAGTACGCGTGGTGCGTGTGCTATTATTTTTCGTTGTTTTGTTCAGTGAATAAACCGACGCGCAAGTCTTGCGCAAAAAAGATGGGCTCATTGTCGACCCACAGTTCGCCGTCGGCGATGCCCATGACCAGCCTGCGTTCGATAACGCGCTTCAAATTCAAATGATAGGTGACTTGTTTGGCTGTTGGAAGTACTTGGCCCGAAAATTTGATCTCACCCGCACCCAGCGCTCGGCCACGACCGGGATTGCCGCGCCAACCCAGATAGAAGCCCACCAGCTGCCACATGGCGTCTAGCCCCAGGCAGCCGGGCATGACCGGGTCGCCTGGAAAGTGGCATTGGAAAAACCACAGATCGGGGTTGATATCCAACTCGGCGATCAGATGGCCCTTGCCATAGCTGCCGCCTGTTTCGGACACTTCGGTAATCCGATCGAGCATCAACATGTTGTCGACCGGTAATTGTGCATTACCGGGGCCAAACAATTTACTATTGCCACAATCGATCAGATCGGATTTTGAAAAAGCGGTTTGTGATAGTGCCATAAAAACTTTTTGCGACTGCTGTTTAATCGTCATTGCTAAAGCTCGCGATTGTACACGACTTGGTTTATTGATGCCGCATGCCCGGCTTGAAAAAACAGCTCTTGTGCCAACTTTTGCACAACAACCGAGCTTGGTTATAGCCAATAATTGACAGCGTGTTTTGCTTTAAACTACCCTGCCGTACTGACCATACTCGATTACCATGAACGTATATTCTTTCGCCAATAAGGAAGCAAAATGCTGATACCTGTGTTGATGAGTGGCGGCGTTGGCAGTCGCCTGTGGCCTGTTTCACGCGAGCTGTTTCCAAAGCAGTTTTTCCCTCTTGTGGAGGAAAACGCGACGCTGTTACAGGCGACCTGCGCGCGTGCGCGACTGGTGAGTGATGCCGATCCCATCGTGGTATGTAATGAGGCGCATCGATTTCTGGTAGCCGAGCAGTTACGCGAAGCCGAGGCCGATAAAGCCACGATTATGCTGGAGCCGATGGGCCGCAACACTGCACCGGCCACCGCGTTGGCTGCCCTCTGCGCAATCAGGCGTGACCCAGCCGCACAAATATTGGTGTTGCCTGCCGATCATGCTATAGCCGATACGCAGGCTTTCGCGCACGCGGTGGAGCAGGGGCAACGTGATGCGGCGCAGGGTAAACTAGTAACATTTGGCATTAAGCCCAGGGCCGCTGAAACCGGTTACGGTTACATTCAGGCACAGGACGCGAGTCAAAACGGCAGTTTTGCAATCCAGGCGTTCGTTGAAAAACCCGACCGCGCGACCGCGCAAAGCTATTTGGACAACGGCAGTTACTATTGGAACAGCGGGATGTTTCTCTTTGGCGCCCAAACCTGGCTCGACGAGTTGGGCCGGCACGCGCCGGAAATTTTACAGCAAGCCCGCAAGGCTTATGCGGCCAGTAGCACAGACCTGGACTTTGTGCGCATCGACAGCGATGAATTCGCGGCCTGCCCGGCGGATTCGATTGACTATGCGGTGATGGAGCACACTCGTGACGGCGTCGTTATTCCGCTGGACTGCGGCTGGAATGATGTTGGCTCCTGGTCCAGCCTGTGGGAGATGGGCGCCCATGACGCAGCGCATAACGTCACGCATGGCGATGTTCTCTTGCATGACGTCAAAGGCAGCCTGGTGCGTGCCGAGTCGCGGTTGATCGCTGTGTTGGGCGTAGAGGACGTCGTGGTCATCGAAACGGCCGATGCGGTGCTGGTGGCCGGTCGCCAAAACGTGCAGAATATTAAAACCATCGTGGCACAGCTCAAGCGCAACAAGCGTGACGAAGTGGTCAGCCACAAGAAAGTATATCGTCCCTGGGGTTCTTATGAATCGCTGGTGAGCGCGGGGCGTTTCCAGGTGAAGCGAATTATTGTTGATCCAAAGCACACGCTATCGCTGCAGATGCACCACCACCGCGCCGAGCACTGGATCGTCGTTAGCGGCACGGCCACCGTAACCTGCGGTGAAGAGGAGTTTTTGCTGGGCGAGGATCAATCGACCTACATTCCGCTGGGCAATAAACATCGCCTGGCGAACTCCGGTGTTATTCCGCTGGAAATCATCGAAGTGCAGACTGGCAGCTACCTTGGCGAAGACGATATTGTACGGTTTCAAGATATATATGGCCGCTGACGCTAACTCTACTTACTCACACACAGTTTTTTCAATTTCAGGATGTACCCATGTTAAGAAAATGTTTATTCCCGGTTGCCGGCTACGGCACGCGCTTTTTACCCGCCACCAAATCAATGCCCAAAGAAATGCTGCCGATTGTCAACAAACCGCTGGTGCAATATGGCGTAGAGGAAGCCATCGAAGCCGGGTTGACCGACATTGGTTTCGTCACCGGCCGTGGTAAGCGCGCTATTAACGACCACTTTGATATGAGCTACGAGCTGGAACACCAAATCAGCGGCACCAGCAAGGAAAGCTATCTGGACGGCATACGCTCGGTACTGAATCTCGCGACTTTTTCATCGACTCGGCAGCGCGAAATGAAGGGGCTCGGACACGCCATTCTGACCGGTGAGACGCTGGTGGGCAACGAGGCGTTCGGCGTTATTTTGTCAGACGACTTGTGCTTTAATGGCGGTGCGGGCGTCATGCAACAGATGGTGAATCTGTACAAGCAGTTTCGTTGCAGCATTGTCGCGATCGAGGAGGTGCCGGAAGATCAGACCGACAAATACGGTGTGATAGAGGGTGACTTGATAAAAGAAGGGCTGTTTACCGTCAATAGTATGGTAGAGAAGCCAGCGCCCGCGGATGCACCGAGTAATCTGGCGATTATCGGCCGCTATATTCTCACGCCCGATATTTTCGAGATTCTGCGAACAATACCGCCCGGCAAGAACGGCGAGGTACAAATCACCGACGCCTTGCTGGTACAAGCGCAAACCGGCTGCGTGATGGCCTACAAGTTTGATGGCAAGCGTTTCGATTGTGGTAGCGTCGACGGATTCGTCGAAGCCACCAATTATTGTTACAAAAATATCTATTCGGCCAACGGTAACGGCTGAGCAGATGGAGCAGTTGTCCAGTTTCAAAGCGTATGATGTGCGTGGCCAGGTACCCTCGGAGTTAAACGAAGATATTGCCTACCGTATCGGGCGCGCCTACGCTGAGGTGGTAGAGCCGCGTACCGTAGTGGTTGGTTGCGACATTCGCCTGACCAGCCCGGCGCTGAAAGAGGCACTGACAAACGGCCTGCGTGATGCTGGTGTCGATGTCACCGATATCGGTGTGTGTGGCACCGAGCAAATATATCACGCCACCTTTGCCAAAAACTTCGACGGCGGTATCGTCGTTACCGCCAGCCATAATCCGCAAGACTACAACGGCATGAAGTTTGTGCGCGAGCAGTCCAAACCCATTAGCGGTGACACAGGCCTGCTGGATATCAAAGCGTTGGCCGAAGCAAATAATTTCTCACCCACACAACAACGCGGCACACTGCGAGCGATGGATGTAGAGGCCGACTACGTTGCCCATCTGCTGACTTACGTGGATGTTAGCAAGTTACAGCCGTTAAAAATCGTGGTCAATGCCGGCAATGGCGGCGCTGGTCGGGTGATCGATTTACTGGAGCCGCACTTGCCGTTTGAATTTATCAAAATTCAGCATACGCCCGACGGCCATTTCCCCAACGGTGTGCCCAACCCCCTGCTTGAACAAAATCGCGCACCAACGATCGCGGCGATCGCGGAACACAAGGCTGACCTGGGTATTGCCTGGGACGGCGATTTCGACCGCTGTTTTTTGTTCGATGAAAGCGCGCGCTTTATCGAGGGGTATTATATTGTCGGCATGCTGGCGCAAGCGTTTTTAGCGAAGAACGCGCCCGGCGCGCGTATTGTGCATGACCCGCGCTTGACTTGGAATACTATCGAAATCGTCGAATCCAACGGCGGCGTTGCGGTGCAAAGCAAGACTGGCCACGCCTTTATTAAAGAGCGTATGCGTAAGGAAGATGCCGTATACGGCGGCGAAATGAGCGCCCACCATTACTTTAGAGATTTTGCCTACTGCGACAGCGGTATGATCCCGTGGTTGCTGGTCACCGCGTTGATCAGCGAGCAGGGGCGCTCGATCAGCCAGCTGGTCGATGCGCGTATGCAGGCCTTCCCGGTAAGTGGGGAGATCAACCGCCGCATCGCCGATCCCGCTGCGGTGTTGAAAAACGCCGAGAAGTTTTATGCCGCCGAAGCTAAGTTCATTGAGCACATAGACGGTTTGAGTATGGAGTTTGAACAGTGGCGGTTCAACTTGCGCATGTCTAACACGGAACCTGTGGTGCGGTTAAACGTAGAGTCACGCGCGAACCAGGCGTTAATGGAAAGCAAGCGGGATGAGATTTTGAAGTTGATGGGTTAGTCTGTGTTTATCAGACTTTGTAATAATCCCGATACCAATCGACAAAGCGTTTAATGCCGGTTTCAATCGGTGTATTGGGTCGGTAGCCGACGTCTTCGACCAACGCATCCACATCGGCGTAGGTATGTGGTACATCGCCCGGTTGCAACGGTAGCAGATTTTTTTCCACGGTTTTTCCCAGGGCCTGTTCCAGCAATTCGATATAACGCAGCAACTCAATCGGATTATTGCTGCCGATATTGTATAAGCGATACGGTGCCAGTGATGTGGCCGGGTCGGGCTGCTCACCGGACCACTGCGTATTCCGCATCGCTACTGTATCCAGGGTACGGATAACGCCTTCGACTATATCGTCGATGTAGGTAAAGTCGCGCCGATGCTGACCATAATTAAAGACATCAAGCGCTTCGCCTGCGAGTATTTTGCGGGCGAAAATAAATGGCGACATATCCGGCCGGCCCCACGGGCCGTAGACGGTAAAAAATCGCAGTCCCGTGGTTGGCAGCTGGTATAAATGGCTGTAAGTGTGCGCCATTAACTCGTTCGCTTTCTTGGTCGCCGCGTACAGGCTGACCGGGTGGTCGACGTTATTGTGTACCGAAAAAGGCATGCGGGTATTGGCGCCGTATACTGAACTGCTCGAGGCGTACAGCAGATGCTCCACCTGCGTGTGCCGGCAGTTTTCCAGTACGTTCATAAAGCCGCTGATATTCGATTGGATGTAGGCGCCAGGATTCTGCAGCGAATAGCGCACGCCCGCCTGCGCCGCCAGATTAATCACACGCTGCGGTTGCTCGCGTTGAAATAGCTGTTCCAGTGCGGCCGCATCTTCCAGGTCGAGGCGTACGTCGGTAAACTCATCGTGCTGCAGCAAACGCGCCAGCCGGTCTTTTTTCAGCTGCACTGCGTAATAATCGTTGAGGTTATCGATGCCGATGACTGCGTCGCCGCGCGCCAACAAGCGCTCGGCGACCGCCGCGCCAATAAAACCGGCGGAGCCGGTTAGCAGAATTTTCATAAGGCTCCGATACCTTTTTTACAGGCGGTCATCGACGTCGTTTTTATCTAATACATACTTGACGTCGTAAAGTATGTGCGGGTCGGCGCCGAGGCGGCGTATGCCGGTAGCGCCCATCTGTTTAAACTGATCGTGCGCGACGCACAGGATGATAGCATCGTAATAGTGCTCCTTGGGCTCGTCTATCATGGTAATGTTGTACTTTTCCTCGGCTTCTTGCTTGTCTACCCAAGGGTCGTACACATGCACGCGTGCGTTGTATGTGCGCAGCGCCTTGATGATTGCCGTCACGCCGGTGTTGCGCATATCCGGGCAATTTTCCTTGAATGCCAGCCCCATCACCAAGACGCAGGAATCGACCACGTGGACACGCTTTTGAGTCATCATTTTAATGACACGCGCGCTGACGTATTCGCCCATACCGTCATTAATCCTGCGGCCCGACAATATCACCTCGGGATGATAACCAATTTGCTGTGCTTTGTGGGTCAGGTAGTAGGGGTCTACGCTAATGCAATGGCCGCCTACCAGACCGGGCCGAAACGGCAGGAAATTCCACTTGCTGCCGGCGGCTTCCAGTACGTCTAGCGTATCGATCTCAAGCATGTTAAACAGCAACGACAGCTCGTTGACTAGCGCGATGTTGACGTCCCGCTGCGTATTTTCAATCACTTTGGCCGCTTCCGCGACTTTGATGCTGCTGGTGCGATGCGTACCCACCGTAACAATAGTGCTATATAAGTCGTCGACCCGATCGGCAATTTCCGGCGTGGAACCCGAGGTAATCTTGACGATATTGCTGACCCGGTGCTTTTTGTCGCCCGGATTAATGCGCTCGGGACTGTAGCCGGCGAAAAAATCTTCGTTAAAGCGCAGGCCTGACACTTCCTCAATAATGGGTACGCAAGCCTCTTCGGTGCAGCCGGGGTATACCGTCGATTCAAATATCGCGATATCGCCGACTTTGATGACACTCCCCAGCAAGCGACAGGCGCTTTCTAGCGGTTGCAGGTCTGGCCGCTGGTATGCATCGATAGGAGTAGGCACGGTCACGATGAAGATGTTGCAATCCTGCAATGCGGTCTCATCGTTCGTAAACAGTAGGTGCTCGGCGCGCGCGAGTTCGGCAGCGTCGACTTCCAGAGTGCCGTCGTGCCCACTTTTCAATTGCGCCACGCGTGCCTCGTCGATGTCGAAGCCGATCGTGGAGTAGTGCCCGGCAAATTCCACCGCCAATGGTAGGCCGACGTAGCCGAGGCCGATAATCCCTATTTTTGTCGTGTCAGCGCGCATTGTTGTGTTCCTTTGGTATCGGATAGCGTTAAAAAATAATGGTTTGTTGCCGTCGCGCACGACATTGCAGTCGTTACACCCATTACTATAGCCTACACTTTGAGTGTTACTATAATTTACATCCTGCTTGTTCACTTTAATATAAACTGTGCGCCAATAAAATGACGTTTTTGATCGGCACGGCGGTGATGTTTTTGCTACTCTTTTATTTAAAGTTAGTTGGCATTAACTCGAATTTTGTAGCAGCCCAATAGATAGTTGTGTTGGTACTCAAAATCTACCAATAAACGAGTGTTTACGAGTATGATATTCGGTCGCGATACAGTGCTGCAAGCTGCGCAGCGTAACAAAATTGAGTCGCTGCTGTGCGGGGAGGGCAAGCAACGACGGTCGGCGTTCTCTGCCGCGTTTATAGCAGTCTGAAAAACCGAGACTATAAGGGATATGGGCTATATTCGAGTTTTTGACCACTCTTTTCGACCGCCACCGTTGTTCTTGATGGTGGTTGAATGGCTTGTGCTGGTCGTGTCTGCTTACCTGGGTGTGCATGTGCGCTTCGACGATTCGGCTGTGCTGGACGAGAATTTGGTTAACCTTGGGCCCAAAGCGCTGGTTTTCGCCTTGGTGCTGTCGCTGTGTACGCTGGCGATGCGCGTCTACGATTCCGGATTGCGTGAAGGTTATGCCGGTATATTACTGCGCACCACGGTCGCCTACGCGCTGCTGGGCTGCGGTGCGCTGACTATTCTGTACTATTTATTCCCCTTCATGTACCTGGGGCGCGGTGTGTTGGCCCTCTCGGTGAGCATCGCCATGATCATCATGCTGGTGCTGCGCTTTTATTATTACCGCACCATCGGCGCAGCGCATATCAAACGTCGCGTGTTAGTTTTGGGTTCCGGCCAGCGTGCGCGCCAAATTGAAGAAACCTTGAATAGCAATCGCGAAAGTGTTGAAATTATAGGCTTCCTAAAAGACCCGCAAGGTGAGCCGCAGATTAGCGCGGCGCGTTTGCTGGAAAAAGATGGAGTACTTATCGATATTGTGCGCCAGCTTCGCGTCGACGAACTCGTTGTCGCCCTGGACGATCGTCGCGCGGCCGATGGCGGTTACTTCCCTGCCGATGAGTTGTTGGAGTGCAAATTGAGTGGCGTGAGTGTGCTGGACGCCATCAACTTCTATGAACGGGAAACCGAAAAAGTAGAGCTAAGCATGCTGCAGCCCAGCTGGATGATTTTCTCGGAGGGCTTTCGGTTTAGCGCTATCAGAGACGTCGTAAAACGTGCCTTTGATATTGTTGCCAGTCTGCTCTTGTTGCTGTTTACCTGGCCGCTCATGTTGCTAACGGCGATCGCCATAAAACTCGAAGATGGCCTCGCGGCGCCGGTCATTTACCGCCAAACCCGTGCCGGCCGGCTTGGCAAGCCGTTTGAATTGCTGAAGTTTAGAAGTATGCGGCCTGATGCGGAACAAGACGGCGCCCGCTGGGCGCAGGAAAATGACGATCGTGTCACCAAAATTGGCCGCCTCACGCGTGAACTGCGGCTGGACGAGTTGCCACAAATCTATAATGTGTTGCGCGGTGATATGAGCTTTGTCGGCCCGCGGCCCGAGCGGCCCGAGTTTGTCGAACAATTCGAGAGTGAAATTCCTTTTTACGACGCGCGCCACCGAGTAAAACCGGGATTGATGGGCTGGGCGCAGCTGTGTTATCCGTACGGCGCCTCAACGGAAGATGCAGCGCAGAAATTGCGATACGATCTATACTATATAAAGAATCACAATATATTGTTTGATCTGCGCATTTTGATTCAAACCATAGAAGTGGTGTTACTAGGAAAAGGCGTTAGATAAGTATAAACTCGCTAATGCTTTCAACGGTTTATCATTATTTCGATATATAAGGCTCAAGGTCATGCGTAATTTGTTGCTCATTGTATTTGCTGTTATTGTTCAGGCCTGTGCGACTCCCGACAAGTCTGCCATGCCGGCTGCAGGGGAAGCCTACAGTGCCGAGGTATACCGCATTGGCGTCGGCGATCAGTTGCAAGTTAGCGTCTGGCGTAATCCCGAGTTGTCAGTCGCCGTACCGGTCAGGCCCGACGGCAAAATTTCCGCACCGCTGGTGGGCGACGTACTCGCGGCGGGCATTGCGCCGGAAGATTTGGCGCAAACGCTGACCGATAAATTGAAAACGTTTATCCGCAGCCCCAAAGTGACGGTGGTCGTGGTTAATCCGGCGAGCGCCGACTTTCAGCAGCGCGTTCGTGTTACCGGCGCGATACAAACCCCCACATCGGTTGCGTACCGCAAGGGTATGACGGTACTGGACCTGATATTGGTGGGTGGTGGAGCCAATGAGTTTGCGCTACTCAACAAGGCCAAGTTATATCGAGTCACCGAAGAGGGTACCAAAGTGTATCCTGTGCGGCTAAAAGATATTCTGCAGAAAGGCAAACTCGATACCAATTACAATTTGTTACCGTCGGATATTGTTACCGTGCCGGAACGAAGTTTTTAATCAAGGGATTTTACACCGATGTTACCAACACCTCTATTGCAGCTGCTGAAAGCCTGCTTGCGCGAACTGCAACTGCACAAAATCAGCGTCGTAGCCTGTTTTGCCGTCGTTAGTCTGGCGGTGCTGTTCGTTGGCTTGAATTTGCCAAAGACTTATACCTCCAAGGCTTTATTATACGCCAAGCAAGACAATATCATTGAACCCCTGCTACGCGATAAGGCCGCAATCACGCAAGTGGACCACGCAAAAAACGCCACAGAAAAGATTCGCTCGCGCCGTATTTTGCAACCCGTTGCGCTCAAAGCAGGCCTCATCGACGACGAAGCCTCACCGAAACGCGTTGCCAGCGTTATCGGCGGGCTTGCTGGCGCGATTAAGGTAGAAAACATCGGCGATAATTACGTCAGCCTGTCGTACTCAAGCTCCAGCCCTGACAAGAGTTTTAACGTGGCCAGTGCATTGGCCGAAGAATTTATTGAGTTTAGTGCGGAAAGCCAGCGCCAGGAAAGCAAAGAAGCATTTCAGTTTATCGACAGCCAGGTCAAAAGTTACAAGACCCAGTTGCTGAATGCCGAAAAAAACCTGAAACGGTTTCGCGCCAACAATCGTGACGGAAGCCAGCAGTCGGTGGATCGCGAAATCGACAAGCTGCGTGAAAAAATTCAGCAGATGACGCTGGACCTCGATGAACTGAAAACGCGAAAAGAATTCTTGGCGGGGCAGGTTTCTGATGAAGGGCAATACGTAGCGCAGCGCTATAACAATGATGAAAATCGCCAGCGCCTGTCAGCCGCGCGCTCCAAGCTGGATGATTTGTTGTTGTCGTATACTGACACACACCCGGACGTGGTGCATTTGCGTGAGCAAATCAAAGATCTCAAGGTGGGCATTGCCAGCAGTGAAGTCAAGAGCATATCGGCATTATCCAGCAATTCCGATGGTCAACAAGCGGCGGACCCTTTATACGATCAACTGCGAAGTAAATTGGCGGACGTCACTGTCGAGATGCGAACGATGGCAAAACGTTTAACCGCGCATGAAAAGTTGCTCGGCAAGCAATATGAGCGCGCCAAACGGGTAGCGGAAGGACAAGCAGAGCTCTCGGAATTGACGCGCGACTACCGCGTGACGAAGAATATTTATGAAGATATGCTGGAGCGCAAGGAAAAAGCGCGCCTGTCGATGACGCTGGACCTGGAAGGTCGAGGTGTATCCTATAAGGTACAAGAGCCGCCCATTTACCCGACCTTGCCGCAGGGCTTGCGCTTTCAACACTTTGCTATGGTGGGGCCGCTGTTGGGTATTGCGATTCCCCTCGGTCTTATTTTTTTGTTCATACAACTGGACCCGCGCATCAGAATGTCGCATCTGCTTGAGGAAAGTTTGCCAGTACCGCTTATTGGCGTAGTACCGCATGTTATTCCTCCCATGCGTAACCGCTTACTTTCGAGAGATATTCTCCTTCTGGGTTTGGTCGTTCTTGTTGTGATAGGCATATATGCGGGTGTTGCTGTGTTAAAAATCAATGGAGTTCTATAGTGCCACAAAGCAATGATAGCGCAGAAAATATCTTCGAGCTCGATGCGGCGGAGAGTAAAAAAGGCCGCCAGCAGATTCGGAAGATGGCGGAAGTCAAGCTGTTGGACAATGACGAGCTGAGTGCACGCAATATTATTTATCCGGGTATGCTGAATCGTGAGGTGTTAAACACTTTCCGTGACCTGCGTACCAAGCTGGTGAAGCGCACGCCTAAACAAAATTTTGTATTAATGGTGACCAGCGTTGCTACAGGCGGTGGGGCGAGTTTCACGGCGCTTAATACGGCGGCCGCATTTGCACTCGATCCGGCTAAAACTTCGGTATTGATCGATTGTAACCTGTACGACCCGTCGGTGGAGTCTCTGTTGACGATAGCGCCCGACTACGGTCTGACCGATTATCTGGAAGACCCCGCTTTGGATATTGACGACATTATTTATTCTTCCGGCATTCCCCGCCTCAGAATTGTGCCGATTGGTAGCCGCGTGGAGTCTGGTTCCGAAGTGTTTTCTTCCGCGCGCCTGGAAGAGATGATTGAGTCACTAAAAAGTCGCTACCATGATCGCTACATCGTTCTGGATGTACCATCGTTGAGTGCTTCAGCCGATGCGCGCATTCTTACCGACGTCTGCGACGTTGCCTTACTGGTTGTTCCGTATGGAAAAGTCACTGAAGACCAGGTGATGGCCGGTATCGAAGCGATTGGCGAAGAGAAGTTGGCGGGGGTGGTCTTTAATAACTAACCGTTAGGTCTGCCGAAATCGAGCGATCCAATGAAACAAAACGTGTCCTCCAGCTTGCGTTCTATATGGCTTTCTGTAGCCACCTTGGGGTGCATAGTTCCTTTTACTGCATCTGGCGCGGAAACCTCGGGTATTACAACCACCGCGGGTATCGCCGTCGGCGCCGAGCATAGCGATAATGTTACCCGAGAAGACAACACTAGCAGACGCCGTGGCGCCGCCACTCCTCGCGACGATAATGCTGCCCGGTCAGATATTGAGAGCCATATACGCCTGAATGTTGGTCTCTCAGGCAAAACAGCACAATTCGATACCGAGCTGGCTTACGCTTTTACCGCTCGAGACTACAAGAATAATCGTCAAACGGATGATGAGTCCATCGACGGGGACGCACGCATTTTGTGGACGCCGTTGCCTGATCGCTTCGCGTGGGAACTTACCAACAACGTTTCCGACAGTGTACGCAATGATCGCCTCGCCGATACGCTTGAGAATCGCCGGCAGCGAAATATTTTGTCTACTGGCCCCAATTTCACTTTTCGGTTATCGCCTGTCGATAGGTTGAGCGCCGAGTTACGCTACGAAGACGTCAACGTAGAAAATTCTGACGAGACTGGAGACGATGCCGAAGTCGATGTTACCCGCCGAGAAGGTAATGGCGATAGTGAGCGCAAAATCGGCCGCTTGCGCTGGACCCACGGTCTGTCGAGGGTAAGCGACTTCCTGGTCAATGCTGCATGGGAAGACGTGAAAGCCGATGTCGATGTCACCTTCAGTCGGCTGTTGGTTGGTTATTCTGCCCGCTTGAGAAGCGGCAACTACGAAATTTCTATTGGCGCAAATAGAGTAGAACCGGAAGTTGGTGATGGCTTTGACGGCAGCGTTGTTCAGGTAGCGTACACCCATGATTTTGGTGGCCAGAGTCTCAATCTGACCTTGGTAAAAGAGGCAACGGATACTTCGGTTGGGCTTGGCACCAACAGTTTGCGTAGTGAGGCTTTCAGTCCGCGCGATTCGAACTTCGACTCGTTTAATATCATAGAGCGGCAACGGGTCGATATAGCGTATCAAAACGTTTTGGTCTGCGGCGCGTGCACCGTGCGTGCCGGCGTTTTCTATGATGAGCAAGAGGATAAAGACGACGCGAACGAGCAAGATCCATTAATCCTGCCTAACAGTCAAACAAGCTATGGATTGAACCTTGGTTTGGTATACGCTCTGCGTCGAAACCTTAATCTGCTGGCCGACGCAAACTTTGAGGTCATCGAGTTTGTTGATGATCCGGATGGGCTGGAGTACGACGTGTCCGAGTACATCTTCGCTGTCAACTATAGTGTACTAAGAGATTTTTCCATTGCGCTGCGTGTCATGCAGTTTAGCCGCGATGCCAATGTTGAAGGTTTCGATAATGACGAACTACGTGGCGGCATTGATTTCCGATATAGTTTTTGAGGGGCAAAATCCGTCGCTGGACAACACCCTTTTCGACTAATACGGCTGCAGATTCACTGTACCTAATACCAGCCGGATAGCCGATGAAGAAAACTTATCCGGTCTTGCGCTACGTCCTCATGAACGCCAATGCGCTTTAACTCGTGATGAGGCACGTTTTTGGAATTGATGCCCTTTTGGGTGGTGACTGCGGCCGTGTAGTTCGCTTGCACCAACGCATGTGCGGCGGCTGAATAATCCCCATTGGGGTAACAGAATAAATTGACCGGGTTGCCCAGCTTTGCTTCCAGTTGTTGTTTGCTGGTGACGATTTCCTGCTGAAGCGTTGCGTCGTCAAGGTGAGGCAGTAAGCGCCGGTGACTCATGGTGTGGCCACCGATTTCTATTAGACCCGTGCCCTGCATTTCAATTAAATGACGCCAGTCCATCATGGCGGGTTGGCCTTTGGTGGGAAGTTTCAGTGCTGCTTCAATTTTGTGTAATCGTTGTTCAATTTCCTGGTCGTCGAGATTCTTGACGCTATTAACGACTGCAGCAACCTTGTCACGCGCATTGGTACTTGTGACCTGCCTTGCAAGCACGTTGCGCAGCCAGCTTGCGCACTCAAGCCGCCCCATCTCGGGTTCGTGCTCAAGCAGCAACCTGGCGACGCGGTTCGGCCAGAATTGCCGATTCGTGCCCATCATGCCGGCAACCACAAAAATCGCTGCGGGCGTATTGGTTTCTCGCAATATTGGGAACGCAAATTCGTAGTTGTCCCGCCAGCCATCGTCGAATGTGATTGCCACGCTTTTGCTCGGCAAGCTGTGGCCAGAGTGAAACTTTGCCAGCCAGTCAGACAGGGATACGATGGTGAAATAGTCCCGTAGCCAGCCAATATGTGAACGAAAGGAGCCTGGTGTGACGACCATGCCGGGTTCTTCCAAGCAGTACCTCGGGTCGCTTGCCGGCAAAATACGGTGATACATCAATACCCATAATTTTGGCGTAAACGCAGGCAGAGCGTGGCCACCGAACTTGGATGCCAGCCCCTTAATACTGCTTTTTGCTATGGATCGCAGAGCACGGTACATTAGGCTTGATTATAGGCTAAACTGAGTTAATCGACTTTTTTGTATGTGAACTGCATTTATTATAGCCGGTCGATCAAGCGATGTTACGGGTCTGCGTGGATTAATTTGAAAACACTCCTTCATATCATTGACACCACGGGTCCGGGGGGCGCCGAAACCGTTTTTGTAGAACTGGCTTCCGGCCTGGATCCGGCAAAGTATCGTTCTATCGTGTTAATTCGTGGCCCGGGATGGCTCAAAGACCAACTTGACGAGCGTGGTGTAGAGCTCTACGTGGCGGACTGCAAAGGGTCGTTTAACTTGGGTTTTCTCATGTTTTTAAGGAAACTCATCAGAGATGAGAAAGTCGATTTGATTCACACGCATTTGTTGGGTTCAGCTGTGTACGGCTGCCTCGCCGCCTGGCTTTGCAGGTGCCCGATCGTGACAACGTTTCATGGTAACGTGGA
>CAZJDL010000073.1:0-21243 GCA_964544755.1 uncultured Pseudomonadales bacterium | reverse complement strand
CTGTGCTGGAAACCGGCGGACTTTTCAGACTCATTCTGTATTGGAAAACTCTGAGGCTTGCCAATTAACCTTTCGGCGCGCATAATACGAATCATTATCATTCGTATTTATCAAATTCGGTAAGCATGTGACGATTAGACCCGTATTTTGTTGGCACCTGTCCTTTAACTATGTGCTCTACGCTTCGCCTTCGCTGCGGGAATCGTGCGCGGCGTTAAACGCCTGGATTGAATCAGACCACTTTCGCAAGGCCTATGCACAGGCGAGCACACCCAAGGGCGGCTATCCTGGGCATCCTAAACTCGAGACCCTTGAATCCGTGTTATCAGCATGAGCGTACAGAACATCTCATCCGCTACTTCTTTAAGTCACGCGGGAAAGCCTATCCCACAGAATGCTAGCAATTCTGAACAGAAAGCCGCGCGCTACCATGTGATCATCGCGAAACCGCCGGGGCAAGATGTGATTCTGCGCGTCTTTGACCGCGCACGCGGGTGTATTTTTCTTGATTGGCAAGGTGTTGTAGTCCGTCATTTATTCCAGTCTGGCGCACTGCCCACAGAGCTGTCACAAACGGGTTACTATGCTTGCGACAAGTCATTCGTCTGGCACTTGATACTCGCCGGCACAGCCACCCAAATGGCACTCGATCAGATCGGACATGTGCAATCTAACCTTAACAGTGTCCTGCGCAAGCAGCTTTCGTGTTCGGCTGCGACGCCGATTGGAAACTGCCAGCGCAAGAACCACCTATCAACTTCTGAATCGTTACCCGACCGGCATGCACGCTTGGGCGTACGACTAGCGGGGCTGCACAAGCTGATTGCGCGAATGTTGTTTGCTCATCCCGGACAACACCTCTCTGCGGAAGATGTGCGCTGCTTGCTGCTGGTGGAGTTTCCATCACTCGCACTCTCTGATCATCAAATATCCACTTGTTTAGCCGACCTGGCACGCTGGCGTGTCATTCAGCGCATCGAGGTAGATGCCGAAAATGTGTTCTTCGACATCGACACTACGCCCCACTTGCATGTCTTCGACCCACGTACTCGCGAACTTCGTGACGCCAATGCGCAAGGAATTGTATATGCCAATCATGAGTCGTCGATAAAAGCCAGAGTGCAGCACGTCGAAGGATCCCGCGTTGTTATCAGCGAGCGCGGGCGCGACTGTCGTGCATGAAACCCGCACGGTCATTGCAGCATTACTTGGTTAGCGCTTACCAACATATGCGGAGAGGCATGCAGGCAACACCCTCGGTGGTTGCCTGCATGCCTTGCCCCCCCTTTTTGCCGACCGAATGGGCAGACAAAGGTAAAATCCAGAGGGCAGGGAAACAACGCAACCTGCTGCCCACGGTAATCCCGCAAACTAAAATTCTTATTAATAGCTGGGCCGGCCAGCACGGCCGTAGCGCTAAAATTCAGGAGCAGTTTCGCAAACGAAAGCTGTCATTTAGCGATGTTAGTGGATATCGCTCAGCCCTATCTTTGAACCCAATTTGTGCGCACACTGGTCGTTGTGCGATTCCAGTTTGTCCAGTAGCGAAAGCCACTGCGCGCGCAGTCGGCGGCTGGTATTAGAAAGTGAAGATGACGCTTCGACATGCCTCTCGAGCATGGCAAAATGCAGGTTTATCGCATAGATCAGCGCCGAATCTTGCGAAAATGCGAAGCGGGTTGTCAAGTAGAATATCGTCTCTACCAACGTATCAACCGATGGCGACTGCAAGTCTTCTCTTTCCATTTTAATCCTCCTCTGCCTCTCCGAACAAAACAAACTGGAACGATCAATACGGCAACTCGAAATCACTAATGACAAAATCTCCGCTAATGTTCTGCTCGAAAGATGAAACGCGACCGCATGCCTGTTGCTCACCAGCCAGAGATGAGCGCTTCGACCTTTCTGCCGCAAATGATAATGCTTATCATTCTTATTATACATATTCGATAATAGTTGACAAGCGCGAAGTCAGAGTTGGTACGATTCGGTTCTGGAGGCCTCTGAATAACGACTTGAATCCTTCCTTTGACTGGCACGCTGACTACGCTGCTGACGGGTCAACGACAACTGGCGAAGAGAACTCTTAACGCGGCGAGACTCCTCCCAACCCCTCACGCCTTTGCCTGCAAGCGACGCCTTGCACTGACTAATTTGATGACTTCTGATAGGTACACTTTATCCGTTGCAGCACACTAGAATTGATAGCCGAAACCCAGATTAAACCCATCAGCGTTGCCGGCATCATCGTTCTGGATCTGGTAAGCCGCCTTAAACACGATATCTTTGAACGGATAATAATTAAACCCGAAATCTATTTGAGTACTGTCTTCATTGGCAGCCTGAGACCAGGTGCTGTACCGTGTAAATGCCCCCCAGTGTCCACTGGGGCGCCAGGCCAGTTCGATATAGGCGCCATCCTGGACATCCATCTCAGCGGCTTCTGCGTCGTCGCCCGCTAGATCCCAGCGGGCATAGAGTGCTTTAGTCATGAAATCGCCCAACTGATAAATCACGTGCCCACCAAACAACGTCGCAGAGTCGGCGTAGGACTGCTCTGCGCTTTGGTCCAGGTCAGGTTGGTATTGTGCGTAGACGGCAAGTTCCAGCCCGGGCAGCCCGGTATATTTAATCCGGCCCGTCACTGCCAGGTCAAATGCGTCTGCAAAAGAGCCCTTCTGTTTGCCTCTTTTAATATTGAAAGGCTCGGCGGCCAAATTTGAATTCGGGTCTTCTGTTTTCAAGCCTTCCGTCAGCATCACATCATAACGTATGCCGTTGTCGAGGTTATGCGTCAGTCCCACCCCAGCAGACCACCAGGTCGTGGGAATGATCGTTTGTTCCACGATAGGCCGCTCAACGCCGTAGAATGTGGGAGGTTCATGCGTTTCATTGATAATACCCACCGGCATTAACAACACACCGGTCTGCAAATGCAGATTTGGTTTTAGATCTATTTCAACATACACCTGCTCCAGCTCAACCGCCCCCCGGCTTCCGCCGCTGGCGATAATATGTTCGATTTCCACCTCGGAAACAAAACGCGCGCGGTCATTGAAATCGTAGCCGAAAAACAGCACCGCACGATGAAAATCAAGCTGGCGAACATCTTTTCCATCTTCATCCAAATTGTTGTAGTGCAATTCGCCATAACCACCAATATGCACTCTTCCCTTTGCCTGCGTGGCGCTGCTTTCACTGCTTTCCAGAGTATCCGCCAGTATCTCGACTTTCTCATTCAACTCCCGGTACAGATTTTCCGTATTTGACGACTGACCGACTGATCTTTCCTCTAGTGCTTTCTCCAAAACCTCTATTCTTTCTATGAGGGCCTTGATCGTCTCCTGCTCAGTCTCGGCCAGCACCGGTGGGGCGAATAACGCGCCGAGCATGACAATAGACAGGGTAGTGCGTTGCATTGTGTTGTTTTTCATGTTCTATCTTACTCCTTAACTAATCGCCATCCGTAAAATTGATGCCAAGCTCGACCTGGAGCCCCGCAGGAATTTCCCGCTTGAAGTTGCCGTCCAGCTTGCCCAGTGCAATTTCGAGTAGCGCCGAATCTTTATCTTGAATTGTTTGCCTGACCTCGCTGATATTTTCCTTTACAAGCGCCACCGCATTTTGAAACCCGGATGACGTCATCAAGTCAAAAAAGCTGGTGCTCGTCTCCCCGACTCCATTCAGCAAGGCTTCGGTTTCATCGATCGTAGCGGAGATATTTTCCCAGGAATAGTCTGCGATTTGAGCACCCACAGCCGCCACATTGCGCTTTTGCAGATAATCCAGGTGCCCCTGAACCGAGGTGATAAGTATTGTCAGCGGCTCCGCACCGTCTTCCAATTCACCATTCAGGAAAATGGTTCTGAACGGGTTGCCTGTATCTTTATGGTTAACCTTCCAACCATCACGAATATAAGTGGCATGCTTTACGATTTGATTCGCCAATCCGTTCAACAAATCACATTTACGCGGTGAGTTTTCATAGTCAACTACAATCTCCATGCTGTCGTTGGAATGTTCGCTTGTGGTGGTTTCGAAAACCAGGGATTCCAGCGCCAGCAAGCCGACCTTCTGAAAGGTCAGGCTGTCGAAGAATGCCTCATCAAGCGCATTGTCAGCGCTAATATTGTTAGCGATTTCCGTACGAACCGTGTTGGTGTAGTCCATACCCCGCAACCTTAATGAATCAATAAAAGTAATCCTGGGAAATATCAAATCATCGTTTACGGGTCCAAAGTTGTAGATGGCGAGCTTGTACCATTGTGCGGAAAGTGATTTCCAGCCTTGTTGGAGGGTGTTCAAGCGGCTGTCATCCGGCCCCTGGCAAAAATCGCCGGCGTCAATATTGAATTGGTTCGCCTGGCGGGAGAATTCTTCGACCGCAGGCAGAATTGTTTTGTCTACGGCTTCTTCCAGCGTGAGAGATAAAGAGCCGGCGCTGGATTCAATCGGATCGTTGTCACGCTCACCGTCACAGTTGACCAGGAACACCAGACATAAGGAGATGAATAGCGCGTACTTTTTGTGCATAAATTTATTCCAGGTTTTAGAACGTGGCCACCAAAAGATGGTTGTCCCAATGAATGCCGGACGATTGAATACGCCCTGCTTTATTTTCCTTCAACGTGGTGGCGTCGAGCTGCCTGAGTTGACCAAACGAACTGCTGATTACAAAATGCCGCTGATCAACCGTAACCGCCAGACCACAGGCATCCTGAAGCTGATGGTAAGCTATAAACCGGCCATCATCGATATTCCAGAACGCAGCAAGATTACCTCTGGGACTGGTGAACCCGGCAATGCGGGTTTTATTATTGATCGCTACGCTACCCATATAGTCCTTCATCTGGTAGATAAGATTCTCTGGTCTGCCCAGCAACTGAATCGGTTTGCCCGGTTTATGAATCGCACCCAACGGCACGGTATTCTCGTGCCCGGCAGCGGAACGTTGCACTTGCATCGCGAGGGCGACTGCTCCATCCGTGGCGACATCCAGATGCCGAATACTGGCTTTGGGTTCGGGAACCCTGAATGCATCCAGTTTTTGCCCGGTTTGTGCATCGATATAGACCAGGCTGGATGCCATTGACGCCAGATTCAGTTTTTTGCGGCCGCTATCAGGATGCGTGAGGATGCCTCCATTCGCAACCACCAGCGTCTTGCCGTCCGGCATCAATTTCATCTCATGCGGCCCGATGCCATAGCTTTCGTAGTCACCGATTTGACGGTAGGTCTGGGCATCACGAATACCGATTTTTCCCTCGCCGGTTTGAATGTCGCCCTCTGTGGTGAACAAGGTCTTGCCATCCTCGCTGAAACAACCATGACCAAAAAAATGTCTGTTGTCGACGCAGTCAAATCTGTTTTCGATGTTGCCATTGAGCAGGTTGACTTCAATGGCAGATGACCCTGGCCTGCGAGCATACATAATTATCGATGTTTTGCGCAGCGGGTGTTGTGAAGCACCGTGCCCCCTGAATCCGGACAGCGTGGTATCAAGCCGATTGGAACCGGCACTAAACCGGGTAACGCCATAGGTATTCGAGCGCGACCCCTGTGCGGACACCCAGAATTCCCGCTGTCTTACTTCAACATCTGGCGCAGCCAGTAAACCGGGAGAGACCCCAAGAGCGACTAAAAATGAAATAAAATCTCTTCGATTGTACAAGCAGTCGCTGCGGTCAAGTCCAGAATTCATATTCACACAAGCTATAACGATTCGACAAATTTCACCAGAGCTTGACGCGCATTCGCATTCAGCTCGGTGAATTTTTGTTTAATGGATTCCGCTTCTCCTCCATGCCAGACGATCGCGGCCTCCACGTTTTGTGCGCGGCCATCGTGCAGCAGGTTATCACTACCGTTCACGGCTTGACCCAGGCCGACTCCCCACAACGGTGGCGTGCGCCATTCCGACCCTGTCGCCAGATAATCAGGCCTGCCATCCGCTAACTCAGAGCCCATATCGTGTAGCAATAAGTCCGTATAAGGCCAGATCGTTTGTCTCGATAGATGAGGGAACTCTTTTGATTCTCGCGTCACATAACCGGGGTTGTGGCATTGGTTGCAACCCGTTTGGTAAAACAGTGTTCTGCCTTTCAGTACTTCCGGATCATTTTTATCGCGCCGCTCGGGAACACCTAAACTTTTGATGAAATTAACGACCAAGGTCAACAAATTTTCCGGGAGTTCGACATTCGCCATCCCCGGAGCGGGCGAATCATTGCCATTGCCGTTCGGGGCTTGATTGCACAGCGTTTGGGCTGGTGTACAGGGTTGGGTGGGGAAAACCGGGTTCGAGATACCGATATCGTTGGCAAACGCCGCCGCCGTTTGAAAGCGGATGCTGGCTATATTGGCCTTCAGCCCAAAACGGCCCGCAGTGGTCTTGTTCGCGTCGAAATCCCATACCTGATTGACCCTGCCGGAAATACCGTCTTCATCGGCGTCATCGGGGTCCACATTGGCGTCGATATCCTGCTGCGCGATCATCTCCAGCAAACCCAGACCATGCATCGGCGGTGCATTGCGCAATCCCATCAAAGTCTGTGGATGAAATTCTCCATAGCCAGGATTCTTGATGACAATTTCCGGATATCGCAGACTCAGCGTTTCACCGTCGGGGTAGGTGAAAACCTTCTTTTTCCAGTCAATATAAACATAGGCCTCCGGCGCCACCTCTTTGCTTTTACCCCGCTGCTCCGAAGCATTGATTGACAATTGGTGCGACAGGGCAATGGATTGAGATTGCAGTTGAGACCCATACATCGGCTCGGGCACTACCCCCCGTATGTTATCCGTGCCGGGCAGGCTAAGACGTACAAATGAGCTGAACAGCTTGTCTTTACCATTATCTGGCATACGCCCCCGGCCACCTTTTGGGTGACAGGCAAGGCAAGTGCGTGCATTGTAGAGTGGGCCGAGCCCATCCCGGGCGTTGGTAATCGTCGGCGCTTTAATCCAGGGCTGATGCGCCAGCGCCTTGCCCGCATGGAAGTCTGGTCTATCTTGCTGAGACAAATTGTTCGCCGGCAGCATGAACGAAGGAAAGGGGCGAATGGAAACCGTGGTCTCACCTCCAGGAAAGAACTCCGATGTTTTGATTTCAGGTATACCGGCAGCCGTAGTGTAGGTTTGAGTCAATATTCCCAGCGTCAGCAGGAACAACACAACCAAGGTGGCAATAACCGCTTTTTTTTCGCTGGAACCCATAAACCGCTTGTCTCTTCGCTGGAATCCATATGTTCATTTTCGGCTTGGCGCCTACAGTACCACTAAGCACAAACAAGCAAGCCGGGTGGGCACCCGGCTTGCTTAATCCCTCTAGCTCCTTGCTGATTACTCTGTATAGATCAACACTCCGTACTGGGATTGCTCGTATCACAGCCTGTACCATCGTCGTCTACAACATCTGCATCGATCCCCAGTACAGTGGCGAGACTAGCAATGGCTGCGGATTGTGCGTTCAACGACAGGATGGTTTTAGACATGGGGTTATCTGCAGTGCGATTGGCATCCATGATCAAAATATCAACCGGTGTACCGGCCACACGTGCGGCAGTGTCTATCGCGGTGTAGTTGGTCTCCGTTGCATCCAGCTCGGTCACCAATGCAGTCGCCTCGGCAGTTACACCCGCATCCGCCAGATAATCGTCCAGTCCGTAGTCCGACACAGCACGGGTGGTATTATCGTCCGCACCATCCAGCGTGCTGTCATAACCGGCATAGTCGCCGTAATAGCTGTTTGAGACGCCCTCGGCATTGAGCCAGATATCACGGTGGGTGTTATCGGAAAAGCAGGAATGCTCGTCTTCCTGAGAATTGGACGAAAATGCGATTTGCATCCGTTCGCCGGCCAGTTCGCCCTCGGACAACGTGCCCATTCCGGTTAAAATTTCGGCTAACTTTTGTTTGGCCGCGGCTTCATCGGCAACAGTTGTAAATGCGGTACGATACGGAGCTCCTTCGGCCCAACCATCGCGCACGCTTGTCAGATCAACCACTAGTTTTGCGGCTGCAACCTCCAGATAGGTATGGCGGCGGCCTGCAAAGTCGTTGGTCGTAAAATCCTCAAGCGGGCGATGTCCACCAGAATCCAGTATGTTACCTGAAGTCGATTGTTCGCGGGTTGTTTCGGTATCCGCACTGCCGTCCAGGTTTAAATCCTGGCCCCACAGTAAAAACTCAATGGCATGATAGCCTGCGATAACATCGTGTTCATCGTCGGCTGTCGCTGTCTTGGCCAGTAAAACGTCGTCGATCACGATAGCCGTTGAATTAATAATGTTTTGTGCCGGAATCGGGTCAGCCACGCCTGTCTCATGCGCCGTCACACCGACCTGGTCATCACCAAAATCCGAGCCTGTCGTGACATAGTCAATCAGCGCCTCGCCTAGCGGCCAAGCGTTGATGTCACCTTCAGGACCATCTTCATCCGTATAGTTGGTGGAGTCAATCGGACTCAGGCGGAAGCGGTATACCTCCGTTTGCCCATACGGCTCACGTGAAACCAGCCAGGCTTTTTTTGCGGCATCCAGGTTCTCCTGGGTTGGATCAGCCTTGAATGTGGCAAGTGCGGTTTGCAGATCTACCGCTGTGTCTACCGAATCGCTGTATGCAGCGAGTGCGATATCCGCATTTGTCGCCAGCACTTTCTCTACGTTGGGAATGTCAATATTACTCGTTGACGGGGCTGGGTCGTCATTGCCGTCACTATCACAGCCTGTCAATTGGGTTGCAGCGATGATAACAGCCACTGCCAGGATTTTAAGTTTCATAATACGATTGAACTCCTTGGTTTAATAAACATCTAACTGGTCAAACATTAATCTAAATGTAAATGGTAATACTTGTCAATATAATTCTCATCTTAGGCCAATATTACCGGAATCGATTCTTCTTTAGTAAAAGCACTAGAGACACATAACCGATGTTTCCCCGCACTACACCTTGCCTGTTGTGCCGACATTCAAGTCACCATGCGCAACAGCCCGGAACCGAGCCCACTGGTTAGGTGCGGAGTTTGATGGTGATCCGGATGCTGCAGGGTGCCGACTCTCATATTGTTTATTTTTTGGCGGAGGTACTGTAACCGACTAAGCTTATGATTTCGCTGAAATTCGGCGTGGCAAATGCCATAAGATTTCTGAACAGGCAAATCGGTCATACGGGTATTTTAAGTCGCTTGGCTGCATGACCGGGCGAGACAAAATACTTTGCAAAATATCTGGATTCAGGCGGCAGCCTGCTGATCAGCTATTGCTGATGCGTGTACTTCTCTTACGTGGTTTGCGCACTTGCCGCATTGGGTGGCGCAGCCAAGTTTTTTGCAAATTTCACCAACGGAAATACTACCTTTTTGCGTTTCATTCTGAATATCTTTTTCCGTAACAGCCCGGCAAATACAAACGTACATCGAAAGACTCCTGCGAACGCTTAGGTATTAATCATATGCGAATGCGAATGATTGTCAATAGAGTTTCCGATATTTCACAGAAACACGCTGATTGCGAAGCTTAATGATAATGCTTTATATTATATTTATCCTTTAAAATCAATAACTTATCTATTGACTATTTTTATTTTCCTATTAGAATTGGTAGTCAACCAGTCAGATTTTGATCGAGCTGACCATCCATCAAACCCGCCAAGCCTTACATCACACAATGAAATTTAGGGAGGAGTATTAAGATGAAAGACCATGCAAAATCTGCGAAATATCTCAATGGAGTCTTGAAGAACGAATTAACGGCCATCAATCAATACTTCCTGCATGCCCGAATTTTTGAGAACTGGGGGCTGGAAGAACTCAATAAGCGCACTTATAAAGAATCGATTGAAGAAATGCAGCATGCGGACTGTGTCATGAAGCGGATACTTTTCCTCGAAGGTTTGCCGAATCTTCAGGATCTGGGCAAATTGATGATCGGGGAAGATGTAAAAGAGATGCTGGAGAACGATCTCGGGCTTGAAATACAGGCGCATAAATATCTTCTTGAAGCGATTGCTCATTGTGAAGAAGCCCAGGACTTTGTCACCCGTGAACTTTTTAACAAGATCCTCAACGATGAAGAAGGGCATATCGATTGGCTGGAAATTCAGCTTGGTTTGATCAAGAAAATGGGACTGCCAAATTATTTGCAGTCGCAAGTCTAATAGAGAGGTGAGAAATGAAAGGTAATTCAGAAGTAATTAAACATCTAAATTCGTTGCTCGCTGGTGAACTCACCGCGGCAGATCTGTACTTCATTCAGTCATGTGTTTTCAAAGACTGGGGGCTTGACAAGTTAGCTGAGCAATTCAAGCATGAAATGTCTGATGAACTGGGGCATGCAGAAATGCTGATCGATCGGATCCTGTTTCTTGAAGGGGTTCCAAACCTTGCGGGGCGTGAGGAACTTGAAACAAAAAACAATGTTGCTGACATGCTGAAATATGATCTCGAATTAGAATATGGCGTCATTGCGGAATTAAAAGAAGTGATTGCTTATTGTGAGTCTTGCGGTGATTATCAGAGCAGAGAGATTCTTGGTGTCTTGCTCAAAGATACTGAAGAAGATCATACGTTCATGCTGGAAACTCAGATCGGTCTTATTGATAAAATGGGGCTTGAAAATTATATTCAGTCTAAAACATAATTTTTGTGCCGGGATCGGCAGGTAAGCAGCTGCGTGTTCCGATCAAAGACTGACGGCTCTGTACTCTCACGCGAGACTTCAGATCAGTGCTAATCCAGTGATCTTGGGGGCAGAGCTGAACTTGCTTCATTGATCTCTTATCATGTTGTTTATTAAAAATAATAACAAAAATCACATGCCGTTTGGCAGCCAAAATGACCTTCACTTTAAAGACCAATGCCAGACTCGTCCACGCACGATTCGCTTGGGCCACCTAAAAAGCGGTGAAACTTCAGTACCGGTACCATTAATATTCGCATTAATATTCGCATTCGCATAATATTACGCCAATCTATCGATAAAGAATTCGCACTGCGTAGCCGTTGTGTTATCACACTTACTGAAAAAACCAATGTACTTATTCTTGTTTGAAAAACCAATGCATACTGGTTTAACACGCCTGATGATTCTGATTTCCGTCGGCTGTCTTCTAACCGGCTGCGGCGGTGGTTCATCCAGCAGCGGCGGCGATAACAGCCAACCCCCCGCTTTCGAAACCAAAGAAGCTTTGGGTGACAGCCTTTTTTCTGACCAGAATTTGTCCTTGAACAGAACCCAATCCTGCGCCACTTGTCATGTTGCGGAACGTGCGTTTATCGATGACCGCCCGGATGCCAATGGCGAAATAGGCGCCGTGTCCCTGGGCGATGACGGCACTTCGCTGGGAGATCGGAATACGCCCACGGCTACCTACGCCAAATTCAGCCCTGATTTTCATTTTGGGACTCTTGCACGGTTTAATAGTCAACAATCCGACTACACGGGATTTATCGGCGGCCAGTTTCTGGATGGCAGGGAAAAAGACTTAAAAGGTCAGGCAGGGGGCCCTCCGGTGAACCCCATTGAAATGGGCATGCCGGACAAAGCCAGTGTCGTTGCACGCATCGAGGAGAACCCAGGCTATGTCGAATCATTCAAGCATTTGTATGGCGACACCCTGTTCGACGACGCTGAAGCCGTCTATGCCGCGATGGCGGAAAGCATCGGCAAGTTCCAGCAAACCGAGCAGTTCTCTCCATTCGATTCGAAATACGACCGCTCTTTAAGAGGTGAATATACCTTTAACCCCATATCCAAGGCGGCTGCGGGCAAAGCGTTATTTTTCTCCCAGCAATTCACCAATTGCGCCACCTGCCACCAGCTGCATCCGAACAGCCACGCGGAAGAGACCTTCTCCAGTTACGAATACCACAATATCGGCGTGCCAGCTAATGAAGCGGTACGGCTTGTCAATGGAAAACCGGCAGGGTTCGTTGACAATGGCCTGCTGGATAATTCCGCGGTCACTGAGGCAGCAGAAAAAGGGAAGTTTAAGACGCCTACGCTGCGCAACGTGGCAGTAACCGAACCGTATATGCGCAATGGCGTGTTCAGAGACTTAAAAACCGTCATAGAGTTTTACGACCATTTTTTGACAGAATCAGACCACACCATCAATCCCGAAACAGGCGCCGAATGGCGCCCCGCAGAAGTTCCGGAAACCGTAAGCCTAACCGAACTGAGAGATGGCAGAAAACTATCAGATGAAGATATTGAAGGACTGGTCTGTTTCCTGCGCACGCTCACCGATGCGCGCTATGAACATTTGATTGAGAGCAAGGGCATTGACGACTGCGAAGAAGTATAGGCGTACGTTACTCTAGGCGCGGCTGCCTACGCTACAGCCCCTTTCACCACAGATACGGGTGGTGTCGCATCCGGGTGAATGATATTCAGCGGCACGGCCGCGCCTTCATCGGTCACCACATGCGCATGGTAACGGCGCAGCCGGCGCGGCTCGGTAACGCCGCAAGAGTGGGCGATCATGCCTACTTCATACACCATATTTTTGGCGTAGTGGCACACTCGCTCCGCTTTCTCCGCTGGCACCAGGCCTTTTTGCAGGTCCGGATCGTGCGTTGTCACGCCGGTGGGACAAGTATTCTTATTGCATTGCAAGGCTTGAATACAACCCAGCGAAAACATAAAGCCGCGCGCCGAATTAACGAAATCGGCCCCCATGCACAACGCCCACGCCACCCCGGCCGGGTTGATCAGTTTGCCCGACGCGATCACTTTGACGCGGTCGCGCAAGCCGTTCTGTACCAGCTTGTCTACCACAATAGGTAAGCTGTGCTTGAGCTGCAAGCCGACGTTGTCCATCAAGGCTTGCGGTGCCGCGCCGGTGCCGCCGTCGCCGCTGTCAACGGTGATAAAATCTGGCGCCGATTCGATGCCACGTTGATTGATCAACTCGAATAACTGGTCGAGCCAGCCGTAGGCGCCAATCACCGATTTAAAACCCACCGGCTTGCCGGTCACGTCGCGGATATGGTTGATCATATCTAACAAATTTTCTATGCTGCTAATCTCGGGGTGGCCATTCGGGCTGATGGACGCCTCACCGACCGGAATGCCGCGTATTTTGGCAATTTCTTCGGTAACTTTTACGGCCGGCAAAATGCCGCCCTTGCCCGGCTTGGCGCCCTGGCTCATTTTAAGCTCAAACATTTTGACTTGGTCATGCGCCGCCACTGCGCGTAGTTTGTCGTCGCTGAGTTTTCCTTCGAGGGTACGTACGCCGTACTTCGCCGTGCCAATCTGAAACACAACGTCGCCACCGCCTTCGAGATGATGCGGCGACAAACCTCCTTCGCCGGTATTCAGCCAACAGCCCGCCATGGCCGTACCTTTCGACAAGGCGCGCACCGCCGCGGTCGACAACGCGCCATAGCTCATGGCGGAGACATTGAACAAAGAATTTGTGGTGTACGGCTGCTTGCAATACGGCCCGATAGTCACCGCACTGACCGGCGTGGTGTCTTCATCCAGCGTGGGAAACACACAATTGGCGAAAATCACCGCGCCGGTCGATGACAGGTTTTGCGTGGAGCCGAATGCCACGGTGCTGTCGATGTTCTTTGCGGCGCGATACACCCAACTGCGCTCGGCACGATTGAATGGCATTTCCTCGCGGTCCATCGCAAAGAAGTATTGCCGGAAAAACTCACCCAGGTCCTCGAACACATAGCGAAACCGACCGATGACCGGGAAGTTTCTGCGGATGGCCTGTTCTTTCTGTCGCACATCCTGGATGTACATCACAACGACCGCCAGCACGGCAAAGGCAAGCGCCATGATAAACAGGCCGGTTAGCACGTCCATCACAAAGAGAAAGAAACTCATCGGGTAGCACCTCTCGATATTATCTTTGGGTTTTCAGTACAAACAGCTTATCGATCTGCATATCTTCTATCGTGAACGGTATGCCACCCACCGCCAACCCGGAATGACGCAGGCCGGCGAAGGGCATGCCATCATGACGAAAAGCGGTATGGTCATTGACCATGACCGCCGCCGCATCAAGCTGTCGATAAGCCGCGAAGGCACGATCAATATCCTGCGTGAACACCGCCGCTTGAAACGCAACATCCAAACTATTGGCGCGTGCAATGGCCTCGTCTACGTCGCGGTAGGAATACAAGCAAACCACCGGGCCGAATACTTCCTTGCTGCTGACCGCACAATACGCAGGCGGTTCGAGCAGCAGCGTCGGCTGATAACAATTGTTAGGCAACACGTCACCCCCGGCGAGCAAGGTGGCGCCGGCATCGACGGCCTCTTGCACCCAGTTGGCGACGCGTTCCACTTCGGCCGGCCGGATCAACGGGCCAAGCTCGGTGCTAGCGCACAACGGGTCACCAACACGCAACTGCTGCACGCCTGCGGCCAACTTTTCCGCAACGTTATCGAGCAGTGATTGGTGCACAAACACACGCTGCACCGACACGCAAACTTGCCCTGAGTGGTAGTAACCACCCTTGAGTAAACTGGGGATGACCTTGGTCAAATCTGCCGTCGCATCGACGATGACTGGCGCCGCGCCGCCGTGCTCCAGCGCGCAACGCGTTCCGGCCGCAAGTTTTGTGCGCAGCATCCACCCGACTTTGGCGCTGCCGATAAAACTGAAAAATCCAACTCGCGCATCGCTGACCAGAGCCGTGGCCAACTCGATGTTCTCCGGCACCAACACCTGGCACCACGATGCCGGCAAGCCGGCTTCCGTTAACAAACGGGCGAAATTAAAACATGACAGCGGCGTGTCGCCGGCCGGTTTGACAATCACCGGGCAGCCAGCGGCGACCGCGGCGCCGACCTGATGCACAATAAGATTTAGCGGGTGGTTAAACGCGCTGACCGCCACCACCACACCAACCGGTTCCTTGCTGGTAAAACCAAAGCGCATGCTGTTCGGGTCGGCTTCGGGGAATGCATAGCGTGTGCCTGCCTCGGTGGCAATGGTTTCGATACAAATTTTGATACCGTTAATGGCGCGCTCGGCTTCCACCCGCGAGTCCATCAGGGGCTTGCCCCCCTCCATCGCTGCCAACCGCGCCAGCTCGTCTTTCTGCTGCTCCATCAAAACAACGAGTTTTTCCAGCACGGCTATACGTTGCGGCAAGCTGAGCCACGCACGCCGCTTACGAAACAGCGCATAGGCGTTCACCAGCGCCTGCTCTACGTGCTGCGCGCCAGCTAACTCTATTTCGCCTACCGTAGCACCATCAAACGGCGATGTGACGGTGCGCGTTTTTCGTGGCGCGTCACAGCCAGAAATTTCAGCAGCAAAAGAAGTTTTCATGGTCACCCCTCTACTTTATATGGGGCAGTATATGTTGCCCAACTCCTCGGTTAACAGCTTGTTCTCGCGGTAGTCGATGGGCAGCACCAGCAGGCTTGGCCCGCTCGTATCCAACGCTGCGACAAGGGCGCCTTGCAGCTCCTCGCTGCGTTCAACACGGCTGCCAGACCAGCCGAAGGCCTGCGCCAGCTGCATCCAGTCGGGATTGCCAAAACTCAGGTCGGTGTGTTTGCCAAATTCGTTCTCCTGCTTCCAGGCGATCAGGCCATACATATGATCTTCCCAGACCATGGCGACAATATTGCTGTGCAAGCGTTTGGCGGTTTCCATTTCCTGCACGTTCATCAAAAAACCCGCATCACCACAGATGGCAATCACCTGCCGCTGCGGGTCGATCAGCGAGGCTGCTATCGCGCCCGGCAGAGCAAAACCCATCGAACAAAAGCCATTCGGTATCAGGCAGGTATTCGGCTCGTGGCATTGAAAGTGGCGCGCGATCCACATCTTGTGTGCGCCAACATCGGATAGAAGCAGCCCCTTCGGGCTAAGCACCTGGCGCACATCGTACAATACTTTTTGTGGGCGTATCGTGGCTTCGGTCACGTTATCTTTATGCGCCTCTATCGCGGCGTGCATTTCACGGCGCACCGCTTGCTGCTGCCTGAATTCGCGCGGCTTGTCTGCATTCTCTTTTAACAAAGTATTGATGGCGGCTAATGCGGTAGCAATATCACCGATCACTTCAAGGTTAGGATTGTAATTGTCGTCGATTTCAGCCATCAGAAAATCGATATGAATAATGTCTTTATCGCCCGCGGCATTCCATAAGACCGGATGGTACTCGACCATATCATAACCAATGCTGATAACGAGATCGGCAGCGTCGATGGCGCACGCAGGATAGTCTTTACTGCCAAGACCAATCGTATACAAACAATACGGCGCGTCCATGTCGACGCAGCCCTTGGCCATAAAAGTGTTGATAACCCCGATACCTGTCAGCTCGCAAAACTCGCGCAGCTCCGTGCTGCTGCGTTTGCGTATACAGCCGTTGCCCGCCAGAACGACCGGATTTTCGGCCTGCAGTATTTTTTCATAAGCCTCTTTAATGACCGCGGTGGCGGGCACCGAACGCCGATAGCGCTTGGGCTGCATCGGCAGCGCATCGACCTCGTGCTTGGCAACATCCTCAGGTAACTCAATATGCACGGCTCCGGGTTTTTCGGTGCGCGCCAGGCGCACGGCTTTGCGCACAATTTCCGGAATACTGCCGGCATGCCAGACCGTGGTCGCCCATTTTGTCACCGGGTCGAACATTTCAACCACGTCCATGACCTGATGCGATTCCTTATGCAAACGTGACGTCGCGCCCTGCCCGGTCAGCACCAGCATCGGCGCACGATCCATATTGGCGTCGGCCACACCGGTGATAAGGTTGGTAGCGCCCGGCCCCAGCGTGCCCAAACATCCGGCCGGGTTACCGGTAACGCGACCGTAGATCTCCGCCATAAAGGCGGCGCCCTGTTCGTGCCGAGTCAGAATAAACTTGATAGACTTCGATTGCTCGAGCGACATCATAAAATCGGCATTTTCTTCTCCCGGCACACCGAAGATGTACTCAATCCCTTCTTCTTCAAGACACTTAACGAACAGATCGGAAGCTTTCATTGATTCACTCCTGCGGGGTGATGACTGAAGTATGCGCCTTTAGAAGAACACTGCCAACGAAAGTTCCCCCGGATAAGTCACGCATGACGGGTCATGTCTATTTGCCGTAGCGAACTGACGTTTGCGGCGCTCCATGTCGAGTCAAAAACAACAGCACGGCGCAACTGACCCACACTCCGCAGGCCATGAAAAAAAGCAAACCACCGTCCGTGTTGCCGGCTGCGTCTAACGCGCGGTTTACGCCTAATGGTGTGAACAGATGAAAGAAAATTGCGCCGCTAATGGCGCCAATAGCAGCCATCCAGTCACCAATGGCGTCGAAAAAATCTCGGTTGCATCCGAACTTGAGGAACAAACTATGGATAAAGTGGGAACCTTTTGCCGGCCTCGTTCATCTGTAATGTATGAATGAGCCCGACAGCCAAAACATAGCAAAACGTACTGCTACAAAAGCGCCATCTCCTGTGTTGAGTGACGCACAAGTGGTGGCGCGCATATTGGCGGGCGAACAGCATTTGTTTGAACTCATTATGCGGCGCTATAACCGCTTTCTGTTTCGAATATGCCGTGGCGTTTTGCTGGACCAAAGCGCCGCCGAAGAGGCGGTGCAGGAAACCTACGTTCGCGCCTACGTCAATCTTGCGCAGTTTCGCGGCCCCACGGGGTTTTCCAGCTGGCTTGCCAGAATTGCCTGCAACGAAGCGCTGGGTCAAACGCGGCGTGCCGCGCGCTTGCAATCGCTTGATACATTGTCTGATGCACAGTTTCAGGAACTGCTACAAACCACCGCCCACCAGCAGCAAGCCGCCAACCCCGAACAGTTCGCCGCCTCGAGCGAAATCATGCGGCTTATTGAGCATGCCGTCGACCGGCTGCCGCGCGATTACCGGCTGGTATTTATTCTGCGCGATATCGAACAACTCAACGTTGAGCAGACAGCGGCTCATTTGCAGATAAAACCGGCAACCGTCAGAACCAGGCTGCACAGGGCGCGCACCTTATTGCAGGAAAGATTAAGCCGCTACCTGGAAAAAGCCTCCAGCGAAGCCTTTCCATTTGCGGGTAAGCAGTGCGATCGCATCGTCGAAGCAGTATTTGCGCGCCTGGCACAGAATGACTGAAAGCCTGTTGGCCATCCAAAAAAACGACTACCTGATAATAAGAGGAACTGAGCATGTTAATCCGCACATTCTGTAGAGCAATATCCGTTCTTGCCATCGTCGTATCCTTACCGGTATTAGCCGACGGCAACAGCGTGCGTATACACACGGGGCTACAGGCAACGTCAGCCGTGAAGCATGCAATCCGTCAAACTGTTAAAGGACGTCATATTTTTCGCTTTGATACCTTCGGCGATGAAGTGTTTTGGGGGGATACGCTGCGTTTGCACGAGGCGTTAGCAGGTGAAAAACTGGGTGGTGTGGGGCCGGGTGTAAGCCCCACCACCTCGTTAGCCGTGGGCTTGAAGGTCGATAAGAACGCTCTGCCTCGAGGTCTGCGGCGTGATATTCGTCGCGGCCGGGTCGACCTCGACGACCCGGCGACCACCCTGGCGCTATTGCAACTTAACGCCGTTGTCGGCGTGCAAGGCTCGTTCGACAACCGCGGGCGCTTGCAGTCGGTGGGTATTACCTGTGCGTTGTGTCATAGCGTGGTGGACGATTCCTTCGCACCCGGCATCGGGCGGCGCCTCGATGGCTGGGCAAACCGCGACCTCAATGTCGGCGCTATTATTGCGCTGGCGCCCGACTTGTCCCCCTTTACCCAACTGTTAGGTGTGGATGACGCCACGGTTCGTCACGTACTCAATAGTTGGGGGCCGGGTAAATTTGACGCGACCTTACTGCTGGATGGCCAGGCCTTTCGTCCCGACGGTAAAACGGCGGCCGTTTTGATCCCACCGGCTTTTGGTCTCGCCGGTGTAAACCTGCACACCTGGACCGGCTGGGGCTCCATCACCCACTGGAACGCTTTGGTGGCAATACTGGAGATGGGTGGCCAGGGCACTTTGTACGACCCGCGGCTGGACAACGCCGCGAAATTTCCGATCGCAGCGGCCAACGGTTTCGGCAACACCCGCAGTGAAGACGATAAAGTGACGGCTAAACTGCCCGCATTGCAAATGTATCAACTGGCTTTACGCGCTCCAACGCCACCGGCAGGCAGTTTTCAACGCAGAGCCGCCGAACGCGGTAAAAAGCTATTCAAGGGCAAGGCAGACTGCGCACGCTGTCATGTGCCGCCGCTATTTACCGAGCCAGGTTGGAATGTACACCTGCCGGAAGAAATAGGCATCGATGATTTTCAAGCCCGGCGTGGTCCCGAAGACCGCTACCGCACAGCACCACTCAAAGGACTGTGGACACACGGCAAAGGGGGGTATTACCATGACGGCCGCTTTGCGACACTAACCGAAGTCATTACCCACTATGACCAGTTCCTTGGTTTGAACCTGACCGACAACGAAACGGCAGATCTGACTGAATACCTGAAATCTCTTTGAGAGATTTCAGGCTAGCTTTTGTTCATTCGATACGGCGCATAAGTGCAATACTTGGGACGCCTATCCAAACGCACCGCAACCATGCGGCGCCCAAACCGGACATACTGAGCCGCACGGTTGTTTCTGGATGGCTTGTTCCATCGCCATATCACACCCCTCGAGAGAGGGAAACACGTTTGCCTGCCGTGTACTAACAAAGGCCGAAGCTCTTTGGTCAGCAGCCTTTTGACAGCAACCTCTTTTTTTAATTTTTCCCGGTTTTTTGTCTGCTGCATCTCCCCCTGTCACGCCCCTCTGGGGACGCCTGTTTCCGGAACATTAAATCGGGTGTGGTCACGTCAATCGCCGCATCTGACCCTCGCAGGTCAATATCGTCAAACTCAATGTCAGCCTTTGGCAAATGGGCCGCACATGCAACAATGCGTACTGCACAATGCAGGCTACTATGGATCAGCGACCGTCAAGCATTTATCGCGATCGGACAAACACAGCCCGCGTTGCCCCGACGCGTAGGTGACAAGCGTGGCCGACACCCCTTTCATCGCGGAAACCACACCGTCGACATTAAAAATACCTTTGTCGGTCTCGATCCTTGTGCGCTTGCTGTCGGTCCATGTTGTAGCAGTTTCTTCCAGGGTGATAACCATTCCCGCATCGACCTCGTTGACGCGATCACCTTTTAACGAAAAAAAAAAGGATGTCAAAACGATTACCACCACGACTACGAACATGTGTACAGGTTTGAGCTTATCCAGTAAACGTACCGTTGATCATTGTTTGAAAACGGTGTGATCCGGTTGTACTCGGGGTACTTCCATGTAACGCGCATGGAAACATGATTGCGTCGTAAACCGTAGGCAATGTGATAAAGGAACTTAAAAAATTGCGGATCGGAACGTGCCACGCCATGCCGGTTTCTCTTAATCCCAACGGCGCCACGCGGTGGCCAGTATTCGCGGCAAAAACAGTTCTCCCGTGCTAGTGAAAAATATCAACAATTGTCATCAACCTAGTTCAGCACGATGAGCGATTCAGCGAGAGCATTGGCGATCAATTTGTTCTGTTCACTGCATTTGCCAGAGGCACGGGAACAGCTTTCACTGAGCAAAAGCGCCGTGTACTTATACCAACGATGGCGGAAACCGGCGGCTTTTTCCGCTGGTAGATGGATGGTGACCCTTTAGATTCAAATCGGGATAGCACTTGATCGCACACTGCTCAATACTCACCAATCAGCGCCCGTAAAAAAGGTATCGTTGACTTTTACCAGTCCTAGGGGAGTTGGCGCGGACTGCACCGCGGTTCATCCCCGCGCATGCGGGGAACACTTTGTGTGGCTCGTGCTTCTGCTCCAACATCGCGGTTCATCCCCGCGCATGCGGGGAACACTTTGAGTCTTCGCGCAAAGGCTTTTCTAACAGCGGTTCATCCCCGCGCATGCGGGGAACACATCAACTATCGAATTTCACCGCCACGTCCAACCGGTTCATCCCCGCGCATGCGGGGAACACTGCACGCACTCAGTCCGCCGCTATCGACCAAGCGGTTCATCCCCGCGCATGCGGGGAACACCAAAGTTGATCCAATGCGCATTCCAACAATTCCGGTTCATCCCCGCGCATGCGGGGAACACAAACTCACGGTACGGTTCCTAAAAAGACTGGCCGGTTCATCCCCGCGCATGCGGGGAACACTACCGTTAGCAGCGTCGCTGCCAGCACACTCCCGGTTCATCCCCGCGCATGCGGGGAACACTACCGTTGATCAATTAA
>CAZJDL010000072.1:0-21693 GCA_964544755.1 uncultured Pseudomonadales bacterium | reverse complement strand
GCTCTCATCACCAACAAGGTGACCACGAGTTTTTCGAATCTCCCATGCACATCAACATCTTGCACATCTTTATTCGCGCCCAACTGCGGTTTCTAGGATAATAGAGCCTCCGAACTTTCGAGAGTATTCGCCAATGCCAGAGCAAATGACGCAAGTCGAACTTGACGCCAAGGGCATTGCCACCGTGACGCTTAACCGCCCAGACATTCATAATGCGTTTGACGACCAGGTTATCGCACAACTCACCGCTGCTTTTCAGCGAGCCGGCAACGATAGCCAGGTACGAGCACTGATTCTGGCTGCTGAAGGAAAAAGCTTTTCCGCCGGTGGCGATATCAACTGGATGCGACGCATGGCAACCTATTCGCATGAGGAAAACCTGCGCGACGCCGATAAGTTGGCAAATATGCTACACACGCTGAATTATTTGCCGAAACCAACCATTGCGCGCGTGCAGGGCGCCGCCTTTGGCGGTGGCGTCGGTTTGGTCAGTTGCTGCGATATGGCCGTTGCCTCGCCGCGCGCCAGCTTTTGCCTGAGCGAAGTGAAGATCGGGCTGCTACCGGCGACGATCAGTCCGTATGTAGTCCGCGCGATTGGCGAAAAGGCGGCGCGACGCTATTTCATAACGGCCGAGCGGTTTTCTGCGGCGACGGCTCTACAGCTGGGCCTGGTTAGCGAATTGGTCGAAGAAGAGCAGCTGGATGCCTGCATTAGCGGCTTGGTGGCAAGCCTGTTGAGCAACGGCCCGGAAGCTATCATAAAGGCCAAGCAGTTGGTGTTCGATGTCGCCAACCGTAAAGTGGATGACGCGCTGATCGCCAGCACCAGCAGGGCAATTGCCGACGCTCGTGGTTCGGCCGAGGGCCAGGAAGGGTTGACCGCTTTTCTGGAAAAACGTAAGCCTGATTGGATTCGTTAGGTGTTAAAATGGCGATGCGGTTGCGGCCGTTTGTGCCGCTAGGGCAGTTTATTCTAGCGTTTGTTTATTCACCCCGAAACTGAGCCTTGCGTTTTTCCAAAAACGCTTGCACGCCTTCCTTGGCATCGGCGCTGATAATGCACATGTTTTGCAGGTAGGCCTCATACGAAATCTGGTCAGCCAGGTCGTTTTGCATCGCTTTGTTGAGGGCGTCCTTGGAGTAGCGCAATGCCAGCGGCGCCTTGTCCGCCAGTTGCTCGGCCCATGCCTGCACTTCTTGCAGCAACTCATCCGCCGCCACGACGCGATTGGCCAAACCCAATTCAACACAGCGTTGCGCCGCTAGCTTTTCGCCGCTCACAATCAGCTCATAAGCACGTTTGCGGCCTAGCTGGTGTACGAGATGCCAAGTAGCACCGCCGTCTGGAATCAGCCCTATGGCGGCAAACGCCTGGTAGAAATACGCATCATCTGCCATCATGCACAAATCGCACGCCATCGCAAACGCGCTGCCGATACCGGCCGCTGCGCCGTTCACTGCGCTGATAAACGGCTTGGGCGCCATTGCAATCGCCAGCAACACGGGTTTGTATTCCTCCTCCAGCGGCTGCTGCACCAGCGCCGGCCTTTCTTCGCGCAAATCGGCGCCGGCGCTAAAACCGCGCCCCGCACCAGTCAGAATCACAACCCGCACCCCGGCATCTCGGGCGGCGGCTTGAGCGGCGGCAAGCAGCTCTTGACGCAACTGCGCGTTAAACGCATTCATCGCGGCAGGCCGATTCAAGGTGATGGTGGCTACCCTGTTTTTTATTGTGTAATTTAACGTTGCGTAGTTACTCATTGCTTTATCTCACAGAATGTCAAACTGGTGCGCCAGGTTACTTCACGCATGCTTAGCGCGGCTGCATGCGAATAGCGCCGTCCAGGCGAATGCACTCGCCATTCATGTAATCATTTTCTACGATGCTGGCGGCAAGCTGGGCGATTTCGGCGGTACGCCCCAAGCGTGAGGGGAAAACCACTTGCTGTTCAAGCGACTTGTACGCCTTCTCTTCGATCGATTCAAACAACGGCGAGTGAATCAGTCCTGGCACGATGGTATTAACCCGAATACCGTAAGATGCCAAGTCGCGGGCAATGGGCAGTGTCATAGCAACGATACCCCCCTTGCTCGCGCTATATGCCGCCTGCCCGACCTGGCCTTCGTAGGCGGCAACCGATGCGGTATTGATAATCACTCCGCGGCAGCCATCTTCGTTGACTGGATCGTTTTTCGCCATCTGCTCTGCGGCCAGGCGCAGCACGTTAAACGTGCCGATCAGATTCACCTGCAACACGGCGCTGAATTCGGCTAGCGGATAAGCACCATGCTTGCTCAACGTTTTGCGGGCGCTGACTATGCCGGCGTAGTTACAGCAAATATGCACTGCGCCAAACTCTTCCATCACTTGGTTGATACCTGCCTGCACCGACTGTTCGTCGGTGACGTTCACGTTTTGGTAGATAACGTTAACGCCCAGTTCGCTGACGATGGCACTGCCCGCGGCCGCGTTCATATCGAAAATAGCCACTTTTACGCCGCCTGCCACAAACCGTTCTACGGTTGCCTTGCCAAGCCCTGACGCGCCACCGGTGATGATGGCTACTTTATTGACTAGTTCCATTGTGACTCTTCAGCGAGTTTCAGTTAAGTGAATACAATTGGTGTTCTGCGATTTCTACGTATAAAGGTCTCTTTCGTTAAAGGCAACAAAATTTTCCGAGAATACATCGCGGCTTATGATTAACTTCATCACCTCCGACGAACCGGCGTAGATTCGCGAAATTCGGGCGTCAGTATACATTCTGGAAATCGGATACTCGTCCATATAACCCGCGCCGCCATGCTGTTGCACCCCTTCGTCAACCACGCGGCAAAATAACTCACTGGTGGCGAGCTTCGCTTTTGCGGCATCGACTGCTGTGAGCTTACCTGCGTTTTGTGCAGCAACGCATTGATCCACATACACTTGCTGAATGTCCAGCTCGGCGCGCAACTCCGCCAGCTTGAATTGGGTGTTCTGAAAACTGGACAAGGTCTTGCCAAACAGCTTGCGCTGTTTGACGAAGTCGATGGTGACGTCATACGCTTTTTGCGCACCGCTGACATAACCGCAGGCGCCGATCAGACGCTCTTCCGCCAAGCCTTCCATTAAGTAGTAGAAGCCCTTCGCGGGATCGCCCAACACATTTTCTTTCGGCACAGTAACATTATTAAAAAACAGCTCCGCAGTATCCTGCGCCTTCATCCCCATTTTCGCCAAATTACGGCCACGCTCAAAGCCTTTCATGCCGCGCTCCACCAGGAACAACCCCATGGCGCGTGGATTGTTTTCCGGGTCGGTTTTGGCCGCCACAACCACGAGATCGGCATTGATGCCGTTGGAAATATAAGTCTTGGAACCATTGAGTACAAAGTGATCGCCCATATCCTTTGCGGTGGAGCGCATACCCGCCAGGTCGCTACCGGCGTCTGGTTCCGTCATTGCGATGGCCAGAATACACTCGCCCGATACGCATTTGGGCAACAAGCGTTGCTGCTGTTCGCGGCTGCCGAAACGGGTGAAATAGGGACCAACCAGGCGACTGTGTAACGAATTATACCAATCCGATACGAGCGCGTAAGCGGTTTCCTCGATGATGATTTGTTCGAATCTGAAATCGTTGTCACCGCTGCCGCCAAATTCCTCGTCGGGCCAGACCATCAAAAAACCCTGCGCGCCGGCCTTGGTAAATGCCTCGCGATCGACGATACCTTGTTCCCGCCAACATTCCATATTGGGCGCTATTTCTTGCTCCAGAAACTTGCGATAGGCCACGCGGAACATCTCCTGATCTTCGCTAAAATTGCGTTTTAACATTTTGTTTTACTGGCAAAACCTACATTAAGGGAAATTATGCGTTGCGACACGCTGGAAGACAATGACCTCGCATGACAAAAACATTAACCTAGGAGGCTGCCCGAGAATAGAAGCCGTAGCGAGGGGAAGCTGATTTGAGTCACATTGTTCCATTATTTGAGGCGAATAGTTATGCTATTTAACGAAAATAAAGGGGAAATGCGGCCAAATTCGGCTTTTCCGCAGTAGGCCCTCTGTTCTCGGACAGCCTCCTAGTGTGCTGCAACGAATAAAGTGTACCTATCAGAAGCCATCAAATTAATCAGTGCAAGACGTCGCTTGCAGTCGAGGAGGATTAGTTTAGCGGTTTGTTTGACCTATGTTTCATGGTATCTAGGAAGCACACCGGGTGCGCTTTTACACCGAAAAATAACAAAGCCTGAATGGCAGAACCGCTTTATCGCTAGCTAAAGCCCACCCGCCAATCGATCAAAGAAATACTATATGATGCATGAAGTCGATAGATCGTTCGGCAATGGGGCTGGGCATATTAAGTCATGTTGCTTTAACTGTTTATTGTAATATGCTGTTTACTATGGACTATTTGAATTTATTTTCCTATGTTTTCAAGCAGTTTTTCTATAAGAATTATGCAGGCAGGTGAACCACAGCGAACCGCCGAACGCAGCCCGTTGGCCGGCTAAAACACCAAAAGATTGAGGACACGTTAACGATGACCAAGATCTACAACCAACCACTGAGCGGCAATGAAATGCCACGCTATTCCGGCCCGGGCACGATGTTTCGTTTGCCCACGCAAGACAGCGCGGCCGGGCTCGACGTCGCGATCGTCGGTGTCGGCCTCGACATAGGCACCAGCAATCGTACCGGTACGCGTTACGGGCCACGTCAAATCCGCAATGAATCCACGCTGGTGCGCCCCTATGGCATGGCCACCGGCGCAGCGCCGTTTGACTCGTTTCAGATAGCGGATGTTGGTGATGTGCCACTCAACAGTTACAGCTTATTAAAATCCATCGATATCATCGAAAAATTTTTCGACGATATATTGAGTCACGGCGCGAAATCGGTCACCGTGGGCGGCGACCACACCATTGCGCTACCCATACTACGGGCAGTTGCGAAAAAACACGGCCCAGTGGCCTTGGTACACGTTGACGCGCATGCCGATGTCAATGATTCGATGTTCGGCGAAAAAATTACCCATGGCACGATTTTTCGCCGCGCCATAGAAGAAGCATTGATTCAGCCGCAAAAAATGGTGCAAATAGGCTTGCGCGCCACCGGCTACGAACCCGGCGATTTCAATTGGTCGCGCGAACAGGGCGCGAGGGTCGTGCAGGCGGAGGAGTGCTGGTACCGATCGCTAGCGCCTCTGATGAACGAAGTTCGCGCACAGATTGGCCCAGACGCGCCGACGTATCTCAGTTTCGATATTGACGGCCTGGACCCTTCAGTCGCCCCCGGCACGGGTACGCCGGAACCCGCGGGCTTGACGGCATCACAAGGGCTGGAGATTATTCGCGGCTGCTTTGGGCTGAATATTGTCGGCTGTGATTTGGTTGAGGTGTCTCCCCCTTACGATCCAAGCGGTAATACCGCGTTGTTAGCCGCCAATCTGGTGTTCGAAATGTTATGCACCTTGCCAGGTTGTGTTCGAAAAAAATAGTGCGCTTCGCGAGAAAATGATCGAGGGTAGTTTTTACAGCTATTTTACTTTCGGCAAATCAAGAATAGTACCGGCTTCTTCCAAAATCTCCAGTACAGCGCGGGAATAACACGTCATTTCACTCCCCGCATCAGTAAGATAGATACGCTTACCAACCTGCTCGAACAGAGGAAGACCAGCGGCTTCTTCGAGTTACTTGACCTGCATGGAAACGGCCGGCTGGGTTAAATGCACCTCTTCTGACGCCCGGGTAAAACTCAGGTGCAGGGCAACTGCCTCAAAAATTCTCAGCTGGCGGAAGGTAATATTCATTAACGTTTTATTTATGTATAAATGGCTTTTCCAAACTTTTGCTTATTATAGGCCAGGAAATAATAAACAGGTAGATGCTCATTTATCCTAGTACCGCAGTTGGGCGCGGCGCGAAAGAGATGCGCGCCTCTTGTCCTTTCATCAATCAGGATCAATTCCCAGTCGATTATGAAACTCTAACTTATTCCCGTATTCGCCATATCGAAAACGGGTAACACCGGCATTATCGATACGCGCTCGATACCAGGAAACCGGATCAGATTGCAAGACATAGCCCAGTGCAGCACGAATCACGCCGGCGTGCGCGACGATTAATACATGCTGCCCTGGATAGCTGCTAAGGATCGATTCATAACCATCGACCACACGCTTACCAAACACGTCCAGCGGCTCGCACCCGGCAGGCCTGTTATGAACAGGATCACGGTAAAAATCCGCGTACTCGTCGGCGTCTCGTTCGATAATTTCCTGCGGGCTGAATCCTTCCCAACTGCCCATCCCTACTTCACGAAAGTTAGGATCGACATGCAGTGGACAATTGAGTTTTTCAGCTAACGCGGCGGCAAATGCACTGCAACGCTGCATGGGTGACGCTACTATCGCATCCCACCCGGCATAGTTACCGACCGATTGCCACATTTGCAGCCAGCCTTTTTCGCTCAAAGGATCATCGACGGCATCACCCCGGTAACGCCGCCCTCCTTCAGGTTCACCATGACGCAGAAAATCAATGACAGTTTCTTTGATCACTTTTTATTACCCCGGTCGAATGGTGTGACGACGGAATCAAGCGGCGGAGATGACTGCCGGCTTTCGAGTAATTGCAATGCCGCAAAAAGCTCACCCGAAAGACGTTGCAAGGTTTGCTCAGCCTTGACCGTTGACCGCATAAATAACACACTGATAATTCACCGAATCATGCAGATTTTCACGCTCCTGTAGTCGAAATGACCGCCAGGAAAGCTCTATGGCGCGCGGAACCAGGCCATCGACAAAGACGATTTTCTCGCTATCAATGATTGCAAGATATTGCATAGGCCGGATGGAGGCCAACAGGTGGTCACCCTTTGAACGGGCAAACAGCAGATGAATTTTATTATAGAGCTCAGCCGACATGGTGCGTTGCCGCCGACTCAATTCATCGCCGCGAACGAAACTTAAATCCATAGTCGTAGCATACAAGCAAAATCTATATTAATCACCCTGGCCCGCCAGGTTCGAATTAGGATGCACGAAACGGTAGATTCAACCAATCTGCGTAACGGATTAAATGCTGAAGCGGAGATTGATAAGGACTCTTACTATAAAGGTCAACCTGTGAGGCTGGCAAACAAGGTAGGTAATTTTTCTGGCAGACGGTTAACATTATCAATAATAGTGTAATGGTTTTCACCAAAAATGCGTTTCACATAGGTATCCGCATTTGGATCAAGCGTCAAGCAGTACGTTAAAACGCCGGCTCCGTATAGTTCTTCAACAGCCTTTTTCGTATCATGGCGCAGATGCTGAGGATCGCGCACATCGACGTCTGCCGGTTCACCATCGGTGATCAACAGTATTAACTTGCGCCGCTCTGGTTGCTTCATGAGGCGGTAGCCTGCATGCCTCAGCGCGGGACCCATGCGAGTGGACAACCCGCCCCTCATGCCGGCGAGACGTGATTTTGCGTCGTCATCATAGTGCTGGCTAAAGTCTTTGAAACGATAGTACTGTACATCGTGGCGCCCATCGGAAGCGAAGCCATGCAACGCAAAGGGATCGCCGATGCCATCAATGGCGGTAGCGACCAGAGTCGCGGCTTCACGCGTCAATTGCAAGACGGTTTTATCCGAACCGACCATCGATTCATTGGTGGACTCCGATAAATCCATCAGCACAATAACTGACAGGTCACGATTCTTTAACACATTGCGCATGGTAATACGCGCACTGGGTTGTTCACCCATGCGGATCGCCACCATGGCGTCCACCGCCGCATTTAAATCGATCTCATCACCGTCTTCCATATTGCGTACACGTTGCACGCCTGCGGGAGCCAACAAATCAATAATCTGTTTAATGCGGTGCGCAATCGGTTTGTATTCAGTAAGAATATCGTTGATATCGTCCGGGTCGCCTTTGGCCTGCCGGCGTTCATACACCGTTGCCCAGTCGGGGCGCACCAACTGAATCTGATAATCCCATTCGGGGTAGTGGAACGGTTCGGATACCTGCTCCTTACCCCACATCTCGTTAAAACTTTTGGTGTTTTCGAGGTCATCCTCAGACGGAAACATCTCGGTTGCACAAGTCCCGATCTCCTGTGCATCATCCCCTGCGAGTTCGCAGCCCACCTCCTCGTTTGCCATTTCTATCACACTGACTTGTCTGCGAACGTGACGCTGGCTGGCGGGTACATATTCGTTATCAACATCCCATGTCAGCTCTGCAAACTCCCAGATAAACCGGTTGTCATCCCGATACGAAATACGTATGCGTTCCAGGATGCGCAGACTGGGAACTTCTTTTCGGGCAGAGAAACGATTGAACAGCTCTAGCCCCATGTGCCACGAAAATTGCGGATCATCCCGACGGGCATCAATTTGCTCGTGGAAGCGATCGGCAAAATCGTTGAGCTCTGATTGCTCACTGCGCACTTCAGCATCCAGCAACATTAACGCCATACGTTCCAGCGATAACATGGCCGGGTGTTCAGGGGCCTTGTCATAGCTTATTGAAAGCAGCGAACGCCAGAGCTTTTTCAGCCCCGGAAATTCCAGAATGGCTTTGTATTCTATCCGTGCATCCTCAAGGATGCCGATAAAACTCATTTGCGCTGGCGAAAGCCCTTCAGCTGAAAGAGCGGCACTTGTATAGCTCATGTGTGCAGCCATATGCATGGCAGTCGCCCGATAGACTTCCAGCCCGGGGACGGCACCTATATTGTCAACCGCATCCGGCATATGCAACACTCGTAATTCGATATAAGGACGAAAGTCCGCAAAATCCGCTTCTGTCGGGCACAGGAAAAAATCACGTCCCCACAGCGCACGCAGGTAGAAGTTCAGTTTACGTTGCGTCTTGACGAATAAAATACCACGCCGCTCTTTTTGCAACATGGCCAGGCTGTCTTTGGATTCCAGATTGAAATAGGCCATCAGACTATCGTAATCACGCCGGTAAGCCTGCGCACCAAAATTACACCAGCGGTGCAAACCACTCAAGGTGAGCTTGGAAAGCAGATCATCAACATGATTCAGCATCGGCCGAACACCGCGTGAAGCGGTCAATGCCAGTTGGTGAACCAGCGCCAGATAACCACGGAATAATTCAGCATCACCGAGCCGGCGCGCCGCAGAAGGCATGCTGTTGAAGAATAACTCAACAACCTCGCCCGAGGTCATTGATGACAGCTTCATCGCGCCGGTCAAGCAATCGCCTATCACGTGCTCGCCGCATTCTTTGGCGACCAGGGGAATCTCTTGCAGATAGGTCGTAACGATACCACTACCGCGCCCCAGGTTGGACAACGCCTTGGCGCCCTCGAGATATTTTTCGAGACCCGCCGGTGACATCACCCGCGAGGCTTCATGAAACGACCCTTCGATTACATCCCGAACCTCAGGCGCAACGTTCCGCAGGGCTTGATCGTAATCTTCCAGCTTTATCGACATATCAGCGGCCTGGCAGTTATCAGATTTTTCATTAACCGAAAAACGTTTGCACAGCGGCGCTCAACGTGTCACGCATATCCGGATCATCCGTTAGCGGCGTCACCATCGTCATGCTGCAAGCCGCTTCTGCTTGCACGCCTTTGGCGACGATCTCTACTTCCAAATCCTCTTCAGGGTAGTCGAAGTCTAATCCGCCAAAGCGTTGTTCGGTGGAATGCTTCAAGTCTTTCATGAGACTCCTATAACCTGGGTTATAAGAAATCACTAACCAATAAAGCGCGATTTACCGCAACCTGTCGAACCCTTGATCATGATCGGCATCCGCACTTCGTAGGCAGACGTATAAAGATCGAGTTCGTCACCCACCGTTTAGTAATATGGTTCGCTCTTGATCTTGTACTGTTCTATATCTATTGACTCAGACATTACCTACCTTTTTGTCGTTGCTAGCTATCGTCATGAGTTTCTTGTTCACCAGACCAGCCAGCCGCCTTTGCACTCGCAATGGCAACATCGTGAATATGTTGGTGGCGTTGACGCAAAGCAGGCGGCAGATTGCTCACCAGACAGCCGTACTTATCCCACTCTGTATTCACTCGACGGAGCAACGCGTCAATCTGCCCCTGGTTCCAACCCTCACAAGTTTGTGTTTCGGGTATCAATTCAAACACCCAGGCATCGCGAATGATTTTTCCAATGCTGGTCATCGCACCGTGGATATCATTATCAATGCCCACGTACGTATTCGGTCTTTGCATCATTAGAAGCTACTCATAATTACTAAAAACGGCCCTGGTTACGTGCTTCAACGCAAGCCTCAACCGCAACACGGTTAGCCGCAGCGCCGCCGGCATTACCCCAGGGGTGACTCAGCGTACCACCACCAAACTGCAAGCAGGAATGTCACCAAAGATACTAACCAGCGCCGGCATATGCCATACGTGGATACCACCAGAAGCAACAGGAATCACACCCGGCATTGAACCCCAATCCTGATCGAAGAAAATACCGCGGCTGCGATCTTCCTTGATGAAAGAGTCACGCATAATGTCGAACCAGCCCAGCGTGGCGTCGCGGTCGAGTACCGCGTGCATGGCGCGGTGAATGTGCAACAAGATGCCGTTGTTCTAGCACCATTGGGCCAGCTGGGCGTTCAATATTTGTGTCAGCCAAGCAAGGCAACTAACGCGCCTCGCTTGTTGGCTGCGTACAGTAATTTTAACAAGCTGTTTTGCCCCTTTCGTTTTGGTTGATTTTCGAAACTGACAATGCACCGTTTCAACAGCATTGGTCGTGTAAATGATTTTCCGTATCGGCTCCTGGCACTTGAAGCAAACGAAGTGAGCAGTATCGCGTCAGATTTCAGCTTCCCCCTCCAACCCATTGATAACTATAAAAACCTGTGTTGGCGTACAGATCACACGAGGTCGTCTTTCTCGCCCCGAAACCCTACGTTTCCTTGTCAGAACCGCAGTACAAGCGCGGCTATTTGCCGCTGGCCATTGTGCGCCCAAGGAAGATTCTGCCTCTACTATTGCGCTGCCCGCAGTTGTTATTCTCGCCGCACGATCAAGCAGCTTTAAAACGGGCTTATTCTACCATTGAGCAAGTCGCTAAATCCATTGTCATGTGAGTAGTTCGTGAACACTATGGCTTCGCTGCCCACTAATATGCACCGGCCACCCATTCCCCAGATACGAACATAGAACTCCACTCGGCTCTGCCTTCCCGCTTCGTTCTACCGCCTGCTTCCATGCAGTTGCACAACCGCATCGTTCACGCCGCCCCTTACATCACGCGGCTTCGTCGTTTTCTGCCAACTCGCCCCGGATCTACGCCAGCATGGTGTTCTCGTCCATCAGATCAGCTTGCGGTTTTGCTTGCCGCTTCCTCCAGAGCGCCCCACACGGGCCGCTCCTTGCCATTCGCCAGTGGTTATCATCTAATAAATCCATCGCTGAACTTGTTCGATGGCGATATACCTTCAGAGGACGTTCATATCATTAGTTCATGCCCGTGGCTTATCGGCAAATCGAAAAAACACGCTTGGAACCAGATCAGAAAGTTGTGGACGCCAGTTGTGGGCCCGAGCGGCAGCCGCCGCTACGTTGCAAGTCACTATGGCGCGATGGCTCTACGTACTGACCTCACCCTTGAATACAACCGCCGGAGGCAAAGATGCAAGCAGAAGTAAAAAGGAGTGGCGAGGTCGAAGAGTTTGAGACCGAAGAACGTTGCTCGATTTTAGAAATGGCGAATGATTCCGCAGACGAAAACGTGTCGATCGCACGAGTTAAAGTCAAACCGGGTGTGACTACAGCGTGGCACAAGCTCGCCGCTACCGCGGAACGATATGTGCTTGTCGCCGGACATGGTCGGGTAGAGCTTGGTGATTTAGAGCCTGTTAGCGTTGGAGCGGGCGATGTCGTACGCATTCCTGCCGACATGGCCCAGAGAATAAAGAATACGGGGGAAACAGACCTGATTTTCTTCGCTATCTGCTCACCGCGCTTCCGGCAGCGTTGTTATGTGGCGCTGGAATAGCGATTCCACCACGCCTTCAAAAGGCGTCCTCCGTCGTCTCGTGGTACCGCTGGTGGCAACGACAGGGTGCTATAAGCTGTCAATATCGACTATAGCAAGACAGCCATTGAAAAGTTCGCCAAATAGTTGATGCGCTAAGGCGTATACCAAATAGCAGAACTGACCGCCCTCTCCTGCAGCGATGCCGGCTCCGGTGCCGCAATTCCCAGCTTGCGGGCATCGTAGGTCGTCCAGCGCGGGGTAGGAATTTCTATCACGCGCGCGTAATAAAATGCCTCAACGGCTGGATCAAATTCCGGGTCGCGCCACACGGTGGCGAGACTGCCAGCACCAATCGCATTGGCATAGCTCGCATTGCGCACGTAGACGATATTACCAACGGCAGGAATCTTCCCGCTGGCGGGATCAGGCACGCGATCACCCGACGCTGCGACTTCGTAAATTTTTTCATGGCTTTCGCCAGTAGAGTCAACCCAACCTTTGACAATTTGAACGCGATCGAGGTTAGCACCCTCCGGGTCTTTCTCTGCCCACAGCACAAACGTTGGCGTAGTTGCGTTCTGTCGATCCGGCAGTTCGTCGCCCATCGGCACGCCGCCTGCATAAGCCTGCTTCACTGCATCCGCTTGATCAAGTAAGAGGTCGGAATAATGCCAGCCACCGAAAAAGCGCAGCTTGATTCGTGGCCCCGAGGTGGCGTAAGTTTCCTTACGCCGCATCGCATCGAACAGAGACGCGCGCGTGTTTTTTTCCGCCCAGACCGCCGCTAAACCCGCCGCACTCCACATGGCCCCGCGGTTTTGACTCTTTGGCAATAAGCTCGCCTTGTTCATCCGCAGAGCAGCGCTGCCATCGATGATGGGCAATGTACCGTGGTAGTTATCTTCTTCCACCGGTGAACTGGCGTTGTGGCCGTCGCTGCTGCCAATCACACCGAACTTGTAGGGGTTAAAACCCTCGCTATGCGACAGCTCCAGCCCGGTGCGCAGCGCGTCGCGCATATAACCACCTTTGGCCTCGGCAATACCACCCTCCCGCCTAAGCAACAGCTCGTAGATTTCGAAATCAGCGAACTCGTCTTCGCTCGACAATAGCGGGTGCGTTTCCGAAGAACCCTTGACCTGCATGACCTCACTGATGGGTTCGTAACGTAGCCGCAGCGCAGCGTATTTTTCCGTAAGCGCTGCACCCGTGTAGCTACGTTTCCCCCACATTCTGCCGTTGCTGAGATTGCTGTTATGTGGAATAGCAAATGCCTGCATACCCCTCTTGTTCTGTTTATCAAGCGCACGCCACAAATCTTCCGGATCGTTCGACCTCCGTGAGCTATATGGTAGCTTCGGCACGCGTGCGCTACGGTAAATAACGTTACGATGCAAATTATCACCATCCGGCATGGAACTCCATTCGTAGCCAATAAACGTGGTGAAAACGCCGGGTTGGTAATGTTCCTGCGCCGCGTCGATGGTCTGTTGCCAGGCGCTGCGCATCGCTAACTCGGCTTCTTCGTCGTACTTGATGTCTTCCAGATCAAAGCCCAGTACGGTTTGCAGATAGGTCTTGGTAATCGTAAAGCGGCTACCATTGAGCAACACATCGCGCAATGAACGGCGCGCCAACGGCAGGTCAGGGTTCAGCGCGCGCACGACGCCAAGATACTCCGAATGGTCGGTCACCGCGGCAAAGTCCAGCGGGCGTGCGATGCGAATCGGATAGCCGGCGGCGTGTTCGATGGTGCCACCTTTAGCAAACGTATAGGCGTCATCCGGTAGTACGCGCACACCCATGGTAAAGGCATCAGCAGAAAGGCTGGTGTGAATATGCAGGTCGCCGAAAAACACGTTTTTGTCTGGGTTCGCCGCTACAGCGGGTTTAGCCGGCGGCGGTAGCGCGGCGCTTGCTTTGTAGGCAGGGAATAAACTCGGGTCGTTCACCTCGCCGCAGCCAGCAAGCACGACGACAACCAACGACAAGGCCATTTTGCAATGCTTCTGCATATATAAAACGTATTGTGGTGTTCTGTTGGCTCTAAGCTGGATGACTGCTTGAAGCTTATCACAAAATACAGGCCAGCAAGTCACCGCCTTTTCTGCTGCTTTGTGGAAACTGACAAAGCCTTTTTCCTGGTGCCTGTTTCGTCCTCAACCTGCCGGGTAATCAGTTATTGCAATAGTGGAGTAATGTTGGCACCCTTGTGGAAATAATGTTCGCAAACCACAGAGCAAAACACGGCAGAATAAGGACGCTAATCCATGATCATCAGCAATATTGAAATCATTCCCGGCAGAAAAGTGAGCCGACATCTGGGCATGGTGCAGGGCAATACCGTGCGCGCAAAACACGCGGGCAAAGACATTATGGCCGGCTTTAAAAATATCTTCGGCGGCGAACTCAAAAGCTACACCGAGTTGCTGCAGGAGGCGCGTGAAGAAGCCGTGGCACGCATGGTCGCGCAGGCCACGGCCGTTGGAGCGAATGCCGTGTTAAATGTGCGCTTTTCCACTTCGTCTATTGCCGCCGGCGCCGCCGAGTTATTTGCCTATGGCACTGCGGTGATACTGGAGGACGAGGCACAGTGATTTACGAACTGTTTTTTTTCCTGACGCTGGTAATCCTCGGCTACGTGTTTGGACGGCACGCCGAACAAAAGCATTTCAAATCTATCATCCAGCGCGAACAGAACTATTCTCACCTGCTGGCGTTCAGCGAGCGCTTTCCGCCGCCCGATCTGGACGTCCGGCAATCCGCTTTGGTGGTCGGTAGCGTGGTAGTCTCGGTCGACTATTTTAAACGCGTCGCCGCCGGCCTGCGCAGTTTTTTTGGCGGCCGCGTTGCCGTCTATGAATCGCTGCTCGAACGCGCGCGACGCGAAGCAATTCTACGCATGAAGGAAGAAGCCCTTACCAAGGGCGCGAGCATGATCGTCAATGTAAAGCTGGAGACGGCATCCATCACCAAGGGCGCTGAAGGTCAAGTCGGCGCCGTGGAGGTGTTTGCTTATGGCACGGCGCTGGTAACGCCACAATAGCCCACAACTAATGGGCTATGAAAACCGGCAAGTGCCCGAAGGCATCAATGTCAGCCACGAGCACCCGCTGAAGGAGTTCTTCGCCCTGCTGGTCGGCTTGATCGTCATTATTGCTGGTATTGTCATCGTACTGGCTATGCTGGCCGAATATCTGGCTCCTTTTATTCCCTTCAGCATGGAGCAAAAACTGGCGGGCAAAATGGACTTTGAGTGGCAAGAGATTAAGCGGCCCACGGACCGGGACAAAAAAGTACAGCACTACTTGCAACGACTCGGGACCAACCTTGCAGCGCAAATGGATTTGCCGGAGGACATGCAGATCAATATTCAGTACAGCAAGGATAAAACCGTGAACGCCTACGCTACCCTGGGCGGTAACATCGTGGTGTTTCGCGGCATGCTGCGCCTGCTTCCGCATGAGAACGCCGTCGCCATGATATTGGCACATGAGATTGCTCATATAAAACTGCGCCACCCCATTGTAGCCGCCGGTCGCGGTATTACCGTATCACTCGCGCTGGCGAGTATTACTGGTCTTAGCAACAACAGCATGATTGCTGGCCTGATCAATCGAATAGGCCTGACTTCAACCTTGGGCTTTAGCCGTCGGCAGGAAAGCAAGGCCGACAAACAAGCCTTGCGCGCCTTGCAGAAACACTACGGTCACGTCAGCGGCGCGGCAGTATTGTTCGAGGTTTTTAAGCAGCAGTCAGCGGCGGAACCACCGGCGTTCTTGAGCACCCATCCCGTGACTAAGCGACGCATTGAGTTGGTAGAAGATTTTGCCCGGCAACACACGGTTGACGGAGAAGTCACGGCGTTGCCGGACTATTTACGGTTTGATTAATCCGCGCAACCTCTCATTCAGACTGTAGCAACCCTGGTGCCGTTTCGACGAACTATCCGCCGAAACGGCGCTGTCATGCCCGCCGATGAACGGCTAGAAAATAAATTTAACCCCGATCGACGGAATTAGCGGCAACCCCTCTTCTTCTTCCAAACGAAAATCGGATGTGCCGGCAATCGGTTCGTATGCCACGGCGCCACCGTTGCGGCGCACGTAGGCGTTGATGATGTCGATGTAATAGCTGCCTTCAACGCGGCTGAATTTGAACGGCCGCTCGGCGCGCAAATCGAGCCGGTGATAGGCGCCGGCGCGCTCGCTGTTGAGCTTGCCGTACACCGGTAGGTAGAAGCCAGGAAAATCCGGATTCTCACGATTACCCGTGATCGGCGTGTACGGCATACCACTGCGGTAGTTCCAACGCAGGCCTACATTCCAGTTGCGCAACTGATAGTTGAGCACAAGATTAGCGACGACCGGTGTATCGTAGTCGGCGTTGGTGGTTCTACCGGTCAGGTCGTTAGTGCGGCGCGTCTTGGCATAACTCAGCGTGAACCAGCCGTACCAACGGTCGTCGCGCTGCGCTTTTTGCAACATCACCTCGGCGCCGTACGCCTCGCCGGTGGCCGCGTTGATGTAGTTGCGATCATCATCCACATCTACCGCCAACTGTTTCAGGTCTTTGTAGTAGAGGTCGACATCGAGCGACCAGCCGTCACCAAACTGGCCTTTGGTGCCAACAACGTAGTGGGTCGCCTCCGGCGAGCGTAGCTGCGGGTTGCCAAATACGGGAATGATCTCGTCGACGAGCGGCAGTTGGTGATAGCGCCCCCAGGAACTGATCAGCCGCCAGTTATCGTTCAGCGCCCACTCGGCCTCGACGCGCGGCTCGGCGAAGCGTTCTTCGAGGTAATCGTCGCGAGAAAATCGCATGCCCGCCGTGACCAACAGCGCGGGCGTTGCCTGCCACGCATCCTCGACGATCAGCACCGCCGTCGCTATGTTCTGGCGGTCGGCCTCTTGTATCAGCACGCCGGGATCGGTATCGCAGGCGGGGTCAAAATCACTGCAACTCCGGTAGCGCAGCTTCACCGAATAGTCGAACTCCTGTTGCTGGTATTCGCCGCCGACCGTCACCCGGTGGGCGTTGGTGAGGTGGCGACTGTAGTGACTCTTGGCCGTCCAACCGGTGACGTCGATGTCCTGAAACTCCGCGCCGTCGCCAAGGCGGTCACGACGCGACTCTTGCAGCCGGCCGATACCGGTTTTTAATTCGTTGTTGTCGTCGCGATAATCCCAGCGCAGACTGACGCTATTGAATTTCGTATCGAGTGATGCGCGCCCGCTGCTGCCGGGATCGATCAGTGCTTCATCGGAGTTGCTGCCGAATGTCGCGGCGGTGCGATCACTCGCCCCCGTTGCCAGCAACGACACGCGGTTGTTGGCATTGGGTGTCCATGAGTATTTTGCCTGGTAGTCGCTAGACCGAGGATAGCTGTTGAAATCGATGTCATCATCGTCGTCGTCTTCATCGCCTTCGATTGCCTCCAATATCAGATGCACGAGGCTCTCGCGCGCCGAGATATAAAATGCCTGATTGTCCGTCACCTGACCCTCAAGTAGCACGCCGGCACGCAAAAAGCTGGCGTCGATCGTCGTGGTCAGTGGCTGCAAGCGTGGCTCACGCAGGCTAACGTCAAATACCGCGCCGGTGGCCTGACCGTAGCGCGAACCGAAGCCGGCGGCTTTGAGGCCGAAATCGCGAATCAGGTGTTCGTTAAATATGCTGTTGCCAAAATCATGAAACACATAGCTGGTCGGCAGAAAGTCGATCAGGAAAGTATTATCGTCGGGACCCGAACCACGCACCGCGGGTTGGCCGTCACCGTCTTCCACCTCAACGACGCCGGGTAGCGAGAATATCGCCTGCAGCGGGTCGCCGAGTGTGCCGGGCACCTGCAGCAACTTTTCAGTGAACAATGTCGGCGCCGTTGAATCGTCGTCTTTTTTCCCTTCGACAATGACTTCCTCTATCGCGCCCGCAGCGCCGTTTCCCACGGCGACCAAAGGCTGCGACACAACAGAAAGTACGCAGGTGACAAGACCTAAATACAAAGGTGCGCTGTTCGTCTGCATAGCATCCGTCCACTGGTGTAAATAAACATGGGTGCAATATATAAGGTCGCGGGGCATCGGTCAGTGCGCGTTTGGTTACCGTTTGTAACCGTTTGTAGCATCGTCGATGAATAAATAGCCTCTCACGGTATCGGTTGAGGTTTGAGGTGCGCGCGGCGTTGTTCGTTATACCTTTACACTAACCAGCACCCCGCCCGAAACGGGAATTCTGGCATCTTCTTGCCCACTGCTCGATGCCGGACTGTTTAAACAATGCACAATGGAGCCTTCATGTTGAAACAAGCACTCACCCTTCTGCTGCTCGTCACTGTCGCGGCATGCATACCGACAGCGCCGCAATCAATGGCGACCGACGATGCAGGAATGGCGCCAGAGTCGGCAAAAGCCAATGCCCTGTTCGATCGCTTTTTTGAGGAATGGGTAACGCGCAGCCCAATGTTTCAAGCCCATCTGGGCAGAAAAACGGGCATGGATCAATGGGACAACCTGACCGCTGAATTCACTCGTGAGACGTTGGCATTAAACAAGCGGCAGCTCGCCGAACTGCTAACGCTGCAGCAAGACAAACTCGACGACGCCAGCAAGCTCAGCTATCTGTTGATGCAACAGTATCTGAAAGATGAGATTGAGGATTTTCGCTGGCGCTTGTACGATTACCCGGTCAATCAGATGCACGGTATACACGCCGCCGTGCCTGCTCTGCTTATTAATCAACACCAAATCGCCGACCTGAGCGACGCTGAAGCTTACATCGCGCGCTTGAATAACGTGCCAGAATTTTTCGACCAACTGATTGCGAGTATTGATCAGCGGACTGCCGCGGGCATCGTGCCACCCAAATTCGTGTTTCCCCACGTCATTCGCGACAGCCGTAACATCATTAAGGGCGCGCCCTTTGACAACGGCCCGGATAACACCTTGCTTGTCGATTTCAAAGGCAAGCTGGCTGCACTAGCCAAAAACGACGCGTTGACTGATGAACAACAAACGCAACTGCTCGGCGCCGCCGAGGATGCGCTGCGCAACGCGGTAAAGCCAGCCTATGAAAAACTGATCGCCCATATGACCGAACTGGAACAGGAAGCAACCACTGACGATGGCGTCTGGAAGTGGCCGCAGGGCGAAGCGTTTTACAGCGCCGCATTACAACGCACCACAACCACCGACCTGACCGCCGAGCAGATTCACGAAACCGGCCTGAGTGAAGTCAAGCGCATTCATGCGGAGATGCGCAAAATCAAGGAGCAAGTGGGTTTCGATGGTGACCTCAACGCATTTATGCAGTTTATGCGCGAAGACAAACAGTTTTTTTATGCCGCGAATGACGAAGGCCGGGCCCAATACCTCCGTGAGGCAACGGCGCTGATTGAAACGATGAAGTCACGCCTGGACGAGTTGTTTATCACCAAACCCAAAGCAGACTTGCGCGTCAAGGCGGTAGAACCGTTCCGCGAACAGTCGGCCGGTAAAGCCTTTTACCAATCGCCATCCGAAGATGGGTCGCGGCCCGGCTTGTATTACGCCAACTTGTACGATATGGCCTCCATGCCGACTTACCAGATGGAAGCGTTGGCCTATCACGAGGGCATTCCAGGCCATCATATGCAAAATGCCATTGCGCAGGAATTGCAAGACGTGCCCAAATTCAGAAAGTATGGCGGTTACACCGCATACGGAGAAGGCTGGGGCTTGTATTCTGAAATGGTGCCAAAGGAAATTGGCCTGTACCAGGATCCGTATTCCGATTTCGGTCGGCTGGCGATGGAGTTGTGGCGCGCCTGCAGGCTGGTGGTCGATACTGGCATTCATACCAGAAAATGGACTCGCGAACAGAGTATCGATTATTACGTTAGCAATACCCCAAACGCCAAGGGGGATGCGGTTAAAATGGTCGAACGCCACATCGTCATGCCGTCGCAAGCAACAGCCTATAAAGTCGGCATGATGAAAATCGTGGAATTACGCGAAAACGCCCGCAACAGGCTTGGCGACGAATTCGATATTCGCGAGTTTCATGATGTCGTATTGAAATACGGCCCGTTGCCGCTGAACGTTCTTGAGCAGAAAGTCGATGAGTGGGTGGCGAGCCTTAGTTGAACACGAAGTGTCATTCAGCGCCGCCAGCTCGACGCCGGGCCGCTGTATGACGCGGCAGTGTGGATCAATCAGTACAGCCGTTACTGGCAAGACCAGTTCAATACCCTCGCCGCCTGGCTTGGGGAAATCGACGATCAGAACAGGAGTCAGTGAAGATGACCAGCCTCAGGACCCGAGAAAAACTCAAAACCAATTATGATGAAATCAACCGCTTGCGTGGCGAAATCCGTGAGCTGATGCAGGCGGATTCAGCCGAAGAGGTGGGCGACTACACCTTCACCGGCCCGTCGGGACAGGTTCGGCTTGCCGATCTATTCGGCGACAAGACCGATCTTATCGTTATCCACAATATGGGCGCGTCGTGCCCTTATTGCACGCTATGGGCCGATGGCTTTAACGGCGTGGTGCCGCACCTTGAAAACCGTGCCGCGTTTGTCGTTACCTCGCCCGACAAACCGGGCGCGCAGGCAAAATTCGCCGCGTCGCGCGGCTGGAAGTTCAAGATGCTGTCACATCAGGGAACCAGTTTCGCCGAGGACATGGGCTACAAGAGTGAACAAGGGTTCGAGCCCGGCATCTCGGTGTTCCAAAAGCGCGATGGAAAAGTCGTTCGCGTATCCGACCGGCCACTGGGACCAGGCGACGATTTTTGTGCCATCTGGCATATATTTGACCTCATCCCCGAAGGCGCCAACGGCTGGCAACCGCAGTACAATTATTGACGAAGTCGCAAACGCAAAACAGCACGCTTTACGAAATCGCGCCGACCCGCTCGGCGCGCTGCCGTTGCACCCTGCCCGCTTTCGGCGCCAACGGGCACTTCACCGGCGTCCCTGGCCAGGGACGCTTGCGCCAGTCGCATCCAGTCTTCGTCGGCGCTTATTCCTATTCCCACTCGACAGTCAATAGCCCGCTGAAATCCAGAGACGACACGGATTTCCCGCTGACTATAAACCCCGACACCATGAAAGATACGGTAGTGGGCCGACTGTGACTAGGCTTGGATGTCTCGCCCGAATTCCACTTTATTATCTTCGATGCAAAAATCGCCCAGTGCGTGTCGGATGTCGATATTGGATGAAAACATCTTTATCAAGTCTTTTGCAGAACGAGTGTGTCGTCTAAAATGTGATCACTTTGGGTAAGTATAAACTCCAGAAACGTCCTTGCCGCAAGTGATAGTCGTTTTTTCTTCAGATGCACCGCGTACCAACGGCGTATCAACGGAAACCCTTCAACATCCAATATCACAATATGCTGACCAAGCAGCTCCAGACGCAGATTTCGCCGTGACAGTATGGAGATCCCCAAACCGGCCATCACGCCCTGCTTGATGGCCTCACTGCTACCCAGCTCCATATAAGGAGTCACTTTAATATCTCGCTCTGCAAATAGACGGTCTACCGCCTGGCGGGTGCCCGATCCTGATTCCCGCACCAAAAAGCGTTCCTGACTCAGTTTTTCCAGCGTGATATTTCGCACACCAGAAAGAGGATGTTCAGGTGATGCCACCACCGTCAACTCATTGTCGATAAACGGGTAAGCTTCCACCGCCAATTGTTTAGGAACTTGCCCCATAATGAGCAAA
>CAZJDL010000071.1:0-21945 GCA_964544755.1 uncultured Pseudomonadales bacterium | reverse complement strand
CCCCTCAAGATAGCGTGTCTACCAATTCCACCACTTCGGCAAAAAGCGTTTATTCATCGCTCGGAATATCTTCGCCAGCATCGGATTGCGGCGTAGAAACAGCATCTTTTTCCTCTGCGGAAGGAACGTCCTGCTCCGTGGACGTCGCCTCTTGCCGCTCAATGGCCTCAAGCGACGGCAGGCCAACGCCGGTTTCAAGCCCGGCCTTGTCTTTCGCGATGATTGCCAGCCCAAAACTGGTAACGAAGAAGCAAGTAGCCAGCAAGGCGGTACTTTTGGTCAGAAAATTACCGCTACCGGCACTACCGAACAATGTTTGCGATGAACCACTACCGAACGAGGCACCCATATCTGCGCCTTTACCCTGCTGCAGCAGTATCAACGCAACAATCGCGACTGCTATCAGGACGTGAATAATCAATGTAATCTGTTCCATTCTAAGTATTCCTTCCAGATGATAACGTCATGTTCAGCTTGCCTGTCGTCTGCGTGCGCGGCAAGACACTTTTCCGCACGCCTAGCCAGCCTCCGTCCAGCGGAAGCACTGACAGTCAGTAAGCGCTCTTAGGCGACGCCGGCGCGGACGCTTCTTCTAGCAGAGAAAGGGCTGTGAATACGGCAATATCACCTGGCAGGAGCACTTACTCGCTCGCCGCCTTACAAATTGCTAAAAAGTCGTCTGCGACCAGGGACGCTCCACCGATCAAACCGCCGTCAATATCCTGCTGGCCAAAAAGTTCGGCGGCATTACCCGCTTTTACGCTGCCACCATACAAAATTCGTGTTTGCTGCGCCAGCTCGGCGTCATTCTGCGCCAACCGCTGGCGGATAAACGCATGCACTTCCTGCGCTTGCGCAGGCGTAGCGGTTTTGCCAGTGCCAATCGCCCAGACGGGTTCGTAGGCCAGCACCGCGTCACGCCACTTCTGCAGTGAATTGGCCGTTAACACTGCGTCCAGCTGCTTACCAATAACGGCCAGCGTCTGGTCGGCTTCACGCTGCTCCAGAGATTCGCCAACACACAGCACGGGTTTGATACCTTGCTCGGCAAGCCGGGCGAACTTTTGTGCGACAGCGGCGTCGCTATCAGCAAATAGCGCGCGCCGCTCTGAGTGCCCGATAATGGCATACGTGCAGCCCATATCATGCAACATGGCAGCCGACACCTCGCCAGTGTACGCGCCGTCGCTCTGCGCGGCGCAGTTTTGCCCACCCCAGGCCAGAGAGCTGCCACTTGCCAGTCCAGCGACTTGCTGGATATAAACAAACGGCGGACAAACAACAATATCGACGCCTGCCGGCTGCGAATCACTTGCGGCTAACTCAGCAAGCAATGTGTCGACCCGCGCGGCCGAGCCATTCATCTTCCAATTACCGATCACCAATGGTTTGCGCATGGGTTTTTATACCAATCAAAACGGGCGGATATGTTAACGAAGGCGGGTACAAGTTACAAGAAGGGGGCGGCGCGACTTCGCCGCGCGCGGTTAGAATCTGGCTGCAGGGTGTGCCGTGATAGCAGGCTAGGCGACGGCGCGCTCGACTGCATGCGCCAGTTCTTGTGCGAGCTGGCCTACTAACAAACCGTTCTCGCCTTCGACCATAACCCGCACTACGGGTTCGGTGCCCGAAGGACGCAGCAGCACGCGACCCCGCGTACCGAGTTTGTCTTCAACCAGCGACACTGCCCGCTGGACATCGGGCTTGTCACGCAAGTTGAATTTATCACTCAGTTTAACGTTAATCATGCGTTGCGGAAATTTGGTCATGCCTTTGCGCAAGTCGCGCAAAGTACTGCCGGTTGAGCTGACCGCAAACAGAACCTTCAAGGCCGCTATGATGCCATCTCCGGTGGTGGTTACATCGGCACAAATAATATGTCCGGAACTTTCGCCACCCAGTTTCCAGCCTTTTTCCAGCATCTGCTCCAGTACATAACGGTCGCCGACCTGGGCGCGCGCGAAGGGAATACCCAGTTCTTGCAGCGCCAACTCGAAGCCCAGGTTCGACATTTGTGTGCCCACCACGCCACCACAACTGCCAGTACTGCGCAGTTGATCGCAGGCAATGATGTACAGTAGTTCGTCGCCATCGACAATGCCGCCCGCGTGATCGACAAACAGCACGCGGTCGCCATCACCGTCCAGCGCAACGCCGATATCCGCGCCTTCTCTAACAACAGTTTCCTGCAATTTCTGCGGGCAAGTCGAGCCTACGCCATCATTGATATTCAGACCGTTCGGCTCGACGCCGATTTCAACCACTCGCGCGCCAAGCTCGCGCAATACGGCCGGCGCCACATGGTAGGTCGCACCATGGGCGCAATCGACAACCACTTTCATGCCATTCAAGTTAAAGCCGGTGGGCACGGTACTTTTACAAAACTCGATGTAGCGGCCGCCGGCATCTGGCAAGCGCGTCACCTTGCCTAGCTGCAGTGACTCAACCGTGGTCATCGGCTCTTGTATTTGTTTTTCAATCAGCAATTCGGTTTCGTCTGGCAGCTTGGTGCCTTGGCCAGAGAAAAACTTGATGCCGTTATCATCGTAGGGGTTGTGCGACGCACTGATGACAATGCCGGCGCGAGCATTGAATGTGCGGGTCAAATAAGCGATGGCGGGAGTCGGCATTGGACCCAGCAAGGTCACGTCGACCCCGGCGGCCACCAAACCCGCTTCCAGCGATGATTCAAACATATAGCCAGAGATGCGTGTGTCTTTGCCAATCAGCACCTGGCCCAGCGGATCAGCGCTGTTTTTTTGCTCGGTAAATACTTTGCCGACGGCCCACCCCAGTTTAAGCATGAACTTGGGTGTAATAACGCCAGTGCCTACCCGACCACGAATGCCATCGGTACCAAAAAATTGTTTTTTCATTGCTTAGGTAAATCCTTAATTGCCATTGTTATCGCAACGGCATCTACCGTGGCTTGGATATCATGCGTACGCAGCATATGCACACCTTGAAAAGCAGCCAAGGCGCTTAGCGCCAGACTGCCGGCGAGCCTTTTAGTCACGTCTTTGTCTAGTATAGACCCAATCATCGATTTGCGAGAGACGCCTATCAACAACGGATAATTCAGATCCAGCAAAGTCGGCAGCTTACGGAATAACGCCAGATTATGCTGCAGATTTTTACCGAAACCGAAGCCAGGATCGAGCATAACGCGCTCGGCTTCAATGCCGTTTGCGACGCAGAGCCCGGCGCGCGCGCCAAGAAAACGGCAGACCTCGCCCACCACATCATCATACTCCGGTGCCCGTTGCATGTTTTGCGGTTCACCGCGCATGTGCATCAGGCAGACACCCATATTGGAATGCGCCACCGCCTGCAATGCACCACCCCGCTGCAGCGCGCGCGCATCGTTGATCAACGCCGCCCCCAGCTTGCTCGCCTCGCACATCAATTCGGGGTTACTGGTGTCTATCGACAATGGCGCATCTAACTCGGCGCGCAACAGCTCCAACGCCGGCAACACGCGCTGCATTTCTTCTTCCGAACTTATTTTGGGGGCACCGGGCCGAGTCGATTCACCGCCAATATCGATGCAATCGGCGCCTTCGGCGAGCATGCATTGCGCCCGCTGTAATACTTTACCGAGATTGGGTTTGCCAGCATCGAACAACACACCACCATCCGAGAAAGAGTCGGGCGTGATATTCAAAATGCCCATAATGCGGGGCCGATCAAACACAATACGGTAGTTACCGCAGCGCAAAACCGCTACGTTTTCAGCCGTATCAGGATTAGGCGCTGACGCCACGTAATAAAAATAACGCTGAGAAGTTAAGCATTGCGCAGCAGCGTGACTGCCGCGCAAGCCAATTTAGTGGTCACCGACCGGCCCGCCGATGGGGCCGTCTTTTTTGGGAGCACTTTCAGCGTCATCCGCACCACCCGCTTCATCGCCGCCAGAACCCCAATCAGACCAGTCCGCTGGTGGCGTGGGATCGCGGCCCGCCATGATTTCGTCGATCTGCTTGGCGTCGATGGTTTCGTAGAGCATCAACGCATCGGCCATATTCTCAAGCTTGTCGCGATTCTCTTCCAACAAACGCTGCGCCGTAGCGTAGCACTCGTCAATAATAGTGCGCACCTCTTCGTCAATCAGCGTCGCAGTGCTGCCGGAAATAGTCTTCGCCGCAGATCCCGCTGAGCGGCCCAAAAATACTTCTTCTTCCGCTTCGTCGTACATCAACGGGCCCATCTTTTCGGACAAGCCCCATTTGGTAACCATATTGCGGGCAATTTCGGTGGCGCGTTGAATGTCGTTGGAAGCGCCAGTGGTGACGCCGTCGGCTCCCAGCGTCATTTCCTCCGCCACACGGCCGCCAAACAGGCTGGCGATTTGGCTGGTTATGGAACGCTTGCTGTGGCTGTAACGGTCTTCTTCCGGCAGAAACATGGTGACACCCAAAGCCCTGCCACGCGGAATAATGCTGACTTTGTACACCGGGTCGTGCTCCGGCACCAGCCGGCCGACAATGGCATGGCCCGCTTCGTGATACGCCGTGTTGCGTTTTTCCGCTTCGGACATCACCATCGATTTGCGTTCGGCGCCCATCATAATTTTGTCTTTGGCCAACTCGAACTGCGCCATATTAACAGTGCGCAGATTAGCGCGCGCGGCAAACAACGCGGCTTCGTTGACCAAATTGGCCAAGTCAGCGCCGGAAAAACCGGGCGTGCCGCGGGCGATGAAAGACGGTTTAACGTCGTCAGCCAGCGGTACTTTGCGCATATGCACCTTGAGAATTTGTTCACGACCGCGAATGTCGGGCAGGCTGACCACGACCTGGCGATCGAAACGACCGGGGCGCAACAGAGCCGGATCGAGCACGTCGGGGCGATTGGTGGCGGCAATCACGATCACGCCATCGTTGGCTTCGAAGCCGTCCATTTCGACCAGCAGTTGGTTTAGCGTTTGTTCGCGTTCATCGTGCCCGCCACCCAGGCCCGCACCGCGATGGCGGCCAACGGCGTCGATCTCGTCGATAAAAATAATGCACGGCGCTTGTTTTTTAGCCTGATCAAACATGTCGCGCACGCGTGACGCACCGACGCCGACGAACATTTCGACGAAGTCAGAACCTGAAATTGAGAAGAAAGGGACTTTGGCTTCGCCCGCAATCGCCTTCGCCAACAGGGTTTTACCGGTACCCGGTTGACCAACCATGAGCACGCCGCGTGGAATGCGTCCACCCAGGCGTTGAAATTTGCTCGGGTCGCTCAGGAACTCAACCAGCTCCTTGACGTCGTTTTTGGCTTCTTCCACACCGGCGACGTCGGCGAAAGTGGTTTTGATTTGGTCTTCACCGAGTAGGCGCGCCTTGCTTTTGCCAAAGCTCATCGGACCACCGCGGCCACCAGCGCCGCCTTGCATCTGGCGCATAAAGAACATAAAGACCGCGATAATGATCAGGATTGGGAAGCTGGCGACCAGCAGCTGGGTCCACAGGCTTTGTTGCTCGGGCGCGCGGCCTTCGACTTCAACGTTGTTTTCCAGCAAATCGCCCATCAAGCCGGTATCCTGCACTGCGGGCCGAATGGTTTGAAATACTTCACCATTCTCGCGTTCGCCGCTGATCACGAGGCCGTCGATGACGACCTTACGCACTTCGCCGGCCTGCACCTGCTCTACAAATTGTGAGTAGTCGAGCATTTCGGCGCGCGTTTTCACATTGAGGTTTTGGAATACCATCAGCAGCACCGCCGCAATGATGGTCCAAAGTAATAGATTCTTCGCCATATCGTTCAAGGGACTACCCTCTCAATCAGATGTCTGGTGACACGGAACGTAGCAGTCTATGTAAGACCGCATTACCACCCACATGTTTCATCACTCAATTAACTGTACTACAGTTTAGCCAGTCTCACCACGCAAATTCATGCCTTTGAAACCGCGTGCCACCTGGTAAATCTCACGCGATCGCGGCCTGGATGCCTTGGGTTTGCGCGACTGCACAGCCTTAAACAAGCTTTTACAATCTGCGACCAATGCATCAAAACCGTCGCCATGAAACGCTTTGGTGATAAACGTACCGCCAGGTTTTAGCACTTGTTGCGCCAATTCGAGAGCTAGCTCAACAAGATACATGGATTGGGGTTGATCAATTGCCGCCACACCAGTGATATTGGGGGCCATATCGGAAATAACAAGGTCCGCCTTAGCGGCACCCAAGGCACTCAAAATAGCATCAACCACTGCCTGTTCAGTAAAATCGCCGCGGATAAACTCGACCCCCGCCAACGGCACCATCGACAGGATATCGGAAGCGATCACACGACCGCCACTACCCGTGAGCTGGCTGGCAACTTGCGACCAGCCGCCCGGGGCTGCACCCAGATCGACCACCGTCATGCCAGATTTAAACAATCGGTCTTTATCGTTTAATTCAAGCAATTTGAAAGAGGCGCGCGAGCGGTAGCCGGCCTGCTGCGCCAACTTGACGTAGTGATCGTCGAAATGCTCTTGCAGCCAGCGCGCGCTGCTTTTTGACCGACTCATACTAAGCGACTTGTCCCGTTGGGGGAGCAGGCCGTTGGCGGCCAAGGAAAAAACCCATTTTTTTTTCTTGGCATGCCTTGGAAAAAGTCACGGAGACTTTCGCAACAGCTGGTAAAATGGTGCACCGTTTTATGTGCAGGCCAAACAATGGTATTAACCAGTGCGTACCGACAACAACTGAAGGCTATCGGCCACAAGCTAAAAGCGATCATAACGATTGCTGACAAAGGCGTGACTGAAAATATCGAGCAGGAAATCGAGCGCGCGCTGGAGGATCATGAGCTGATAAAAATCCGCCTCAGCATCGCTGATCGCCATGTGCGCCGCGACCTCGCCACCAGCATATGCGAGAAACATAACGCGCAGCTAGTGCAACGTATTGGTAATGTCGCGCTGCTGTTTCGCCCTGCGAAAAAACCCAAGCCCAAGTTGTCAAACCTGTTGCGAACGCTATAGGTGCTTGACGCTGGAGATTTCGTATTCAACAACGCCGCTCGGCGTTTGCACCACCACCACGTCGTCAACCTCTTTACTGATCAAGGCCCTGGCAATCGGTGAGTTAACCGAAATCTTGCTCACCTTAACGTCAGCCTCGTCGTCGCCGACAATTTGATAGGTTTGCGTGGCTTCGGTTTCCAGATTGTAGATTTCCACCGTCACACCGAATATCACTTTGCCGGTAGGCGCAATGGTCGTCACATCGATAACCCGCGCTTCCGCCAGCTTGCCTTCGATTTCGCCAATACGGCCCTCGGCAAAACTCTGTTGCTCGCGCGCCGCATGATACTCGGCGTTCTCCTTCAGGTCGCCATGTTCACGCGCTTCAGCAATCGCCTGCACAATGCGCGGCCGGTCGACCGTTTTTAAATGCTGCAACTCTGCTCGCAGTTTGGCTTCGCCCTCCACTGTCATTGGTATCTGACTCATGTTTCAATTCTCTCGTGTAGTTCTTTCGTCTTGTACTTGTTTGTGTAGCTCTTGTTTGTGCAGGTCCTGCAACCGTCGTACCTGAGTTGCGCTGCCAAATTGCAGCGCCATACAAACCGCCTCGGCACCCGCCAGGGTGGTGGTATAAAACACCTTATGCTGCAATGCACTGCGACGAATGGTAGCAGAATCCTGAATGGCCTGTTTGCCCTCGGTGGTATTCACAATAAAGTGCACCTCCCTGTTTTTTATTGCATCCACAATATGCGGCCGGCCTTCCGCCACTTTATTAATTGCTCGCACGGGTACACGCGCCTGTTGCAGCGCTTTTGCGGTACCACGGGTGGCGATCAGCTCGAAGCCCAATTCGATCAAATCTCTGGCGACAGGCACCGCTCCGGCTTTATCGACATCGCGCACACTGACAAAGGCAACGCCGCTGGCAGGAATCACTTCGCCTGCACCGAGCATGGATTTGGCGAAGGCTTCCGCGAAGCTGTCGCCGATGCCCATGACTTCACCGGTGGATTTCATCTCCGGACCCAGTATCGGGTCGACGCCCGGGAATTTGTTAAACGGGAATATGGCTTCCTTGACGCTGTAGTACGCGGGCACGATTTCCCGGGTCACGCCTTGTTCCTCCAACGTTTTGCCGGCCATGCAGCGGGCCGCGATCTTGGCGAGTGAGCGGCCAATGCACTTGGACACAAACGGCACCGTGCGTGAGGCACGCGGATTCACTTCGATGACGTAGATCTGTTCGTCCTGATACGCCAACTGTACATTCATCAAGCCGACCACGCCCAGCTCCAGCGCCATCAGCTTGACCTGATTGCGCATGGCGTCTTGCACCGATTCCGCCAGCTGGTAAGGCGGCAAGGAACAGGCCGAATCGCCAGAGTGCACGCCGGCCTGCTCGATATGCTGCATGATGGCACCGATAACGACTTGCTCGCCATCACTCACGGCGTCGATATCGACTTCTATGGCAGCATTTAAAAAATGATCGAGTAACACCGGTGACGTGTCCGATACGTTGACGGCTTCCTGCATATATTGGCGCAGCTCGTCGTCCTTATGCACGACTTCCATAGCGCGGCCACCCAGCACATAAGATGGCCGCACCACAATCGGGTAGCCAATTTCACCGGCCACGGCGAGTCCTTCTTCAAGACTACGCACTGTGGTATTTGGTGGCTGCAACAAATTGAGTCGTTCGATCATTTGCTGGAACCGTTCCCGATCTTCGGCGCGGTCGATGGCGTCCGGGGTGGTGCCCATAATTGGCACGCCGGCCGCCTGCAAGGCATTCGCCAGTTTCAGCGGTGTTTGCCCGCCGAATTGCACGATCACGCCTTTGGGTTTTTCCAGCGCAACAATCTCCAGCACGTCTTCCAATGTCACCGGCTCGAAGTACAGCCGGTCAGACGTGTCGAAGTCGGTTGAGACGGTTTCCGGGTTACAATTGACCATGATGGTCTCAAAGCCATCTTCGCGCATCACCAGCGCGGCATGCACGCAACAATAGTCGAACTCGATGCCCTGGCCGATACGGTTGGGCCCGCCGCCTAACACCATGATCTTGTCGCGGTCGCTAGCGCCAGCCTCACACTCTTCTTCGTAAGTCGAATACATATAGGCAGTCGAGGATGCGAACTCGGCGGCACAGGTGTCGACCCGCTTATACACCGGCCGAATATTGAGCGCGTGTCTATGCTCGCGCACGGCTTGCTCGGGTAGTTTCAACAAATCCGCCAGCCGCTGGTCGGCAAAGCCCTTACGCTTTAAGCGCCACATCACCGCGTAATCAAGATCAGCGAGGGATTTTTGCTCAAGGTCTTGCTCTATTTGAATAAGCTCTTGTATTTGCGCAAGAAACCAGGGATCTATGCCGCTGAACTCGTACACTTCCGCAACCGTCATGCCCAGCCGGAAGGCGTCGCCGACGTACCAGATGCGCTGGTCATTGGCGTTGCGCAGCAAACCTACCAGCCTCGCACGACTGTCTGGCGCGGTTAGCTTGAGCTTGGGGTCGAAGCCGCTGACGCCGACCTCAAGCCCGCGCAAGGCCTTTTGCAGTGATTCCTGAAAGGTGCGACCAATCGCCATGACTTCACCAACCGACTTCATTTGCGTGGTCAGGCGGTCGTCGGCAGCGGCGAATTTCTCAAAAGTAAAGCGCGGCACCTTGGTAACCACGTAGTCGATAGACGGCTCAAACGAAGCCGGTGTTGCGTTGCCGGTGATTTCATTGCGCAATTCGTCCAGCGTGTAACCCACTGCCAGCTTGGCGGCGACTTTGGCGATAGGGAAACCCGTGGCCTTGGACGCGAGCGCCGACGAGCGCGACACTCGCGGGTTCATCTCAATAACAACCAGCCGGCCGTCGACGGGATTGACGCCGAACTGCACGTTGGAGCCGCCGGTCTCCACGCCTATCACGCGCAATACGGCAAGCGCCGCGTTGCGCATGATTTGATATTCCTTGTCGGTCAACGTTTGCGCCGGTGCTACGGTGATCGAATCGCCGGTGTGAATACCCATCGCATCGACATTTTCTATCGAGCAGATGATGATGCAGTTGTCGTTTTTGTCGCGCACGACCTCCATTTCGTATTCTTTCCAGCCGATCAATGATTCATCGATCAACAGCTCATTGGTCGGCGACAAATCCAGCCCGCGTTCGCAAATTTCGACGAACTCCTCGCGGTTATAAGCAATGCCACCCCCGGAGCCGCCCATCGTGAAAGACGGCCGAATTATGCACGGGAAGCCAATTTGATCCTGCACTTGTTTGGCTTCTTCCAGGCTATGCGCAATGGCCGAGCGCGGCGTCTCCAAAGCAATCGATTGCATCGCCTGATCGAAACGTTGCCGATCTTCGGCTTTGTCGATCGCGTCCTGGGTGGCGCCAATCATGGTAACGCCGTACTTTTCCAGCATACCCTCGCGCGCCAGATCCAGCGCGCAATTGAGCGCGGTCTGACCACCCATGGTGGGCAGCAAGGCATCCGGCTGCTCGCGCTCGATAATTTGCGCTACGATTTGCCAGGTGATGGGCTCGATATAGGTCGCATCCGCCATCGACGGGTCAGTCATAATGGTGGCAGGATTGGAGTTGACCAGGATGACGCGAAAGCCTTCTTCGCGCAGCGCCTTGCACGCCTGTGCACCCGAATAGTCGAATTCGCAAGCCTGGCCGATAACAATAGGCCCGGCGCCAAGGATTAAAACGGAATGTATATCGGTTCGCTTTGGCATGCGGTTACTGGTTTCCGGGCGGCTGGCCGTACTGCCGCATGAGCTCAATAAAATGGTCAAACAACGGTGCCACATCGTGCGGTCCGGGACTCGCTTCGGGATGCCCCTGGAAACTAAACGCCGGCTTGTCGGTCAACTCAATACCTTGCAGTGAATCATCGAATAAGGAACGGTGGGTTGCACGTACGTTGGCGGGCAAGCTGTTTTTGTCCAGCGCGAAGCCATGATTTTGGCTGCTGATCATCACCACACCGCTGGCTAAATCCTGCACCGGATGATTGGCACCGTGGTGACCGAATTTCATTTTGCTGCTGCGCGCGCCACAAGCCAGCCCTAGTAACTGATGGCCCAGACAAATACCGAATAGCGGCGTTTCGCTGGCCAGGATTTTTTGAATGGCGTCGATGGCGTAAGTGCAAGGTTCGGGATCACCGGGACCGTTGGACAAAAACACACCGCTTGGCTGCATCGCCAATACGTCCTCGGCTGGCGTGGTCGCCGGCACCACGGTAACGCGGCAGCCGCGCTCAACCAGCATGCGTAAGATATTACGCTTCACGCCAAAGTCGTAGGCGACAACGTGGAAAACAAGATCGGCCGGGTCGGCTTCGACGTAGCCATGATTTATCCGCCAGGTGCTGGCAGCCCAATGATATGGCTCAGCGGCGCTCACCGCATGCGCCAGATCCATACCTTCAAGACCGGCAAAGCCGCGCGCGACTTGCAGAGCCGCGTCTTCGTCAATCTCGCCGGCCATCAGACAGGCATTTTGTGCGCCTTTGCTACGCAGAATGCGGGTCAGGCGGCGGGTATCGACCTCGGCAATTGCCACCACGTTATGCCGTTGCAGATATTCCGCCAGGCTTGTTTCGCTACGAAAGTTAGACGCCAGCAAAGGCAGGTCGCGGATCACCAAACCGGCCGCCCAAATCGCACGCGATTCTTCGTCTTCGCTATTAACGCCGGTGTTGCCGATATGTGGATAGGTCAGGGTAACGATCTGTTTGGCGTAGGACGGGTCGGTAAGAATTTCCTGATAGCCGGTCATCGCAGTATTGAAAACGGCTTCACCAACCGTTTGACCGGCAACACCAATAGATACACCACGAAAAAAACTACCGTCTGCGAGCGCTAAAACAGCCGGTTGAAGCAATGCCGTTACCTCATATTGTAGGGGTGACGAAAAATGACGAAGTGCGGGATCTTATCGTAAAAAAGCGAGATGAAGGCTTGGCTTCATCTCGCTTTCCGTATTGTGATCAGCCGTATCCTAAAACCCTCAAGATTGTGCCAATCGAGCTGTGTTTCGCGCGGCTATTCTACGCAACTTCGATCGTTGGTGTCCATTGCAAACGCTGCGAGTTTGTAAATTAACGCGCCTTCACGGCAGGGCAATATCAACTGCTACGCTAGCTTGCTGGTCACCTTCGGTCGCGCCCAGGCTAGCTTGCAGACCCGCCGGATCGCTACCGCTGATGGCGATATCGGCGGCGTCTGCCTTGTTAACACCAATAGCTTGTGTGGGGGTGATGTACTCTAAGGTCACTCCGCGCTCCTCGCCTTGCAGGGCTTTGATACGCAGCTGCCCGTCAACGGTACTGCCTTCGACGTACAAATCCTGTAATTGCAGGTTGGCATTGGATAGCCGAATAACGATCTCATTCGGGTCGTTAGTACCGGTGCGGTCGGCCAATTCCTGCTCAGATTCATAGAAGCAGTCGATGTCAAGTGCTGCTTCTTCGTCCAGGGCGGCGGCAGTGGCGCGCATTGTGCCGAGATTTACGCTGCTGTCAGCACTTAGCTTGATCAGCGTGAGCGACCCTTGAAAATCAATGTTAGCGGCGTTGCCGACAAACGAGCCGGTCATACGATTGTTGTCGGCATTCGGTGCGAAGCGGGCCACCGCGCCCGACAATTCGATCTCGAAGCTGCCGTCGGACTGACGCCTGGGTGTTTGTGGCGGAGTGCCGCTGTAGCAGCTGGTGAATGTGAGGCCAGCGCCATCCTGAATGCGCACACTGGCGCGAAACAATTCCCGGCCAGCGCCGCGCACGGCGCTGTCATCGACCCGGTAGTCGTAGTTTCCTACCATCAACCACAACCCGGTCAACGAATCGGCGGCAGCCGCAGCCTTGTATGCGCCGGCATCGAAGGCGCTGCCAGTAACGACATCCAGTTCAATAACGGCTGTGTCATCATCACCACCATCGCCGTTACCACAGCCAGGCGCCAATAACAGGCTTATGACCAGGGCGGCGGCAGCAGTTCGTCGCCGATATTTAGTTAAATAATTGGGCAAACTGCTCACCAATACTTGAACCGCGCCAGGGCCGTCAGACTCGTTTTTTTATCGAAGTCGATCAAGGGCTCGTTGTCGGTGGCGTAAGCGCGGGTTAGAAACCGCGCGAAGCGCAAGTCATTGCTGACGTGGGTCTTGAAAAACGCCACCGAATACAGGTTTTGCAAACGGATTGCCTCGACAATAGAAAACGCGTCACCGGTGCAAGTTTCGTTGTACGGACCGGTCAGGGGTTCGAAGCCAATGGCTGGCCACTGGTCGATGCCGAAGCCGCGCTCAATCAACTCATCGCCAAGCGCGCAGACATCGGCAAAATGCGTATGTCCGGCGCCGATCAAATCCACCCGGTAGACCGGTTGACTGCCGCTTATGGCGCTAAAGGCGCGCGTGTTTTCTTCTATCGGCACGGTGGTGTCTTCGGTGCCGCCCATCAACAAGATTGGAATGCTGGCGCTGGACAATTGCTCGTCGGTAAAAAAGTCTGCTCCCAGGGTGCCCGCGACCGGCAACACAGCGACCACTCGCGGGTCAGGCTCGGCACCGCCGAAACCCAGCTCCATACCCATGACCGTGCCACCGCCAAACGAGTGGCCAAGCACACCGACCCGGGCGGGGTGGATGCGCTGATAGAACACGTCGTCTGCGGCACGGGTGCGGCCCAACATATGGTCGATAATAAAACGCAGGTCGGGTACCCGATCCATTTCGGCCTGCTGGTCTGAAACAAACGGGTCGGAGTTACTGGTATTGCCGGTATGCTCGGGAGCGACGACAATAAAACCGTGACTGGCCAATACTTCCATCAGCGGCGTAGATTGCGTATTAACGCCGCCAAAGCCATGCGAAAACACCAACATGTGGCGCAATTTCTGCGCGGACGGTGGCAAATCATCGACCGCTATCTCGGCCGTGATACCAATGCCCGCGGCCACTGGGTAGACGCTTAGATCACCGCCGGCATCCTTCGCGTCCACCGGGTACCATATATCCGTCCTCAGCGCGCGGTCGGCACGCTCGCTGTCGGTCGCGGTAAAGCTGCGATGGCCTACCGCCCAGGGGCCGGGCTTACTGGGGTCGGCTGGCGCCGGGTCGGCACTCGCGGCCAGGCTCAGCGTGAGCGCGGCTAAGACAAGCAGTATTCGTAGATGGGACATCAAAGCCGATAGAAAATGATTGAATGGTGTGCAGTCAACCATCAAGAGTAGACGCTGTCAAACACGGACAAAGGTGAAAATCACCATTGCACCGCCGCATCGTCCATTAGCAGCGCATGGCAGCTCTTTTCCATTTGCTCGATAGCCTGGTCGAGTTGCACGGCATGCAATTTGGCGCCAACGCGCACGACCAAACCCAGTTCAAGCAGTTTCCGCAAGGCATCGTCGATTTCAAAATCAACGTTGCGAGCACCGTATTCCGCCAGCCATTGCTCGATGGCAAGATCAAGTTCTTCCTCGGTCAAGCCGTCACTGCTGGCGAGCAAATAGTAGTAGGCCAGCAATGCCTCCTTGCACTCGGATTCTTCGGCTGCGTCGACCAAGCGGTGAAATACGCCGGCGTTGTTATCCAGATTTTTGAAATACAGATTATCCGCCAGGGTCTTCATAAAGCGGATTTTCCGATTTTTAAACGAGCTGAATTGCTTCCATAGATAGGCGCCCAGCGCACCCACGCCAGCGGCCAGGGCCAGCAACGCAGCTTGATCGATAAGCACCGGTTTGTCGCTGGCCCCCAACCAAAAAGCCAGCAGCGCACCGAGCAGCACCAGGGTGGAACCCAGTTTCGTGACCAACACCAGGGTGCCGCTAATCGCCGCCGGCACGCCGATCATGATCTTGTCGCGAACCTTCATCGCCACGACGGTGTTGGGGAATAACATTTCCAGGTCGGCTCTGGGAATATTCCGAAACAACTTGATCATGGTGCTGCCGGGCTTAAAAAACAGGTCTTCGATTTTCCGATCTTTAAAAAACGAGGCTTCCTTGAACTTGACGTAAATCAACACCCGGTCGTAGTTGATGAACTCAACTGATTTTGAGCGCAGGCCAAACCAGGTTTTGACTTCAACTTTGCGTCGGCTTTCGCCGCGCCGATAAAAAAGTATCTGTTCGAAATCGTTAAAGTCGACTTCCAGGCGAATATTAAACAGCGACTCTTCCTCAAACGCGTGGTCCAGGTCTGCCTGCGTTACTATTTTAAAATTAGCCGCCGACACAACGCCAGACAAGATATCGACCAGTTGCTTTTGTCTTTCTTTTATCTCCCGCGACGAACATGTTCCAATCGGCAGAGTGTCGGCATCCGGATTAAACGGCGCATAACATTCTTTCAGGATTGTCAACTGTTCGTGGAAATGCAGATGGTAATAGCGGTTCAACAGCAGGCACACGCGCCGGAAACGCTGCTCGTCTGCTTCGCTCAGGCCATCGCGCGCCAAACACAAGCGCACCGTATCAACCATGCGGAATGGGATGAAATGCTGGCGCTCTACGGCGACATCATCATCCATGGCGGGTTAACTCGGAACAGCGGGGAAACATACCGGAAAGAGCCATGCGCCAGAGGACGATCCGCATAACCGGTTTGTGTGCAAGTTGATGATCTCTGAACAATGGGTGCGCCGGATTCTAATCTTTATTTGCCTTCACCGCAGCAACAGTATCTTTAGCGATGCCCCTGAGTTGTAACTCACGCCGCGTCTGCACCAAGGCATAGATCACCATCGGCAGCACCAGTAATACCCCCAGCACCAGCATACTGTGCGGATGGTAAGGCAATTGCCATGCTGCTGGAACAAATTTATTTTCGTTGGCGAGCTCAAAGACCGCCAGCGCAACCAGCACGCAACCAATATAGTCGATCAAAATCAGGGATTTCGGCATTGGCGTATGACGATGTTTGAGTGAGGGCCTGGCTTCAACCTAGAAACCGCAGTTGGGCGCGAAAAAGATGTGCAAGCTCCTAATGCGCATGGGAGCTTGTGCATACTTTCGTGATCCAACTGCGGTTTCTAGGTTCAACGCAGCCCCAGCACGTCTTGCATATCGTACAGCCCCGTTTGTTGCCCGGCAATCCACTTGGCGGCGCGCATCGCACCGCGCGCGAAACTCATGCGGCTACTGGCTTTATGCGTGATTTCAACGCGCTCACCTGCGGCAGCAAACATCACTGTGTGCTCGCCGACGATGTCGCCGGCACGTACTGTGGCAAAACCGATCGTGTTAGCGTCTCTGGCGCCGGTATGTCCTTCGCGACCGTATACGGCACAATCTTTCAGCTTGCGGCCCAGCGCGTCAGCCACAACTTCACCCATGCGCAAGGCCGTGCCCGAGGGCGCGTCGACTTTGTGGCGATGATGCGCCTCGTAGATTTCTATGTCCACGTCATCGCCCAGCACCTGAGCGGCGCTGGCGAGTAGGCTGAAACACAAATTGACGCCAACGCTCATATTCGGCGCAAACATGATGGCGCTTTGGACGGCGGCGGCGGCAAGTTGTTGTTTTTGCGAGGTGTCCAGCCCGGTGGTGCCGACCACCATTTTTTTGCCGGCCTGGCTGCAAATGGCCGCGCTAGTCAGCGTAGCCTGCGGCGCTGTGAAGTCGATCAGTACGTCGAACTGGCCGATAACGTTTTGCACATTATCCACCAGCAGTACGCCGTTCTTGCCCAGCGCGGCGAGTTCGCCGGCGTCGAAACCGATAAAACTGCTGCCTGGACGCTCAATAGCAGCGGTCAATTCGAGCCCATCAGTCAGGCTGGCCGCTTCGATCAAGGTTTTTCCCATGCGGCCGGCGGCGCCGGTCACGGCAATGCGTAACATGATTGCTCCTTTGCTTGCGCGGCGCCGGGCTAGCTCGCCTACAGTTTCATATCGTCAAAAAAATTTTTCACACCTTCAAACCAGGAATGCTTGCGTGGCGATTGTTTGTGGCCGCTAGCCACCATCGAACCGCGAAATTCTTCAAGCAATTCTTTCTGGCGAAACGTTAGGTGTACCGGCGTCTCGACCACTACCCGGCATAATAAATCACCCGGGCTGCCACCGCGCACCGGCACCACGCCTTTACTTCGCAACCGGAACAGCTTGCCAGTTTGCGTTTCGGTGGGAATCTTCAGTTTCACGCGGCCGTCCAGCGTGGGCACTTCGAGTTCGCCGCCCAGCGCCGCGTCGACAAAACTGATCGGTACCTCGCAGTATAAATGCTTACCATCACGCTCAAATATCTTGTGTTCGCGCACGGATATCTGCACAAACAAATCGCCCGCCGGGCCGCCATTAGGGCCTGCTTCCCCCTCGCTGGCCAGCCGTATGCGGTCACCCGTGTCAACGCCCGCCGGCACTTTCACCGACAGCGATTTGTGCTGCTCAACGCGACCCTGACCACGACACTTGCGGCACGGGTCGGAGATGACCTTGCCGTTGCCATGACAGGTCGGGCAGGTTTGTTGCACCGAGAAAAAGCCCTGCTGCATACGCACCTGGCCCATGCCGCCGCAGGTATTGCAGTTCACTGGCGAGCTACCCGGTTTGGCGCCGCTGCCGTCGCACTCGCCACAATTGACCAGCGTTGGCACCCTGATTTTTACCGAAGTGCCTTTCACCGCCTGTTCAAGATCCAGTTCTAAGGTGTATTGCAGGTCCGCGCCCCGCATCGGGCCACTGCGCCCGCCGCGCCCGCCAGCACCAAAGATATCGCCAAACACATCGCCAAAAATATCACTGAAACCACCACCACCGCCAAAACCTCTGCTCTGCGGATCGACGCCCGCATGGCCGAATTGATCATACGCGCCGCGTTTTTCGCTGTCCGACAACACTTCGTAGGCTTCGGTCGCTTCCTTGAACTTGGTATCGGCATCGGCGTCATCGGAATTGCGATCTGGATGAAATTTCATCGCAATGCGACGATAAGCCTTTTTTATTTCGGCTGCGCTTGCGTCGCGCGCGGTACCAAGTATTTCGTAATAATCTCTTTTCGACATGTTGGTTCACTAATTATATTGAGCAAACAACAACGCGGGATTGCTCCCGCGCTGTTGTTACTCTTCAGCTTCAGCTTAGCCGATGCTCGCCTCAAACACGATTATTTATCGTCTTTCACTTCCTCGAACTCGGCGTCTACCGCATCGCTATCGGCGCTGCTGGCGTCGGCTTCCGCTCCACCCTCCGCGCCTGCATTTTGCGCCTTGGCGGCCTGTTCGGCATACAACTTCTGCGCCAGCCCGGACGACGCTTCGGTCAACTTCATGGTCGCCGCCTCGATTGCCGCCTTGTCGTTACCTTGCACCGCTTCTTCCGCTTCTTTAATGGCCGCTTCGATGCCGGTTTTCTCTTCGTCCGTTGCCTTGTCACCGGCTTCTTTCAGCGTTTTGCGCGTGGCGTGCACCAGACCGTCGAGTGTATTACGCGCCGCTACCAGCTGTTCGAACTCGCGGTCGGCCTCGGCGTTCGCCTCGGCATCTTTCACCATTTTTTCAATCTCTTCGTCCGACAAACCGCTGGACGCCTTGATCACAATCGACTGTTCCTTGCTGGTGGCTTTGTCTTTCGCCGACACGTTCAAGATGCCGTTGGCGTCGATATCGAAGCTAACGTCAATTTGCGGCACGCCGCGCGGCGCCGGTGGAATATCACTGAGGTCGAAGCGACCCAGGGATTTGTTTTGCCCGGCCTGCTTGCGCTCACCCTGCACCACGTGGATTGTCACCGCGGTCTGACTGTCGTCGGCAGTCGAGAAAACTTGCGACTTCTTGCTCGGAATCGTCGTATTCTTCTCGATCAACGGGGTCATCACACCGCCCATGGTTTCGATGCCCAGGGTCAGTGGCGTTACGTCCAGCAGCAACACGTCTTTCACATCACCCGACAGCACGGCGCCCTGGATACCGGCGCCAATCGCGACGGCTTCATCAGGGTTGACGTCTTTGCGCGGCTCTTTGCCGAAGAATGCTTTGACTTTGTCCTGCACCAGCGGCATGCGTGTTTGGCCGCCGACCAAAATCACATCGTCAATTTCCGAGGCCTTCATGCCGGCATCTTTAAGCGCAATTTTAACCGGCTCAATGGTACGATCGACCAGCTCTTCAACGAGCGACTCCAGTTTGGCCCGCGTCAGTTTGACGACCAGGTGTTTTGGTCCGCTGGCGTCGGCCGTGATGTACGGCAGGTTGACCTCGGTTTGCTGCGCGCTGGACAGCTCAATTTTGGCTTTCTCGGCAGCTTCTTTCAGCCGTTGCAGGGCCAGCGGGTCGCTGTGCAGGTCAATACCCGAGTCTTTCTTAAACTCGGCCGCCAGATATTCGATCAAACGCAGGTCGAAATCTTCACCGCCGAGGAAGGTATCACCATTGGTTGAATGCACTTCAAACTGGTGCTCACCGTCTACTTCGGCAATTTCAATAATCGAGATGTCGAATGTACCACCACCCAGGTCGTAGACAGCTATAGTGCGGTCGCCTTTGGCCTTGTCCATACCATAGGCCAGCGCCGCCGCCGTCGGCTCGTTAATGATGCGCTTGACGTCGAGGCCGGCAATTTTCCCGGCGTCTTTGGTCGCCTGCCGCTGCGAGTCATTAAAATACGCCGGTACGGTAATGACGGCCTCGGTGATCGTCTCGCCCAAATATTCTTCGGCGGTCTTCTTCATTTTCATTAGAATTTGTGCCGATACTTGCGGCGCCGACATTTTCTGCCCGTTGGCTTCGACCCAGGCGTCACCATTATCGGCCGCGACAATCGAATAAGGCACCATTTTGATGTCTTTTTGTACAACGTCGTCTTTAAATTTCCGGCCGATTAACCGCTTGACCGCAAATATAGTGTTCTGCGGGTTGGTCACAGCCTGCCGTTTGGCCGCCTGGCCGACCAGGATTTCGCCGTCTGCGGTGTATGCGATAACCGATGGCGTGGTGCGATCACCTTCCGAATTTTCAATGACCCTGGGTTTGTCGCCATCCATCACAGCCACACAGCTGTTGGTGGTACCCAAGTCAATGCCAATAATTTTGCCCATATCAATCTCCAGTTACGTTGCGTATATGGCGGTGGAATTCGTTTTGCCGTGGTTTATCCTGCTAGGGATATTGGCCCGAATTCGCTGATTTCAAGCCGTTTCATCAATATTAGGCGGCGCTGTTTTCGACACCACGACCATTGCCGGGCGAATCAGCCTGCCATTGAGGGTATACCCCTTCTGCATCACATCCAGCACGCTGTTTGGCTCGGCGTCCAGGCTTTCAACCATCGTTATGGCTTGATGAAACTGCGGGTCAAATGGTTCGCCCAGCGGGTCTACCTGCTCCAGGTTGAATTTGCCGAGCACATCGATAAAACTCTTGCGCGTTAGTGCAACCCCTTGCAACAGGCTTTTTACCGCTTCGTCATCTGTGCTGCCGACCGACTGCTGGGCGCGCTCCAGATTGTCAACCACCGGCAACAAGGCGTTACAGAACTTTTCCAGCGCGAACTTGTGCGCGCTTTCCACGTCTTTTTCGGCTCGCCGCCGCGTGTTTTGGGTGTCGGCCAGGGCGCGCAACACCTGCTCCTTGGCCTGCCCCAGTTGCACCTGCAAGTCTTCTACCCGTGCCTGCAATGTGGCGGGGTCGCCGTTATTGCCTGCTGTCTGCTCACCCATTGCCGCATCGTCGCCCGCTTCTGCAACAGCTTCATCGGCCGCTGGCTGCTCTTGCTGAGCGGCTTCATGTTTGTCTCCGACCACACTTACCCTCCAAACGTCATTCTAAAATTTGCAAATCAAACATGTGGGCAATACACATTATTTCAAGGATTGGCGGGAATAAATTTTTGCCACCGAGTTTACGACTGAGCAGCGACGGAAGGCCACCATGATGGCGCGAACCTACGTTTTCGACAACGCGGCGCTGAGCATTTTGGCGGTCACGCCGACTACCGGAATCACGCTGGCGTAAGCCATGCGCGTGGGGCCAATGATGCCCAGTACACCAATGGATTTGCCGTTACTCTGGTATGGTGCGGTCACCACGCTATAGTCTTCGAACAGCTCGTAGCCCGACTCCTGGCCGATAAAAATGCGAATGCCTTCAGCGTCCGCGCAGTGACTCATTAACGCAAGAATATCTTTCTTATAGTGAAAGGCATCCAACATTTCTTTGAGCCGCTGCATGTCTTGACTGTTAATACTGTCGACCAGATTGCTCTGCCCGGCAACGACACAGTCGGCGCCGCCGTCGCTCTCCAGCGTCGCGGCGGCGACATCGATCATGGCCTGCATCAGCTGGCCAATAGATTCCTTGTCGGCGCGCAAGGCAGACAGCAGTTGTGCCTTGACCTGGTCGAGGTCGAGCCCGCTGTAGCGCTCGTTAATAAAACGCGCGACCCGCTGTAGCTCGGCATCCGAGTAAGCGCGATCGGTTTGGATAATGCGATTTTCGACCTCTTTTTCGTTGATGACCAGTATCACCAGCACTCGATTGCCCGACAGCGACAAAAATTCGACCTGCCGCAAGGTGACCTTGTCGATTCGCGGCAGGGTCACCACGCCGGCCTGGGAGGTGAGTTGCGACAGCAAGTTCGACGCGCTCTCCACCAATTCGGCGGCGCTACGCCGCGGATGCAACTCGGCGCGCAAGTTTTGAATAAAGTCTTTGTCGATGGGGTACAGGGTAACGAGGCTGTCGACAAACACGCGGTAACCCAACCCGGTAGGCACGCGCCCGGCCGAGGTATGTGGCGCGCTAACGAGGCCCCGCGTTTCCAGATCGACCATAACATTGCGCACCGTCGCCGGACTTACATTGAGCCCGCTTTCCTCCACCAGGCTTTTCGAGCCCACCGGCACGCCCTCACGAATATAGCGCTCAATCAAGGCTTTGAGAATTTGGCGGTTACGCTTGGAAAGCTGTTCGTCGTTCATAGTCGATACAAATATGAGGCCTTTTGGCAAAAAATTCCAGCAACACTCGCCACAACATC
>CAZJDL010000070.1:0-22118 GCA_964544755.1 uncultured Pseudomonadales bacterium | reverse complement strand
TGTCGTCGTTTTGTTCTGCGGCAAATACCTGCGGGTTTACTGTGGCGCTAACAGCGGTGGCACTAACCTGGCAACAGAATTGCATTGTCCAAAAGAAAGTGTGATTGGCCTGATAATGGAGCAGCTATGGCGTCGCTATTAAACATGTTAAATAATTTTTTGGGGTCGGCGGGAAAGCCGTCTGCAATTAATTTAAATTCTACCAATATAGATCAACCTGTTGAATTTAAATATATAGTTGGAAATCTATTGAGCAGAGGAGAGGGCGAGCAACCGACCGTTACGACGTTGCTGCTCGATCCGGCCAGCGGCGCCGATTTGCCGCCTGGCGATACTGCCGGCGGCAATGGCTTGCCGCCATTGCTGGCCACAACGGCAACCAATATTGAGGCCTCATTACAGCAGCTGGACGCTAAGTTAACAAAGCTGACGACGCTTGGCAGCAGTGAAGATATCGAGTTGGCAGGAGACTTGGCCGCAGATCAGCATGCTGGCCGCGGGCAGCCGGCCAACGGCGAATTACTCGCGTCGCAGGCAACTGGTGCTGTGTCTGCTGGTACTAACGTTATTAATCAGGCGTTGCCAGTAACTGCTGAGATCGATACAACGACCGCCGCGGCCACACTACCAACACCGCAACGCAGTGCTGCAGATTTGGCAATAGATGGCTCTCTGAATAGCGCTGTCGGCGGCGCCGATACGGCAAGTGAAACGGCTTCTGCCGTTGGCCCTGTGGCGCGGACAGCGGGCGCGGATACCGTGACCAGACGAGGTGTCGCACCCGATTCGGTACAGCAAGCTGCCGATCAACCAGCCACAAGCGCTAGCACCGACTCCAAGCCGGCGAGTGTCGCAGTGGTTGAGCCTGCACCCGTGCTGTCGTCCAACGCGTTAGAGGTGCCACTACAAGCGGTTCAGGCATCAGCAGTTCCACCACTAGACCTCAAGCCGTCATCGATAGCAAGCGATGCGGTCGTTGCGGGCAGCGCGAGTGTGCCTACGCCTACAGTGCGCGGGTCGACCCAGCCTGCCGCGTCGGCAGCCGACCTTGAAGCCGCGCCACCTGTTGCGTTAACCGCAAAAAACCCACAACAACTGCAGGTGGAGCAAGCGCTAGGCAATAGCGGCGCCGGCGAGAGTGATGCGTCCGTCGAAGTAACACGGCAACCTGCTGTGCCGGTTGGTCCGCCATTACGCCCGCTGCCGGCAGCTCCGGCGCCGGCACAAACCGCTGACGCGAATTTTGCGAATGTAGCTGCGCAACTTGGTCAAGGACAGTCAATGAACAGCCTTAACGAGCGTTTGCAGTTTATGTTGCTGAATGGTCAAAACAGTGCGGAAATTCAACTCGACCCGCCGGAACTCGGCAGCTTGCAAGTGCGCGTCACTACGCGCCACGAGCAAACATCGGTTATCTTCGTGGCGCCCAACAACGCCGTGCGTGACGCATTGGAACAACAACTACCGCGCCTGCGTGACACGCTGGAAGGCGCCGGTTTGCAGTTAAATGACGCCAGCGTATTCGCCCAGACCGATGATAAGCCTGGAACGCAACCGCAATCCTATGCCGATGTCGAAGCTGCGGACGAGCTGATAGCGGACGAGCTTGCCGACAGTGACGGCAGCGCAAGCCGCGCGCGTGTCTCCATGCAGCTGGTCGATGCGTACATATAATCGTCTAATCGTCGTTCCTCTAATAGCCGGTAAATTGACGCGATAGCGCGACAGAACTCGCCACATATCTAAAAATCCATATAAAATAACAGCTTGGAAGCATGTCGTTTTCTGGCAAGGGCTTTGCATATTCCTTTGGTAAACGTTCATAGCGAACCACAACTGACGGAAAATTGGCATGGCGAAGAACAAAAAAGACGCAGCTGCGGCTGAAGATGATTCAGAAAAAAAGAAAAGTAAGTTGCCGCTCATTATCGGCCTGGTCGTGCTGTTGCTCGGTGGCGGCGGTGCGGGCGCGTATTTTATGGGTGTTTTCGATAGCGCCGAGGCCACCGAGGAAGACGCAGCAGACGCCGAGCCCGTTAAAGCCAGCGCGATGTATGCGAATCTGAAACCGGATTTTATTTTAAACTTTAAGGTGAATGGCCGCGGCCATTTTCTAAAAGTCGCCATTTCATTACTCACTCGCGAGCAGGAGGTCATCGACGCCGTGGAACAACACAGGCCGTTGCTGAGAAATGAGCTGGTGATGTTATTCAGCGCGGAGCAATTCGAAACATTGAAAACGGCAGAGGGCAAAGAGTCTCTGCGTAGCCGCGCGCTAACGGCCATTCAAGCGATCATGGAAAAAGAAATTGGCAAGCCTGGCATTGAGCAAGTGCTCTTCACTGACTTTGTTTTGCAATAGACGCAGACGCCGCCATGACTGACGCAGAAAAACCTGAAGACCAGGCAGAAGAAAAGCCCGAAGAACAGTCTGAGGAGCTTCTTTCCCAGGAAGAGATTGATACGCTGCTCAGCGGGGTGGACGAAGGGGAGGTTGATACCGATTGTACCGTAGTCGACGGCGAAGCCGTTGCTTTCGACTTTACCAATCAGGACAGGATCGTACGCGGTCGCATGCCCACGTTGGAGATGGTTAATGAGCGCTTTGCGCGTTTTTTCCGGCCCAGCTTATTAGGTCTGATGCAGCGCGGCGCCGATGTGACGCCGCAGGGAATCAAGGTGCAAAAGTACAGTGAGTACGCCACGTCTTTGCCCCTGCCCGCCAGTCTTAGCTGGATCGAACTAAAGCCATTGCAGGGCGCCGGGCTGTTAATGCTGGACGCCAACCTGGTGTTTACCCTGGTCGATAACTTTTTTGGTGGTAACGGTGGCAATATTAAAATTGAAAACCGTGACTTCACCGCTACCGAGTCGCGCGTTATTGCTCGTGTGATCAACGCCTGTTTCGACAACCTTAAGGAAGCGTGGCAAGCCGTCGTGGAAGTGCAGCCAACGCTGTTGTGTAACGAAAACAATCCGACGCTGAGTAATATCGTTAGCCCCGATGAGGCGATCGTGGTCAGTACTTTTCAGATTGATTTCGATGGTGGCAGCGGCGAGTTTCACATCGCGTTGCCGGTGTCCATGCTCGAACCGATTAAAGAAACGCTGGATGCCGGTATTCAAAGCGATACCACACACAAGGACGAACGCTGGACGGAAGTGCTCAAGGACGAGTTGTTGTACGCCAGCGTTGCTATTAATTGCAGCGTGGTTGAACAAGACATCGCGTTGCGCGACATCATCGACTTGCGGGAAGGCGATGTGATACCCATCGACATGCCGGAGACGGTCAAGGTGCTCGCCAACGGCACACCGGTATTGCAAGCCAAGCTTGGCGTGTCCTGTGACAAACTCGCCTTACAAATCATTGACCGCGTCAACAGTCACTGAAACTGTTCCGAATAAACCAGGAGACCAACCATGGACCAGGAAGAATCGCTACCGGAAGATAATGCTACCGCTCAGGATGCACAGGCAGCAGGTGCTGCTGTGCCGCCGACCGAGGGCGTCGCGCTGGATCAGCTGGAGGAAGCCGCGAACGAAGATAGCGCCTCCCCGCAGCTTGCAGTCATACTGGATATTCCAGTCAAGATCTCCATGGAAGTCGGTGCGACCAATATGCCGATACGCAAACTGTTACAGTTGAACAAAGGGTCGGTCATTGAGCTGGAAAGACTGGCTGGCGACCCACTCGATGTACTGGTTAATGGTACTTTGATTGCACACGGTGAAGTCGTTGTCGTCAACGAGAAATTTGGTATTCGCATGACCGACGTGGTAAGCCCGTCGGAGCGAATTCAAAAACTACAGTAGGCGGGCGGCGCTATGAACATGCGATTAATACCGATTATTTTTTGCCTTGCCGCAGTTTCCACATCCGTCAAGGCCGCCGAATCGGCGGGTAAAGGGGCGCCATTAGTGACCGACTTCGCCCAAATCAGCAGTTTGGTTGTGAGCCTTGTGTTTATTCTCTGCCTTATTCTGATCTGTGCGTGGCTGGTCAAGCGTGTCAGTGGCATCACCCATGCGGGTAGCCAGCAGTTGAAAGTGCTGGGTGCGTTGTCGGTCGGTAGCAAGGAGCGCGCACTGCTAATCAGTGCCGGTGAAACGCAGTTGCTGCTCGGGGTGGCTACTGGCAGCGTGTCGTTGTTGCATGTGTTTGACGAACCGGTGGTCAACGCCGCCGAGGCCAGCGTCGAAAACAGCTTCGCCACCACCCTCAAGAAAATGGCCGGCCGCGGACTCACCGATGTTTCTGCCCGCAATCATGACTAGGAGAGCAGCAACGATGCGCGTCTATTTCGCACGCTCAACAAAGCGAGCTGCAAGAACATTGTGCGCATTGGCGTTTCTCATGCTGCTGGGTGCGCCAACGTTTGACGTTGCGGCACAAACAGTGGCAGCGCCGACGCCCGTCGCCAGCGTGCAACCAGCGACTGCAATTCCCGCCATTCCTGCGTTTAAGGTCATTAACAACGCCGACGGTAGTGCCGACTACAGTGTCACTATTCAGATACTGGTGTTGATGACGGCGTTAACCCTGCTGCCATCGTTACTGATGATGATGACCTCGTTCACACGCATCATAATCACGTTTGCGATTCTGCGGCAGGCGCTGGGTTTGCAGCAAACGCCGTCGAATCAGGTTTTGCTGGGCATGGCACTTTTTATCACGTTGTTTGTGATGTCGCCGGTACTTAAGGAGGTCAACGCGACCGCCGTACAACCCTATATCAACGAGCAACTCAATTCGATTGACGCCGCTAAACTTGCGCTAAAGCCCTTTCAGCAGTTTATGCTGGCGCAGACCCGCGAAACCGATCTGGAACTGTTTTTACGCATTGCGCAGCATGAGCCGCTGCACAGCCCGGACGACGTACCGTTCTCCATTCTGGCACCGGCCTTCGTGACCAGCGAATTGAAAACGGCGTTTCAAATCGGCTTCTTGCTGTTTATCCCATTTCTGGTGATCGACCTGGTGGTCGCCAGCGTGCTGATGGCGATGGGTATGATGATGCTGTCGCCGATTATTATTTCGCTACCTTTCAAAATCATGTTGTTCGTTCTGGTTGACGGTTGGGCGCTGATTATTGGCACGCTCGCCGGTAGTTTCGCGACTTAGGGCACGCTGATGACACCGGAAGTAATTATCGATCTGATTCGTGAAGCGCTGGTTTTAATTATACTGATGGTCAGCATTCTCGTTCTGCCCAGCCTGCTGGTGGGATTGATCGTCAGTGTGTTTCAAGCCGCGACCCAGATTAATGAACAAACGCTGAGTTTCCTGCCGCGCCTGTTGACAACCTTCTTGTCGATCATGCTGGCTGGCCCGTTTTTGCTAATGAAGATCACCGACTTCACCCGAAATTTGGTGCAAAACATTCCGTTGCTAATTGGCTAGCTATGGTTGAGTTGTCGCTGCTTGAGTTGGAGCACGGGGTAGGGCGTATCCTGCTGCCGCTATTTCGCATCAGCGCGTTTTTTATGGTGGCGCCCATCATCGGCACCAGAATGGTGCCGCAGCGGGTACGAATCGGCTTAAGCTTATTGGTGACCATGATTGTCGTACCGTTGCTGCCGCCGACCGATTTTCATTTCAGCTTGTCTGTCAGCGCCGCGCTCCTGATCGTTCAACAAGTGTTGGTCGGCGTATTGTTCGGCTTTTTACTGCAAGTATTTTTTCATGTTTTTGTGATTGCCGGGCAGATGATCGCCATGCAAATGGGCCTGGGTTTCGCGTCTATGGTTGACCCGTCTAACGGGGTGTCGGTGGCGGTCGTCAGCCAGTTGTTCGTCATACTAACGACGTTGCTGTTTTTGGCGATGAACGGCCATTTGCTGATGCTGGAGATTATGATCGACAGTTTCACCCAGGTTCCGATCGGTGCGAGTTTCGACTTCGACAACAGCTTGTGGCATGTAGCAAGCTATGCCAGCTGGATGTTTTCGCACGCATTGTTACTGGCCTTACCCGCGGTCACGGCCTTGCTGATGGTCAATCTCGCCTTCGGTGTGATGACGCGCGCGGCGCCGCAGCTGAATATATTCTCGCTGGGCTTTCCTACCTCAATTATATTGGGCGGTATCTTTCTGTGGCTGGCGCTGGCCGGTTTTCTGCCGAATTTCAGCGCCATGCAAGAGACCACTTTTCTCAATATGCAGCAGCTTTTTGCAACGTGATAACCTAGATAGCACATATAAAATAAGATGTAACATGTTGAAAATATTGTTAGTAACAAAAACGCATAAGTCAGAGTGTTTTTATAATTAAATAGTCTAATTTATTGCGTGCCTTAGAACTCATCTGAAGTTAAATTAGACTCATTCAAAATAAAACAGCTAAATGACTGAGTAAGTGGTAAATATGAAGCGACTTTACTATCTCACCGATAGTATCGATTGTGTCGAGCAGATAGCCAGTGAAGTGCATCGATGGGGTATTTCCGATTGGAACTTTCAGGTGCTCAGCAAAGATCGCGCTGGGTTGAGCAAGCATCAGAACCATACCGACACGCTCCTGCACCAAAAAAGCATTATTCCAACCAGTGAACGCGGCGCCTTTATCGGTGTTGCGGCGGGCATTGCCGCGGCGCTGGGTGTTAGCCTGTTTATGCCGCTGCTAGAGTCAGTCGGCCGCATTCCGTTCGCGGTCATTGTTTTCATGTGTGCGTTGTTTGGCGCCTGGTTGGTTGCCTTGTTTAGCATGCACGAGGAACAGCAAAAACTCCGCAAGTTTCAAGATGACATTGAAAGTGGTAAGTATTTGATCATGGTCGACGTGAAAAAAGGCCACGTCGAACTGGTTCGAAAAGTGATGGCCCAACATCCGGAAGCGTTGCCCGCTACCTTTGGCGGCAGCGTGGTCAATTCCCTGGCGAGCGCGAAATAAAGGGTCGGCTCGCGCAACGAAAAAAATCGCACGCCAAGCCGGTTGTCGCTCTGCTGCTGTCTTACGAGCACCTATTGCGCGAAATTCACTGTCAGTAGCTACCCCCGAACAGCTGCCATGACACTCCCTCTTGGGGGTGGTAGTCCGTACCGATGACGCAAGACTCACGAAGCCTTCCACCCACCATATGACTCGTCAGCCGACTACAGCGGAACTGATCGCGATACGGTCGATGACTTCTACTAACGTACCGAACTTAAGCGGCTACCATGCAAATTGACTGCTCTACTATAGTGTTAGATCTCGATGGAACGATTAGTGATCCCAGCCTGGGTATTACAAGATGCTTCAATCATGCGCTGCAAAGACATGGTTTTACTGATGTTACGGAGGATGTTATTGCGCGGGAAATTGGTCCTCCGCTGGATGAAACATTCCTCAAGCTCGCAGCTGGCATCAGCGCAACGGACGTTAAGCCACTTATCGCTACCTATCGAGAAAGATATGGCAAGCTTGGTTTTTCGGAAAATACGGTGTACCCCGATATGCCCTCGACGCTTGCGCAATTACGAGATGCCGGTATAACTCTTGGTGTATGCACGTCCAAGCGCCGAGATTTTGCGGAAAAAATATTAGCGTTGTTTGGGCTGTCCGAATACTTCAGCTTCGTGAGTGGAGGGGACATCGGCATAGAAAAGGGTTCCCAATTAGCCGAGCTGATAAATGCGCACGCTATTGACGATAAAGCCGTGATGGTCGGCGACCGGGCCGTGGACATTAGAGCGGCTCAACAAAACGGTTTGCGTTCTGTCGGTGTGTTATGGGGTTTTGGCGATTATGCGGAGCTGTCCGCGGCTGCACCGTCGTGCATTCTGGACAACGTATCGGAGCTTACAACACTTGTCATCTAACATGCCGCACGTTGGCCGCCACGCAGTGGGATTCTAAAAGCACCACTCGCGTGCCAGGCGCTAGCTGCCTCCAAAACTCGCAACTTCCAAGATTCTGGTAAGTATTTTGCTTAGCTTTTGCTAAGTATTGTGTATTAGCATCAGCGCAACACATGACAGCGCAAAATCACTGCAATTTACGTCAAAAAAATGACAGCACGCGCCTAAACGTCGACTTCACGGCGCAGCACTTATACGCGTGCTCACATAAGCAGCAGGAATAACATTCCATGGCAGAAGAAGACGTCGCCCAGGAAAAGACAGAAGAGGCCACTCCCAAACGCTTGCAGCAGGCGCGGGAAGAGGGACAGATTGCGCGCTCAAAAGAGCTCAACACGGTGGTTCTGCTGCTGGGCGGCTCGGTGATGCTGGTGATGGCCGGTGGACATATAAGAGACAGCCTGGCGGCGGTGATGCAGTTCAATTTTGCCGTGCCTCGAGCCGCTATTTTTGATGTTACGCAAATGCTGAATTTCCTGGCGGCGAGTAGTAAGGAAGTGGCGTTCGCCGTATTGCCGTTCCTGGGCGTGTGTCTGTTACTGGCGCTCGCCGGGCCGCTATTGCTCGGCGGTTGGAGTTTTAGCACGAAAGCCCTGCAACCGAAACTGGAGCGTATCAGTTTGCTTAAGGGTTTAAAGCGCATGTTCTCGCTGCAAGCGCTGATGGAGCTGGCCAAAGCCGTGGCTAAAGTGCTGCTGGTGGGTAGCGTGGCGAGCATGATGCTGGCGTATTTTAGCGATTCGGTGTTTGATCTGGATGGGCTGCCCCTGAACGGCGCCATGGCGGCTGCCACCCGGATACTCGCTGTCGGCGGCGTCGCTTTGTGCGCCGCATTAATCCTGATTGCTGGTGTCGATGTGCCGTTTCAATTGAATGAACACAAGAAGAAAATGCGTATGACCTTGCAACAGGTCAAAGATGAAATGAAAGAAACGGATGGCCGACCGGAAGTTAAAAGCCGCATTCGGCAGTTGCAACGCGACTTCGCCAGCGCGCGCATGATGAGCGACGTGCCCGATGCCGATGTCGTCATTGTTAACCCCAGCCACTATTCGGTGGCGCTCAAGTACGCCATGGATGAGAGCGGCGCGCCGCAGGTGGTTGCCAAAGGCGTCGACCATGTCGCGCTGCGTATTCGCGAGGTCGCAAAAGCGCACGAGGTACAAATCGTCGAAGCGCCACCGCTGGCAAGGGCGCTGTACCACACCACTGAAATTGGACATGAAATACCCGACAAGCTGTTCCTTGCCGTCGCTCAGGTGCTGGCGTATGTGTATCAACTGAAGCAGGGCGACAAGCCGCCGCCTCTGAAGACGGTCGAGGTGCCGCCCGATATGCATTTCGACCCTTAGTCCGTCATCACATAGATCGTCCTGACCTATGTGATGACTCGACCAGCTCGGCATACCCCGGTCCTTGCCTGCCGCGACACCTGTACGTCCCCGTACATCGTCTCTGAGCCGGTTAAATAATAAGCCTAAAAAATTTCCCACAAAATATCAAAGTCGGTAAGGAATTTGCACTAATGGTATTAGTGATGGCGAAAGCCAGTTTTTTGACGGCCTAAGAATCAACCCATGGAAGCAGTTCAGGCAAACAACGAACCGGTATCGGTTGTCCGCACCGCGCGCTTGCTGATGCAAGGCAACATCGGTGTGCCGCTGTTACTGCTGACCATGCTCGGCATGATGATCCTGCCGGTTCCCGCGTTTTTACTCGACGTGCTGTTTTCTTTCAATATTGCGCTGGCTATCGTGGTGCTTTTAGTCGCGGTGTACGCGATGCGGCCGCTGGACTTCGCCGTTTTTCCTACCGTGCTGTTGGTTGCCACCTTACTCAGGCTGGCGCTTAATGTTGCCTCCACCCGCGTTGTTCTGTTAGAAGGGCACAACGGTGGCGCCGCCGCCGGTAAGGTGATTGAGGCCTTCGGCGAAGTCGTGATCGGTGGCAACTACGCGGTCGGTCTGGTCGTGTTCCTGATCCTGATGATCATTAACTTCGTGGTGGTGACCAAGGGTGCGGGACGTATCTCCGAGGTTAGCGCACGCTTCACGCTGGACGCCATGCCGGGCAAACAAATGGCGATTGACGCCGACCTCAACGCCGGCGTTATCGATCAGGAAGAAGCCCGGCAGCGGCGCGAGGAAGTCTCGCACGAGGCCGATTTTTATGGCTCCATGGACGGCGCCAGCAAATTTGTACGCGGCGATGCGGTGGCCGGTATTCTCATCCTGGTGATCAATATAGTCGGCGGTTTGGGCATCGGCGTTGCCCAGCATGCACTCGAGTTCGCCGACGCCGCGCAAAAATATTCACTGTTAACGATTGGCGATGGCCTGGTTGCACAGATTCCTTCGCTGTTGCTGTCTACTGCGGCGGCCATCATGGTCACCCGGGTCAACACGTCCAAGGATATGGGCGAGCAAATCAGCCATCAGATGTTCGCTTCGCCGCGTGCCTTGTATATCGCTGCCGCCATACTGGCAACTATGGGCGTCATTCCGGGTATGCCGCATGTGTCCTTCCTGCTGCTTGGTGGCGCGGCTTTTGGTGGTGCTTACTGGATTAGCACGCAGCGTAAAAAAGAAACGGAAAGTATCGAAGCTGCGACCAACGAAGCACCGGCAGCCAGTGAATCCGAGCCGGTAGAACTGGGCTGGGACGATGTCGTACCGGTCGACATCATCGGTCTGGAGGTAGGCTATCGGCTGATACCACTGGTTGACAAAAACCAGAGCGGTGATTTGCTCGGACGTTTGAAAGGGGTACGCAAAAAACTGTCGCAGGAAATTGGTTTTTTGATCCCCTCGGTGCACATTCGCGACAACCTTGACCTCGGCGCCAACAGCTACCGCATTACACTGATGGGCGTCAGCATCGCCGAAGCTGAAATATTTCCCGACCGCCACATGGCGATCAACCCCGGCCAGGTGTTTGGTGAGCTCGATGGCGTTGCCTGCAAAGATCCGGCGTTTGGGCTGGATGCGGTGTGGGTCGATGCCGAGCAGAAAGAAAACGCGCAAACGCTGGGCTACACGGTAGTCGATGCCAGTACCGTGGTCGCGACGCATTTAAATCAATTGCTGCAGCAACACGTTAACGAACTGTTGGGGCACGACGAAGTGCAGCAACTGTTGGATATGCTGGCAAAGTCTTCGCCCAAACTGGCGGAAGAGCTGGTGCCCAATACCGTTAGCCTGCAAGTGCTACTAAAGTTGCTCAAAAATTTGCTGGAAGAGCAGATTCCCATTCGCGATATGCGCAGCATCGCCGAAGCGATAGCGGCCAACGCAGCACTCAAAGACGATCCCGAGCAGCTCACCGCCGCCGTGCGGGTCGCACTGGCGCGCATCATTGTGCAAAAAATATTTGGCGACGAGCCACGGTTGTCGGTGGTGACGCTGGATCCAAGCCTCGAGCAATTGCTCAACCAAAGTCTGCAAGCCGCCAAACAGGCGGGTGACACCAGTTTTGATGCAGTGATCGAGCCGCAGCTAGCGCAGCAGTTGCATGAGTCAATTACCAGCGTCGCGCATAAGCAGGAGCTTGCGGGCAAGACGGCGGTACTGCTGGTATCGGCCCCCATTCGGCCGCTGATAGCGAAGTTCGCCAAATTTGCCCACCCGGGCACGCAGGTGTTGTCGTTTGCCGAGATACCCGCCAACAAACAGATCGCCATCGAAGCGACGCTTAAATAACACGCTTAAAACAAGGAAGCAGCCATGACAATACGGACCATCGTCGCTAATACCATGCAGCAAGCCATGCAACAGGCAAAACTCGAAATGGGTGACGACGCAATTATTCTAAACAGCCGGCGCGTAGACGGTCATTTCGAGGTTACTGTGACCGATGATGCGAGCTGTCTGATCGAGGAGGAGAAAAAGGCGCCCACCGCGAGCGAGTCACTTGTCGATGCAGATACCTCGCCCGCGCAGTCCGTTGAGGTAAAACCAACGGCGTCGCAACCGGAGCCGAACGTCTGTATGAGCCGCAACGAACCCGCCCTGCAAAAGTTATTGGGCGAACTCAGGTCTATCGGTGATCACTGGGAAAATATCGGTGGCGGCGGTAATACACTTGCCGCACAAAAAGTATATCCGGGTCGAAATGAACTCAATGCGAGGTTAGCCTGCCTGCACCTTGAGGCACATGTTAGTGAGGGCCTGGTGCAGCAATTTCGCGATATTCCGGACGTGGATCGAGCCTGGCATTTGGCGATGGCACAGATACAAACACGCTTGACGCCGAGCAAGGTCGATGTGATCGCCGACGGTGGCGCTTATGTGTTCGTCGGTCCCAGCGGCGCGGGTAAGACCGCCAGCATCGCTAAATTGGCGGCCGAGTATGTATTGTTGCGCGGCGCGGACAGTATCGCTTTGATCACGACCGACTCTTTTCGTATCGGCGCCAGCGAGCCGTTGTTAAAGCTGAGTGCGATTCTTGGTGTCGAAATGGCGGTGGTGGATAGCCAATCAGATGGCCTCGCTGCGGCGCTGGCAAGTTTTTCGACCAAACGCACGGTGCTGGTTGACAGCGCCGGGCTGGGTGGCAACGACGCCGATCTAGCGAGTCAATTGGCAGACATTCGACGCCAGGGCGAACGCCTGAATAGCGTGTTGGTCTTGCCCGCCAATATTCAACCCACGTGTATGCGGGCTGCGTATGACAATTACCGTGTGCAACCGTACGCTGGCTGCGTTTTCACCCGGCTAGACGAATGCAATAGTCTTGGCGCGGCTGTCAGTCTGGCGCTGGAAACTGATTTACCGTTGGCTTATGTCGCGTGTGGCCATGCGATTCCCGAGGATTTGAGTCGCGTCGATAGCGCCGGCCTGGTGAAGTATTTACTGAGTTTCGCTGGTCATGAAAACAATACGCGAGGCCAACACAACATGCCGCGCAGCGCGGCGCCAACACCTTTCGCGCAGCAGCTAAAACTGGCTTTCTAGCGTATCGATATGCAAACAGTGTGGGACAAGAACTAACATGGACAAGCAAAACTGCGTACAAGTACTCGCCATCACCGGCGGCAAAGGCGGCGTTGGCAAAACCAACGTTGCCATCAATTTGAGCATGGCGCTAAGCAAAATGCAGCGCCGTGTAGCGCTGCTGGATGCCGATCTCGGCCTGGCCAACATCGACGTGCTACTGGGTTTGAAGCCGAAGCGCAATTTAAGCGACGTGCTTGCGGGCGAGTGCCAGTTGCGCGATATTATGCTGGACGGGCCAGCAGGAATTAAAATAATTCCGGCCTCATCCGGTACGCAAGCAATGGTGCAGCTGAACGCACACCAGCATGCGGCGCTGATCAATGCGTTTGGCGAAATCGCTGCCTCGATCGATGTGTTAGTCATTGACACAGCGGCGGGCATTGCCGATTCCGTGGTCAGTTTCGTCAGGGCGGCGCAAGAAGTGTTGGTAGTGGTCTGCGACGAACCGGCATCGATTACCGATGCTTACGCACTGATAAAGCTCATGCACCAGCAATACGGCGTCTACCGCTTCAGAATGCTGGCGAACATGACCAGCAGCGTGCCCGAGGGCCGCCAGCTGTACCAAAAATTATTGCACGCAACCGATAAGTTTCTGGAAATCAATCTGCAGTACGCCGGACAAATACCATTCGACAACAACCTGCGGAAAGCAGTAAAGCTACAAAAGCCGCTGCTGGATCTGGCGCCGCGTGCCACTTCCAGCCAGGCGTTTCGAGCGCTGGCGCAAAAGGTCAACGTGTGGCCGCTGCCACAAACGCCGCGTGGCCATCTGGAATTTTTTATTGAACAGTTGGTGCAAGCGCCCGCGTAATGCGTTGCGTCGTAAAGCCGAGACTCGAACATGTATAGCGAAGCGAGCGCACAAGATCTAGATACGCTGGTGGCGGAGCATGCGCCATTGGTAAAGCGCATAGCCCAGCATCTAATGCTGCGCTTTCCGGCCAGCGTGCAACTTGATGACCTGGTGCAGGCGGGCTTGATCGGCCTGCTGGAAGCGGCGCGTAACTACAATGGTGGCAAAGGCGCCACCTTCGCAACCTACGCCGGCATTCGTATTCGCGGTGCCATGATTGACGACGTGCGCAAGGGCGATTGGGCACCGCGTTCGGTACACCGCAATAGCCGGCGCATTAGTGCGGCGGTGCGAAGTATTGAAGCGCGCGAAGGACGCGCCGCACAGGATACTGAAATTGCCGCCGAGTTGGATGTCGGCCTGGACGACTACTACAATTACTTGCAAGACGCCAATAGTAACCGCTTGTGCAGCCTCGAAGAACTCACCAGCCGCGCAGACAGCTATGAAGAACCGATAGACCAGAACACGGTAACGCCGGCGGCTGATCTGCAACGCACCGATATGAAAAGTGCCGTTGCCAACCAAATTGAACATCTTCCGGAACGCGAACGCATGGTGCTGGCGCTGTATTACGACGAAGAACTGAATTTAAAAGAAATTGGCGCCGTGTTGGGCGTCAGTGAATCACGGATTAGTCAAATCCACAGCCAGGCCATGCTGCGCCTGCGCTCGCGGCTTACCGATTGGAGTGAAGACGAGTAATGGATTTTCTGAGCATCATTGGCGTTATCGTCGCCTTCGGCACCATTATTGGTGGTAATTATTTGGAAGGCGGGCACATTAACGCCTTGTTGAATATGCCCGCCGCGTTGATTGTTGTCGGTGGCACAATAGGCGCGGCCATGCTGCAAACCCCCGCCGACAGTTTGCGCCTGGCCTTGCGCCGCCTGCGCTGGATCATCCTGCCGCCAAGAGACCTCGCTAAATTCGGTACCACGAAAATCATCAAATGGGCGACCGACGCGCGCCGTGCCGGCCTGTTGGGTTTGGAGTCTAGCGCCGAGAAAGAGCCGGATTTGTTTGCGCGCAAGGGCTTGCAACTGATGGTAGACGGCAATGAGCCGGACACTATACGCAATGTGTTAGAGCTGGAATCGCAGATGCGCTCGCAGCGCGATCTGGACGCCGTGCGTTTCTACGAAAGCATGGGTGGCTATGCCCCCACCATCGGCATCATAGGTGCGGTGATGGGCTTGATTCATGTGATGGGTAATCTGGCCGACCCGGACAAACTGGGGCCGGGCATTGCGGTTGCCTTCGTTGCGACTATCTACGGCGTAGGCTTGGCTAACTTGTTGTTTTTACCGATCGCGAGCAAGATGCGCAGTTGCGCACGCGCGCAAGCTCAGTTTCGCGAGCTTACGATTGAAGGCTTGATTGCCATCGCCGAGGGTGAGAACCCGAAAACGATCAAGCGAAAGCTACAAAGTTTTGTGCAGATTTAGCGGTCCTCCAGGATAATCATGGCGAAAGACAGTTTTGCTGAAGAGTCGGTTAACCACGAACGCTGGTTAGTCTCCTACGCGGACTTGATGACCTTGCTGCTGGCGTTTTTCGTCGTGATGTATTCGATTGCCCGCATGTCGGAAGAGGACTACAAAGAGCTTACGGCACAGCTCAGCGCCGCGTTTACCAATGGCGAAGCGCCGCAAAGACCGGAATCAGACACGCTAATTGACCTCGGTGGCGCCGCCGGCGAAACCAGCCCGGCCGAGCAGGTAGACACTAAGGAAGAGGAGAATGCGCAGCAGAAACTGGGTGAAACTATCCAGCAGCGCCTTGAGGGCGACAACAGCGTGCGCGTCAGCGGCAACGAAGAGTGGTTGGAAATTGAGCTGGACTCGAACCTGTTGTTTAGTAGCGGCGGCGCACAATTGCGCAATGAGGCGAAGATTCCGCTCGCGAAGATCGCCGAAGAGTTGGCGGGCAGCGGCTTTCCGTTGCGCATTGAAGGCTTTACCGACAACGTTCCTATTCAGAGCAGGCGGTACGCGTCGAACTGGGAACTATCCTTCGCCCGCGCGTCAGCCGTGCTACGCTATTTGGGTAGCCAGAGCGTAGCGCCGCAACGTATGGCGGCGATAGGTTACGGTGAGTTTCAGCCGCTAGCCGACAACAACACAGAACAAGGGCGCGCACAAAACCGCCGCGTGCTGATTAAGGTGGCTAAAAATGCGGATCCGCTGGCGCCGCTGGCGGCAGTAACCGAGACACAACAGGCGGCGCAGAAAGACAATGCGGCTGCCGTGCAGCAACCGTATCAAACCATAAGACTGGAGGGCGGCGGCTTGTTGTTCACCAATTCAAAACGTGCCGGTGCGGCGCCAGCCGAATAGAAAGGAGTGAAACCATGACAGGAATGTTGACTTTAGTTCTGACCACAGCAATAAGCCTGGTCATTGCGCTGACCGTTGTCGTCTGCGAGATGACGCGCAAACGGCGGCGTCAAATAAAGGCGTTGCAGCAACGCTTGCAACATCTGGAGCGGCGCGAACTCGCCGCCAGCAATGCGGCGCGCGATTTTGATGCGCGGTTGATGCAACTACAAAATAATGTGGCCCATAGCCAGCGCTTGTTAATGAGCAGTTTAACGCGCACCGGTCGGTTGCCAAGTTCGACAAGCCCGGCGTCAGCATCGCGTGACGAGCGTAAATTGCGTGATTTGTTGCCGCTGGGATAGTGCAAGACGAACGGGCGCGGACGGGCGGCGCCGTTCAGTAGGGCGCGAGGAGTGCAGATAGAGGGCGGTACTAACTGACGAGAGGCGCGGACCTTATAGTGCCATTTTTACCTTGAAAGGCGTGCTGGATTCTGTTGTATTGGGTAAGACCAAGCCATACTGTTACTTCTGTTGACATGATTGAGTCATCCAGCGCTACGCTTTCCTCCGCCGACCTGATGCAAGCGGCCATGCGGCGCTACCGGGCAGGAGCGTTGCAGACAGCACAAACGCTATGTCGCGAGGCGCTGCAAATCGAGCCGGAGAACAGCGACGCACTGCACCTGCTGGGAGTGATAGCGAGACAACTCCGGCATTACGACGCGGCGGTTGAACTGATTCAGCGGGCCATCAAACTGCGCGGCTCTGTGCCCGAATTTCATTGCAATCTCGGCAGTGCTTTCAGGCATCAGGGGGAGCTCGGCGCGGCGATCGATTGCTATCAGCGTGCGCTGGCCTTACGGCCGGCATTTGCCGAGGCGCACCAAAACCTGGGCGAGGCGCTCGCGGCGCAAGGCAAATTGGCCGCAGCTGGTGTCAGCTTCCAACGTGCGTTGGCCCTGAACCCGGACTTTGTTGCCGCCCATAACGGTTTGGGTAATGTGCTGCGCAGCCAAGGTAAACTCGATGATGCGGTCGCCTGTTTCCAGCGAGCGTTGGCGTTACAGCCACACCATGCCGGCACCCGGTATAACCTCGGTCTTGCGCTGCACGACCGGGGTGAGTTTAGCGACGCCGGTGAATGTCTGCAGCGCGCACTGGCGCTGGATGCCAATTTTGCCGCCGCCCATGCTGCGCTAGGCAAGGTTGAGCGGGCGCTGGGTGATCCTGAGACAGCGGTTGCCTGTTGCCAACGCGCGCTCAAGCTGGGCCCGCAGCAGCCGCAGTTTCACCACGGCCTGGGGCTGGCGCTGCATGATTTCGGTCAGATTGCCGCCGCTGTGGAGCAGCTTCGCCAGGCCTTGGCGCTGAACCCGGGTTTTTCACAAGCACGCATTGATCTTGGTAATTCGCTACGCGTACAGGGCGACCTCGCTGCGGCCGTTGCTTGTTGTCAGCGCGTGCTGGAATTGGAACCCAACAATGCCATCGCCCACTACAACCTTGGACTTGCCCTGCAAGATCTCGGTCAATTCGCTGCGGCCGCTGCACGCTACCAAACTGCGCTGGCCTTGGCGCCCGCCCTTGGCGCGGCGCACAATGATTTGGGTCTGGTGCTGAAAGACATGGCCAGAATGGAAGAGTCACTCGCACATTTCAGGAAATCGGTGGGGATCAACCCCGGCAATACGATCGCCGACAGTAACCGTCTGCTGTACCTGAATTACGCTGCAGGCTATGAGCGGGAGGCTATTTTTGCCGCCCACCAGGACTTCGAGTCGCGCCACGCGGCCGCATTCACGGTGGCGCGCCATTATGCTAATACGCGCGACCCACGGCGCAGACTGAAGCTGGGTTATGTCGCCCCTGATTTTCGCAAGCACGCCAATTCCTATTTTATTGAACCGGTGTTGGCGCAACACGCGCACCAGCAGTTTGACATTTTCTGCTACTTTACCGACACGCGAACCGACGCCACGACGCGACGCATTCAACAGTACGCCGACCATTGGGCTAATTGTGCCCGGCTCAGCGATGCAGCGCTGGCCGCGCGCATCGAGCGTGATGGCATCGATATACTGATCGATCTCGCCGGCCATACCGCCTATAACCGCCTGTTGGTGTTTGCCAGGAAACCGGCGCCGGTCCAGGTCGCATACCTTGGCTATCCCAACACGCGTGGTCTGTCTGCGATCGACTATCGAATCACCGATCGTTACATCGAACCGCCGGGCGACGCCGAGGCTTACAGTACCGAGCAGCTAATCCGTATGCCGGCGAGCTGGTATTGCTATCGACCGCCCGACGATAGCCCGCCGGTCAACGAACTGCCGGCATTGCGCAACGGTTTTGTAACCTTCGGCTCGCTCAACCAGTATTGTAAAACCAACACTAAAGTCCTGCAGTTGTGGGCGCAAATCCTGCGCGCGGTGCCCGACTCCAGGCTGCTGCTGAATACGAATACACGCAGCTTGAACGACCCGGCGACGCGGCAGGTTTTCGTGAACAAAATGGCGCGTCTTGGCATTGCCCGAGAGCGTCTGATTCTGGACGACGAACGGCCGGCGGATACCCACCTGCGCACGTATCATCGGGTAGACATAGGACTCGAAACGTTTCCGCATAACGGCGGTATCACTACCCTGGAAGCGTTGTGGATGGGCGTACCAGTGGCAACCCTGGTCGGCCAGCGGCTGGCTGCGCGTATGGGTCTGAGCATTCTAACCACGCTCGGTTTAACCGAATGGATTGCCCGCACGCCGCAGAACTATGTGCAGACCTGCGTAAACATGGCCAGCGATATCGAACGCTTGCGCGACTGGCGCGCCGGCATGCGCGCACGAATGCAAAAGTCCGCGTTGCTGGATGCAGCGACTTTTACCCGCCAGCTGGAAGCGAGCTACCGCAAGATATGGCAACAGTGGTGTACGACAGACTGCGTGGCATTGAAGAAGCGTTAGCCGGCGATTGTCACGCACTAGACTATGCGGGGCATTGGCACAGGAATGATAAATCGGCCACCCTGGCGTCGGTATTGCCGTTGCTGGCTGGCGATTTCGTCGAAGAAATTCCACGCCAATAGCAATACATAGTCCGGCATTCGTTGCAGCAGTTGATCGGCGGCATAAATGGGCAGACGCTGACCGGGCATGTACTTGCCATGCTTGTGTACGTTTTGATCCACCACGAAATCGACGGTCTCGGTGCCAATACCCGCATAGTTGATCAGGGTAGCACCCTTGGCCGCGGCGCCATAAGCGGCGATAGATTTGTGTTGACGCTTGAGGTCGCCCAGCAATGTTTGCAGCCTGGTTTTCAAACGTTTGACCGCGCCAGCGAAGTTTCGATAGTAGTCCAGTTTGTCGACGCCGGCTTCGCCTTCTTCACGCAGCATGGCCGCAACCGCCGGGGCTACGTGCTCGAAGCGCTGCACATAAAGGCGCAACGAACCGCCGTGAATCTCAAGACGCCTGATATCGTTGAGGTAAAGTTGATGGCGCCGGAATAGCGTATCCAGCGACGTCACCGAAAAATAACACAAGTGCTCGTGATAGATGGTGTCAAACTCGCATTGATCGACCAGATCGCGTACGTAAGGGCATTCAATGACCGCCACGCCACGATCTTTTAACAGCAGCGCGATACCCTCAACAAAGCCGTTGGTGTCGGCCACGTGCGCCAATACATTATTCGCATGGATGACATCAGCCTGTTTGCCCTCCTGCGCAAGCTGTTCGGCTAACACCAGACTAAAGAAATCGTTCACCGTGGGTACGCCGGCTTCCGTTGCGGCCCTGGCGCAGGGTTCGACGGGGTCGATACCTAACACCGTTATGTCCTCCGCGACATAGTTTTTTAGCAGGTAACCATCATTGCTGGCAAGTTCGATAACGAAGCTGGTTTTGTCCAGTTGCCGGCTTGTTATCAGCTCCATGACGTTGGCGCGCGAGTGTCGCAGCAGAGTGGGCGAGAACGAAGAGAAGTAGGGGTAGTCGGGGCCAAACAACAGCTTCGGATCTACAGTCGCCAGTATTTGTACGAGAGAACAATCGTGACAAAACACCAGATCCAGCGGAAACACCGGTTCGTTTTCGTTAAGTTGCTGGGGCGTTCGCAGCGCGTCTGCCAACGGCGTATTACCCAGCGCCAGAACCAGCTCAAGCCGGTGAGAAGCGCAGGACCGGCATGCGCGGGCAGCTCGTATCACGGTGCGTTTCGCATCGATTGATTCGTGGAACGGCGCCATCTTAGCTGGCTATCGAGCCGCTGTTGCTGAACCAATTGCTGAATGTGCGCGATACGCTTGAAGCGCGGGCCTTCAAACTCATCCTTGCGCAAGCCGACCGACTGATACACCTGATACAATTGCTCGATGCCACGGCGTGCAGTCCACCGGGGTTTAAAAGCAGGCAGGGTACGGGCGATTAAATCACAGTCGACCCGATAGTTGCGCGCATCAGCGCTGGCGCCGTCGGCGTACTCCAGCTTGCAATTTGGCACGACTTCCTGCACCAGCCTGGCGATGTCGCGCACTCGATAGTTCTCCGCTGTGACGCCAATATTAAATGCTTTGTTATATACCTGCTCCGTGGGTGCTTCCAGCACCGCGATATAAGCGCGGGCAATATCCTCGACATGGACGACAGGACGCCAGGCGGCGCCGTCACTCTTTAAATAGATCAGGCCGGCCGTGCAGGCCCAGACCGTCAGGTTATTCAGCACCAGGTCGAAGCGCAGGTTGGGTGACGCGCCATAGGCTGTGGCCGCGCGCAGAAATGTCGGACAGAAACCTGGGCCCGCCAACGGGCTGACATCACGCTCCACCAAAACTTTTGCCTGGCCGTAAGGCGTCACGGGAGTCGGCGTGGCGTCTTCAGTCAACAGCTCGTCCCCGGCGGAGCCGTAGGCGCTGCATGAGGAAGCAAACAGGAAGCGCCGTACGCCCGCCTGTTTTGCCAGCCCGGCCAGGCGCACCGAGGCGCGGTGGTTGATGTGGAAGGTCACGGAGGGGTTGTAGTCCCCCAATGGGTCGTTGGACAAACCGGCGAGGTGGATAATGGCTGCAAAGCCCTCAACATCGCCAGGTTTGACATCGCGTACGTCACGCTGGATTTCCGTGATGCCTGATTTATACGGGAAAAGCAGGCTTTGCGCGTAGTAGTCAGTATCGAGCCCCGCCACATCGTGTCCGGCAGCCCGCAGCATCGGCACGAGCACACAGCCGATGTAGCCATTGTGCCCGGTGACCAGTACCCTCACTGCCGCTCCCAGATGGCCCAGGGCGCGTTACCGCCGTCCCACAACGTTTGCAGAATGTACTTCTCACGCAGCGTATCCATGCATTGCCAGAAACCGTGATGCTTATACGCCATTAGCTGCCCGGTGCGCGCGAGGTTCTCCAGCGGTTCTTTCTCCCACTGGGTCGAGTCACCGTCGATATAGTCAAAAACGCCGCGGTCGAGTACAAAAAATGCGCCGTTGATCCAGCCCTCCGCTAGCTGTGGTTTCTCGGTGAAGCAGGTGACCTGATCCCCCTCGAATTCCAGGTGGCCATAACGTGCTGGTGGCCGCGCCGCGGTCAGCGTGGCCAGTTTGCCGTGCGCCTTGTGAAAGTCGAGGAGGGCGTTAAGGTCGACATCCGCCAGGCCATCCCCCCAGGTCAGCATGAATGTATCGTCCTCGATCAAGGGTTGCAGGCGTTTGATGCGCCCGCCAGTCTGGGTGTTATCGCCGGTGTCAACCAGTTGTACAACCCAGTTCTCGCGGCTGGCGTTGGAGAGGCCAATGGCGCCCGTCGTGGTATCGATTGTCATATCGCCGGCCAGTGTCACGCGGTCGCGAAACCAGCGCTTGATATATTCCTGCCGGTAGCCCAACGCGATAACGAATTCGTTGAAGCCGAAGTGAGTATAGTACTGCATGATGTGCCAGAGCATCGGCTGGCCGCCGATTTCAACCATCGGTTTAGGACGGACCTCGGTCTCCTCAGCCAGCCTGGTGCCGTGTCCTCCGGCGAGTATCATCACCTTCATCGCGGTCTGTTTCTCCCTAGTTAAGCCAACGATAACACCAGACTAAAAGATTGTGAGTTTATTCGCCAGCG